>JBDKSM010000144.1:0-6865 GCA_039680665.1 Syntrophaceae bacterium | reverse complement strand
GATTCTTTAGGCTTTGAATTTTATAGCGGCATCGGCGGACAGGTGGATTTTATGCGGGGTTCCGCCATGTCCAAGCGCGGGAAATCCATCATGGTGCTGCCATCCACCACGGACGATGGGAAACTGTCCAGGATCGTGCCGTATCTCTCTGCCGGCAGTGGCGTGGTCGTCACCCGGGGAGATATCCATTATGTGGTCACGGAATACGGGATTGCCTATGTGCATGGAAAATCCATACGGGAGCGGGTCATGATGCTGATCAATATAGCGCATCCCGACTTCCGCGCGGAACTGCTGGAGGCGGCTAAGAAACAGGGCTACATTTATAAGGATCAGACCCTGCCGGTGGTGCTCTATCCGAAGGAATACGAAACCTACTGGACCGACAAGCAAGGAACCGAGATCTTCTTCCGACCGGTAAAGGCCACGGATGAACGGGCCATCCAGGATGAGATCTATGCCCTCCCGGATCAGGACATTTATACCCGGTTCTTCCAGAGCCTCAAGTCTTTTTCCCACAAGGTTGCCATGCCTATGGCGGCCATTGACTACACCGACAAGATGTCCATTGCCGCGGTTACGGGCAAAGAAGAGCCCGAGAGCAGGGAGCAGATCGTGGCCATCGGGCAATACATCCGTGATCCGCATACCAACTTTGCCGAGGTCGCCTTTACCACGCACCAGGATTGGCAGAACCGGGGCATCGGCACGTTTCTCCTCCAGTACCTGGTCCGCATAGCCAAAGAAAAGAATATCAAAGGATTCACGGCCGATGTCCTGGCCGAGAACAACCACATGATGAAGGTGTTCTCCAAGACCGGGCACCCCGTCAAAACCCACCTGGAATATGGTGTCTATGAACTCGAGATCCCCTTCAGCGGAGAGGGCAAGGAAAAGGTATAAGAACCCCTGGGAAAGGACAACTACGCTCCTGGGTGTTTAATGGGCGACCTTATGAACGATGACGAGAAGACAAGAAAGCAACTCCACTATGAACTGACGGGATTACGCTCGGAAAATGCCTTGCTGAGAAAATCAATAGCAGGGAATATGTCGGCCGATATTGCGGAGGATATAACAGAGCGTCAAAAGGTTGAAAAAACCCTGACAGTAACCGAGGCCAAACATCAAGAGCTTGTCCAGCATGCAAACAGCATGATCATAAGCATGGACCCGGATGGCAGGGTTCTCTTTTTCAACGAGTTTGCGCAGAAGTTCTTTGGGTTTTCCGAAGAAGAGATACTCGGCCGCAGCGTTGTAGGCACTATCGTACCGGAAGAAGAATCAAGCGGCCGTGATCTTGATTCCATGATGAAAGATATCAGAACAAATCCACAAAAATACATCAATAATGAGAATGAAAACATACGCCGGAATGGTGAACGGGTATGGGTAGCCTGGACGAACCGGGCCATTCGCGATGCGTCCGGAAACGTTACCGAGATTCTTTGTATTGGAAACGACATTACCGAGCACAAACGACTCGAGAGTCTCTTGTCGGAATCCGAAGAGCGTTACCGGCGTCTTTTTGAGACCGCCCAGGACGGCATCATGCTCCTTGAAAAAAACGGGGGGCATATAACCCACGCGAATCCGGCCGCGCTGAAGATGTTGGGTTATTCCTCAGAGGAATGCTTGGGAAAAAGGCTTCAGGATATCGGTGTGATGCTTGAGCAAGGGGATTTTCCAACCATCATGCGGAAATTGAACGAGAACGGCATTCTTAATTACACCGATGTTCCGGTACAAACCAAGTCCGGGCAGGCTATCGAAACGGATATCTATCTCGTCGACCGGGCAAGGCTGGCGCAATGCAACATTCGAGACATCACGGAACGAAACGTACTTGAGGATCAGCTCCGCCATTCCCAGAAGATGGAAGCGATTGGATTGCTCGCAGGCGGCATTGCCCACGATTTCAACAATATTCTCTCGGCAATCGTCGGTTATAGCGGCATAATGAACTTGAAGATGAGGCAAGACGACCCATTACGGGCGAATTTGGAGCAGATACTTGCCGCGGCGGACCGGGCGACGCATTTGACCCACAGCCTCCTTACATTCAGCAGAAAACAGGTCATCAACGCTAAACCGGTGGATATGAATGAAGTCGTGCAGCAGGTGAAAAGGCTTCTGGAAAGGATCATGGGCGAAGACATTGAACTGAAGACATCCCGCACTGAAAACCCATTGGTCGTCAATGCCGATGCCGGTCAGATAGAGCAAGTCATCATGAACCTTGCGACCAATGCGCGCGATGCCATGCCGAGCGGCGGTTATTTTACGATAGAGACAAGCGCCATTACATTAGGCGACGCATTCATTCGTTTGCATGGATACGGTGTGCCCGGGTCATATGCGCTCGTTGCGGTGACGGATACCGGCCTCGGAATATCTGCCGAAGCACAGAAAAACATATTCGATCCCTTTTTCACGACCAAAGCGGAGGAAAAGGGCACCGGCCTTGGGCTTTCCATTGTATACAGGATTATCAAGCAGCATAACGGGTATATCAATTTTTACAGCGAACCGGGCAAAGGTTCGACATTCAGGATCTATCTGCCGTTGATCGCAAGCGGGAGTGAAGAGACAGGTGTGCACTTGGCGACCTCCCCGGAGGAACTGCCGCGCGGAACGGAAACCATCCTGGTAGCCGAGGATAGCGAAACCATACGAGGGCTCTTCCAGACCATTTTCGAGGAATATGGCTACCAGATCATTCTGGCGGAAGATGGAGAAGATGCTATCCAGAAGTTTGCAGAGCATAAAGACAAGATCCGGATGGCCGTGCTCGACATGATCATGCCCAGGAAGAGCGGCCAGGAAGTCTATGAAGCAATAAAAAAGATGCGGCCGGAAATAAAGGTGATTTTTGTGAGCGGTTATACGGCTGATAAGATACACCAGGAGGTTATCCTTGAAGAAGGTCTGACGCTCATCCAGAAACCATTTACGCCCAGAGAACTTCTAAAAAAAGTGCGGGCGACACTGGACGCATGAAGATCCATCCCAACAGCACCCTACTCATGATCGGTGATTCAATCACGGATTGCGGCCGCCTTCGCCCTATTGCCGAAGCAGTCGGCAATGACCTCGGTGACGGCTATGTCAGCCTCATCCATGCGCTGCTCAGCGCCACCTGCCCCCAGCGGCACATCCGCATCCTCAATATGGGCACCTCCGGCAATAACGTACATGATCTGGCTGCCCGCTGGCAAGAAGATGTACTGGACTTAAAACCCGATTGGCTCTCTATTTTGATCGGCATCAACGATGTCTGGCCTCAGTTCGATACCCACGTGCAAACGGAGGGGTATGTCTCTATTAACGAGTACGCCGCTACCTTGGAGCGTCTGATCCGCATGACGCGGCCTCAACTAAAGGGAATGGTGCTTATGACCCCCTTCTTCATCGAACCCAACCGGGCGGACCCCATGCGGGCGATGATGGATCGGTATGGGGCGGTGGTGCGCCGGTTGGCCGTTCAATATCAAGCCATCTTGGTAGATACGCAGGCGGCGTTCGCGTGTGTCCTGAAGGAGGTTCATCCGAGGGTGCTGGCCTCTGACCGGGTGCATCTGTACTTGTCAGGGCACATGATCCTAGCACAGGCTTTTTTGAAGGCGGTGGAGTTCACAAGGAGAAACCATGAAAGGCACAAGCAAAACATTCAAGCCGATGATCATTACCGTGTTCCTTATGGGCGTGGTGATCTCTTTTAGCAGCTGGGCCTTTGCCCAAGGAGGCGGCATCTCGGGTTCCGTAAAGGATCTCTCAAACAAACTGCCGGCACCGGATATGAGGTTGCTTTCCGATATGACCCCGAACCGGACCGTAAATCTCTCTATGGGCGGGAATGCACGGTTGGAGGAAAAGCCCGAGGAGACGACACAGAGCCTGTCTTGGGAGACAGGGGCCGGCAAGAGCTACCTGATCCCAGCCCTGGAGATCCCGGCCTTCATCCTGCTCCTTAACAGGTATGACCGGCACGCCTACCCCAACGAGGTGAATGAGGATGGGGGAAAAACCTACGACACAAATCTGTCAACCTTCCGGGACCACGTCTTCCACGGGGGCTGGGGGGTCGACACGGACGCCTTTGCCATGAACCAGTTCAACCATCCGTATCAGGGCTCTGTGTACCATGGCTTTGCGCGATCGGCGGGCCTCAATTACTGGCAGGCGTTCTTCTACGACAACGCGGGCAGCTTGCTCTGGGAAACGGCCGGGGAGACTACGAAACCATCCTACAATGACCAGATCGCCAGCGGCATTGCCGGGAGCTTTTTCGGGGAGGCGCTTTTTCGGATGGCCAGCCTGGTGCTTGAGGGCGATGGCGGCAAACCTGGGCTCTGGCGCGAGCTGGGCGCGGCGATGATTTCGCCGTCCACGGGTTTCAATCGCCTTACCTTCGGCAACCGGTTCATGCCCGTATTTCCGAGCCATGATCCGGCGCTCTTCTGGCGCCTGCGGTTCGGTGTAAGTCTGAATTCGCACCTGAGCGGCCGGGGCGACACTATTGCCAGTAACAGCAGGACCGAGGCGACCGGGGACTTCATGATGGCCTACGGGCTCCCCGGAAAACCCGGCTATAGCTACACACGTCCTTTCGACTACTTCCATTTTGAATTGACCACGCTGGGCAACACGGATAACCCTGTTGAAAACATCATGATCCGCGGCCTCCTCATCGGAACGGACTACGCGGTCGGTAATTCTTATTGCGGGATATGGGGTCTCTATGGCGGCTATGACTATCTATCGCCGCATATCTTCCGCGTCTCAAGCACCTCCGTCTCTCTCGGTACGACCTATCAATGGTGGCTCGCGCGCGCGGTGGCGCTCCAGGGCTCGGTCCTCGGGGGTGTCGGTTACGCTGCGGCCGGTAATGCCACCCAGACTGAGGGTGAACGCGACTACCACTACGGCGTCGCCCCGCAGGGGCTCATCGCGCTCCGCCTCATTCTTGGCGACCGGGCTATGTTCGACTTAACCGGACGCACGTATTATATAACCGGCAGGGGTGGCGGCGACCCGGGGGGAAGGGAGACCATCGACCGCCTGAACATGGGCTTTACCGTTCGCGTGTACGACCGTCACGCCCTCGGGATCATGTACATTGCGTCTATCCGGAACGCGCAGTATCCTGACCGGGCCGACTCTCACCAGACGGCGGGAACCGTCGGCCTCGTGTACACATGGCTTGGCGACGCCAAGTTCGGCGCCATCGAGTGGCCTGGCGATGAGAGCCGCTGATCCGGGCAAGTGGACTCGCCGTCTGGAGCAGGAGTGAGGCATCGTATACTCCGGATTGCCATTTCACTGTTGGTAACGCTGTTCGGCCCCATAGCCGCACTCGACGTTCAAGCGTACGATCGTATTGAATCAACGGGTAATGTTTTGGGTTATGCCTTACCTATCGCCGCCGCTGGTCTGACCCTCGGCTTTAAAGATTGCCAGGGAACTTGGGAGTTAGGTGAGTCAGCGGCCCTCGCCATGGGCATGACTTTTGCCCTTAAATTCGCCATTGATAAGACGCGCCCCAATGGTGAGAACCAATCATTCCCGTCGGGACATGCTACCATTTCCTTCACCTCGGCTGAGTTCATGCGCAAGCGTTACGGATGGGAGTACGGCGTACCAGCGTACGCTCTCGCAACGTTTGTGGCTTACAGCCGGGTTGAGGCCGGGCAGCATTATACAATCGACGTGATCGGTGGCGCGGCCATCGGCATCCTGAGCAGCTACCTGGTTACCCGGCCGTACAAAGGTTGGACTATCCAGCCGGAGATGGGTTATTCATATTTCGGCATCCGCCTGAGTCATCGCTGGTGAAATGATACACCGTCAAAGCTGTCGTGCCCCCAGTTATTAAAAGTAGGGTCCTTGACTATTTTGATTTGCGAGCTATTTAACTGTGGACCTGCGATAGTCAAACTCGGAGGTGCCCGCATATGTCCATGATGTATGGGAATGGTCCTTAGGAAATGATAGGGGAACCCCCTATTAAGGGTGTTTCAAAGCCCCGGTATAGAAGATCTGGCACTCTCCGACTCCAAGCAATTTCTCCGTCTTCTGGTAGAGATTGATGATTGGGCCTGCTATCGATCTCAGGAGGTTTATCTGCTCGATGACGGGATGCCGGAAGGGGCCATGAATGTGCTGGCTAAGGAGCGCACATCCTTTTTCGTCCACCACGGCCACGGTCACATCATCGAAGCGTTCTCTGACAAAATCCAGCCGCCCTTTCAGGGCAACCCTGTTCTTGCCGGTCGATAAGGCAACATCACTGGCCTCGGCCACCCCGTTTTTTACCGTCCAACGGGAAATGAGTTTCTTGATCGCACTCTGGCCTCCCCGGGATTCCCAGTAGGCGCTGCCATAGTCATAGCCCTTGGTTACCGCCAGGCCCAGAGGGCCGGCAAGGAGAACGCCCCCTATATCGATCAAGCTGATGTTTGTGCTCTTTTCGTACTTCTCCAGCATGCGGTCGATATCGATGCCTTGGTAAAGGAGATCCTGCCCGTCAAGCACGAGATTCCCCTGTGCCGTCCGGGTCATTGCCGCGGCATTTTTGCCTTGCATGGCAAGACGCCATTTCAGAACGAGCTCGCCGTGGACGGATTTCTTCTGTTTGAAAGCCCCCAGCAGCTCCTCGAACCGTACTTTTGTTACCGTAAAATTCAGGGTGTAACCCGGAATATTACCCGCGCAATTCACGCCGATGCTCCCCCGGCCGTCTCCACCAAAGATCTTCATCGTAATGGGATTTGCCTCGAGGATCCCTTCGTGAACCTTCATGATGCCACGGATGGCAGAGATCCTCAATGCTTCTTTTCTGAACTCCTTGCATGCAAAATCTCCC
>JBDKSM010000143.1:0-102478 GCA_039680665.1 Syntrophaceae bacterium | reverse complement strand
CAGGCGTAGTTGGGCGACAGTACCATGGTCTTGCCGGTCTGATCCGCTATTTCCTTAAGTGTAAAGGACCTTGACTCACCTCCGTTGGCGGGTACGATGGTTATCTGGTAGGCCCCGTCCTTGTATGTAATAATGACCTTGTCTCCGGGATAGATCAGGTGTGGATTGGTGATGGTCTCGTTATTAGCCCAGATCAGCGGCCAGCTCCAGGGGGTTTTCATGTATTTGTTCGAAATGTCCCAGAGGGTGTCGCCTTTCTTGACCGTATGCACCACCTCTTCATCCTGGGCCCTAAGATACATGGCGGGCAGGCACAGAATGGACAACGCCAATAGTAAGGGTATCGTTTTCTTCAAATCAGACCCTCCTTTTATGACAGTTAGTATGTATATCTGGCCTTTTTATCGGAGATGTCAACGCTATTCTTGAATATTTATTGCATCGTGCGCGGCTTTCTCCTATAAATAAACACTATGAAAGCAGAAGGTATGTACGCCAAGGCCCACTGTTTCGTGGCCGCCATACGCGTCCTCGAGCATCTCCATCAGCGGCCGCCGGTCTTAAGCGAGATCGCCACGCTTCTGGCGCTGGCCGCGGATGAGGCCTCCCGTATCTCGCGACGGCTTGAGGAACTGGGCATCGTGAACGTCATCAAGAGCGGCATTGAGGAGCGCTTCATTCTTGGCGATCACTTGAAAATCGACACCCTGCCGCATGAGGAAGCCGCCCCGGCCATGCAGGACGAGGTGCAGCGCCTGAAGGCCCAGAAGGAATCCAAACTCCAGGAGTTGGAAAGTCTCATCAAAAAGGGCCCGGCCAAGCCGGATCTCTTCCATGAACTAGACAAGGCCTTGAAGGACCCGTCATCCCGCAAAAAACCAAATCCGCTGGACTAAAAACCAGGTCTTGTTTTTTCAATATCTATATTGTATAGGATGCCAACTTAAAGGACATTGGGGGTATCGTAGGATGTTTAGTGCAGAAGACGTGAAAACAGACCAGAACCTTGAGACGACAGGGGAGGGTGAAAAGAAGGAAAAATCCGATCTGGAAGCGTTGTATGAAGAAACCTTAGGCCGGCATGTCTCGGTTGGCACCGTGATCAAAGGCACCGTGGTTCAGGTGGGCGCCGAACAGATCATGATCGATATCGGCCGCAAGGTCGAAGGCCAGGCCCCGATCAAGGAATTCATCGATGAGAACGGCACCATCAACATCGGCATCGGCGACGAGGTCGAGGTGCTGGTGGAATCATTCAATCCCGGCCGTGGCATTATCAGATTGAGCGTTGAAAAAGCCCGTTCCTTAAAGATCTGGGACGATATCATCGCGGTATACCAGGACAAGACGCCTCTGCCCGGACGCGTAACGCAGCGCATCAAGGGTGGGCTGATGGTCGATATCGGGATTCCCGCGTTCCTGCCCAGCTCGCATGTGGGCATCAATCCCGTTCCTGAAGCCGAGATGGAGAAGATGATCGGCGCCAAGATCGATGTGACGGTCATTAAATATAACCGCAAAAAGAACAACGTTGTGGTTTCGCACCGCGAGGTTCTGGAGAAAGAGCGCGAAGCGAAGAAAAAGGTCCTCCTGGCGACCATCAAGAAGGGCGATGTGGTCAAGGGTACGGTCAAGAATATCCTGGCCTACGGCGCTTTCGTGGATATCGGCGGCATCGACGGACTCTTACATATCACGGATATGTCCTGGGGCAAGCTCAAGGATCCCAAGGACAAGGTGGCCTCGGGCCAGGTGATCGACGTCAAGGTCATTGAGTTCGACCCGGAAACCGAGAAGATCTCGCTGGGTTTGAAGCAGCTCACCAAAGACCCGTGGGAAGGGATCGAGTACCGTTACCCCATTGGCAAACGCGTTAAGGGCAAGGTCACATCCATCACCAATTACGGCGCCTTCGTCGAGTTGGAAGAGGGAGTGGAAGGCCTGGTGCATATTTCGGAGATGTTCTGGACCAAGAAGATGCGCCACCCCTCATCGCTTTTGAAGGAAGCCGATGAAATCGAGGTGCAGATTCTGGGCGTGGATCAGAACGATCGCCGCATCTCGCTGGGCTTGAAGCAGACCACGCCCAATCCCTGGGAACTGCTGCGGCAGTGCTATCCCGAGGGCGCGGTGGTCCAGGCGCGCGTTAAGAATGTCACGGACTTTGGTGTATTCGTGAGCGTGGATGATACCATCGATGTCGATGGGCTGATCCACATGAGCGATTTGTCCTGGGACCCCAAGACAAAGAATCCCAAGGAGCTCTTCAAAAAGGGCGATGTGGTCAAGGCCAAGGTTATCACCATCGACCCGGAGAATGAGAAATTCTCCTTAGGCTTAAAACAGATGGAGCCCGATCCATGGACTCAGGTGGCCAACGAGCACCCGGCCGGCAGCATCATCCGGGGCCGTATCACCAGCGTGACCGATTTCGGGGCCTTCGTGGAGATCGCGCACGGTGTGGAAGGCATGATCCACATCTCCGAGGTGAGCAAGGACAAGATCGAGTCCCTGGCCGAAGTCCTCAAGGTGGGGCAGGAGGTCGAGGCCGTGGTCTTGCGGGTGAGCCCGGAGAATAAGAAGATCGGGCTTTCCATCAAGGCCCTGGAGGATGCCCAGACACGCAAAGTAATGCAGGAAGCTAAGACCACCGACAAGGTGGCCACCAATCTGGGGCAGCTCCTGAAGGAATTGCAGGACAAATCGAGAAGCTAGCTTCAAAAGGGCGCACCACGGTGCGCCCTTTTGATTTCAGAATAGGGCAAGGCTCGGATGGTCAGAAGGATCCTTTACGAACGACGTCCGTCGGCCTCGAAATTGTGGGCGCGTAGTCAGACTTTTCTCGAAAGCGGCGGTTGTACACGCGGGGTATGGACAAGACCCTGCTCTTATACTATAGAAACACTAGGATGATGCGTAACAAACGTCAGAAATAGCCTAAGGGTAACGGTCTAACAGGGATGAAGAAGAGAACCAAGATCACAGGTCTTGTCATTATCTTGATCATCCTCGCGGTGTGGGGCGTCAAGACGTACAGGGAGCTCCAGAAGCCCGCCATCGGTCTCATCAAGGTCGAGGGTGGGATCACGAGTTCCTTGGATAGCCTCGAGACCATCAAGAAATATGAGGATGACGAGTCCATCAAGGCGGTCCTGGTGCGCATCGACAGCCCCGGCGGCATCGTCGGGCCTTCGCAGGAGATCTACCAGCGGCTCTTAAAGCTCAAGGGCAAGAAGCCGATCATCGTATCCATGGGAGCCCTGGGCGCTTCCGGGGCCTACTACATAGCCTGCGCCGCGGATACGATCTATGCCCTGCCCGGCACCTTGACCGGCAGCATCGGCGTGATGATGGAGTTCGTGGATCTCAGTGAGGGCATCGCCAAGCTGGGCATCAAGGCCGGGAGCATCACCTCCGGGAGTTTAAAGGACGCAGGTTCGCCTTTTCGGCCCATGACCGAGGCCGAGCGCGCCTATTTCCAGGATGTCATTGATGATTCGCACGACCAGTTCGTGGAGGCCGTGGCCAAAGGCCGGCGGCTGCCGCTCGATAAGGTGCGCGAGCTGGCCAACGGCCGGATTTATACCGGAAGGCAGGCACAGAAACTGGGATTGATCGACCGGCTCGGGGGGTATGACCAGGCCCTGGAAGAGGCCAAACGTTTAGCCGGAATAACCGGCGAGCCGCGTATCGTGCAACCGGCTGAACAGCTGGGATTCTTTGAGCTCGCCGGCCGGTTTCTGGACGGCTATGCGCCGCAGTCACTCAAAACCGGAGGAGGGTCGCTACGGACGGTACGGCTCGAATACCGGATGTTTTAAAGGGAGTTCACCATGCACAGGATCATAGATGAGGCCTTGACCTTCGACGATGTCCTCTTATTGCCGGCCAAGTCTGATGTATTGCCCGGCAGCGTCGATATCACCACCAACCTTACCAAAGGCATCCGTCTGAGCATGCCGCTTTTAAGCGCGGCCATGGATACGGTCACCGAGGCCAACACCGCCATCGCCATGGCCCGCGAAGGCGGCATCGGTATTATTCACAAGAATATGACGCCCGAGATGCAGGCCGTGGAAGTAGACCAGGTCAAGAAGTCCGAGAGCGGCATGATCGTGGACCCCATTACCATGGGACCGGACCGTAAGATCGGCGAAGCCCTGGACCTCATGCGGCACTACCATATCTCGGGCGTGCCCATCACCGTGGAAGGAAAGCTGGTCGGCATCCTAACCAACCGCGATCTGCGTTTCGAGACCGATATGAATAAGCTCATCCGCGATGCCATGACCAAGGAAAAACTCATTACGGTCAAGGGCGAGATCACCCTGGAGGAGGCCCGCAAACTCCTGCACCAGTACAAGATTGAGAAGCTGCCGGTCGTGGACGATGACTACCGGCTCAAAGGATTGATCACCATCAAGGATATCGAGAAGGCCGAGCGCTACCCGAACTCGGCCAAGGATTCTCGCGGCCGGCTCCTGGTGGGCGCCGCGGTCAGTATCCTGCCCAGGGACGAGGAACGTGTGCATGCCCTGGTCAAGGCCGGGGTGGATGTGCTGGTGGTGGATAGCGCGCACGGTCATTCCATGGCCGTCATCGAGAGCGTCAAGACCATCAAGACCATGTACCCATCGATACAGGTCATTGCCGGCAATGTGGTGACCGAGGAGGCCACGCTCGATTTAATCGCGGCCGGCGCCGACGGCATCAAGGTGGGCGTGGGGCCGGGTTCGTTCTGCACCACGCGCGTGGTGGCGGGCGTGGGCATGCCCCAGATCACGGCCATCCTGCGCTGCGCCACGGCGGCCCGCAAGCATGAGGTCCCGATCATCGCCGACGGCGGCATCAAGTTCTCCGGCGATCTTACCAAGGCCCTGGCGGCCGGTGCCTCCACGGTCATGATCGGTTCGCTCTTCGCCGGCACCGACGAAGCGCCCGGCGAGCTTATCATCTACCAGGGACGCACCTACAAGGCCTACCGCGGCATGGGCTCGCTCGAGGCCATGAAGTCGGGCTCCAAGGACCGCTATTTCCAGGGCGATGTCAGCGATTTCGAGAAGCTCGTGCCCGAAGGCATCGTGGGCCGGGTGCCGTATCGCGGCCGGATCTCGGAAAACGTCTATCAGCTGATCGGGGGCTTACGGGCCGGCATGGGCTATACCGGATGCCTCAGCATCAAGGAGCTGCAGAAGAACGCCCGTATGGTGAAGATCACCACGGCGGGCTTGAAGGAATCCCACGTGCATGACGTCATCATCGTCAAGGAGTCGCCGAACTACAAACTGGAATCGTAAAACCGCGGGTAGACGGCCATGAGCTTTGTCCACCTGCATTGCCATACCCAGTACAGTCTCTTGGACGGTGCCATCCGCATCGCCGACCTGATCGAGCGCACCAAGTCCTTCGGCCAGGAAGCCGTGGCCATCACCGATCACGGCGTCATGTTCGGCGCGGTCGAATTCTACGACAAGGCCCGTGACGCCGGCCTCAAACCCATCATCGGCTGCGAGGTCTATGTGGCGCCCGGCAATATGGAGGTCAAGGAAGCCCAGCCCGGCCTGCCCCGCTATTACCACCTGATCCTGCTGGCCGAGGATTATGCCGGGTATCAGAACCTCATGCGCCTAGTGTCGCTGGGGCATGAGCGCGGGTTCTACCACAAGCCGCGCGTCGACCATAAGACGCTGGCCGAGCTGAATACCGGCTTGATCGCCATGAGCGCCTGTCTGCAGGGCGAGATACCTTTCTGGCTCTTACGCGGCAATACGGAGCGGGCCAACGAGGCGCTGAACTTTTACCTCAAGACGTTTGACGGACGTTTTTATGTTGAGATCCAGGAGAACGGCCTGGACGATCAGAACCAGGTCAACCCCCACCTTGTCGAGGTGGCACGTAAGCACGGCGTGCCCCTGGTGGCTACTAATGACTGCCACTACTTGAACGCATCCGACGCCAAGGCGCATGAGGCACTCTTGTGCATCCAGACCCAGAATACCCTGCACGATAAGGACCGCATGACCTTCGGCACGGATCAGATCTATCTCAAGAGCCCGCAGGAGATGGCGGCCGCCTTTGCCTATCTCCCCGAGGCCATCTCCAACACCGCCGAGGTGGCCCAGCGCTGCAACGTGGAAATTCCCAAGGGCAAATACTACTTCCCGGTTTTCCCCAGCCAGGGCCAGTCGTTGGAAGACGTCATCGAGGCGCAGGCCTGGCAGGGTCTGGCCGCCAGGATGGAAACGGTGCCGGATGGTTACCGCGAGCGTCTGGCCGAAGAGCTGGAGGTCATTAAGTCCATGGGATTCCCCGGCTACTTCCTGATCGTGGCCGACTACATCAACTTCGCCAAGTCGCACAACATCCCGGTCGGCCCTGGCCGCGGCAGTGCCGCCGGGTCGCTGGTGGCCTTTTGCTTAGGGATAACCGACATCGATCCCATCCGCTGGAATCTTCTGTTCGAGCGCTTCTTAAACCCGGAACGCAAGAGCATGCCGGATATCGACGTGGACTTCTGCCAGGAGCGCCGCGACGAGGTCATCGAGTACGTCAAGAACCGCTACGGCAAAGAGTACGTGGCCCAGATCACCACCTTCGGAAATATGAAGGCGCGCGCGGTTCTGCGCGACGTGGGCCGGGTACAGGGCATGAGTTATTCCGAAGTGGATGCAATCGCCAAACTGATTCCCAATGACCTCAAAATGACCCTGGACAAGGCCCTTAAGGAGGAACCGCGGCTCAAGGATCTGGCCCAGAAAGAGCCCCAGGTAGGCCGGCTGATCGAGATCGCGCGCGCGCTGGAAGGTTTGAGCAGACACGCCTCGGTGCATGCCGGCGGCGTGGTCATCTCGGACGACAAGCCCATTACGGACCATGTCCCCGTCTATGTGGACAAGAAGGGCATGCCGATCAGCCAGTACGACATGACGCGGCTGGAACGCATCGGTCTGATCAAGTTCGACCTCCTGGGTTTAAAGACCCTGACCGTGATTCACAAGACGCTTGAAATCCTGGCGGCCCGAGGGGCCCCGCTCGACTTGAGCATCATCCCGCTGGACGACAAGCCTACCTACAAGCTCATCGGCGACGGCGACACCTCCAGCGTGTTTCAGCTGGAAAGTTCGGGTATGCGCCAGATGCTCAGGCAGCTCAGGCCCGACAAGTTCGAGGACATCATCGCGGCCGTGGCGCTGTACCGTCCGGGCCCCATGGACCTCATCCCCTCCTATGTCGAACGCCGGCACGGCCGTGAAAAGATCGAATACCTGCATCCTATCCTGGAGCCCATCCTCAAAGAGACCTACGGCATCATCGTCTATCAGGAGCAGGTCATGCAGATCGCCCAGGCCGTGGGAGGCTACTCGCTGGGCAAGGCCGATCTCTTGCGGCGCGCCATGGGCAAGAAGAAGGCCGAGGAGATGGCCAAGCACCGCGACATTTTTGTCGAAGGGGCGTTGAAGCAGGGCGTGTCCAAGGAGATCGCTTCCGAGATGTTCTCCCTGATGGAGAAGTTCGCCGAATACGGGTTTAACAAGAGCCATGCCGCGGCCTATGCCTTGGTGGCCTATCAGACGGCCTATCTCAAGTGCCACTATTTCAAGGAATTCATGGCCGCCAACCTGACTCTGGATTTGAACAACATGGACAAGGTCGTCCAGCACATCGCCGAATGCCGGGCCAACGATGTTCCCATCCTTTCCCCGGAAATCAACGAAAGCAACTGGGAGTTCGTGACCACGGACAAGGGTATCCGTTTTGGCTTAGGCGGCATCAAGAACGTGGGCAAGGGCGCGGTGGAGATCATCCTGAAGGAACGCGGCGAGCAGGGCCGCTTCACCGATATGGGGGATTTCGTACGGCGCATCAATCTAACCAAGGTCAACCGCCGCGTCATCGAGGCGCTCCTCAAGGCCGGCGCCTTCGACGGCCTGCATCAAAACCGCCGCGCGCTCTTCGAGGCCCTGGACATCCTGATCGATGATGCCCAACGCGCCATGAAGAGCCGCGATGACGCCCAGACCACGCTGTTTGCCCTGGAGGAGTTCGAGGAGACTACGCCGACATTTACGCTCCCCGATATCCCGGACTGGCCCGAGAGCGAGCGCCTCAAGATGGAAAAGGAAGGCCTGGGCTTCTACATCTCCGGTCACCCCTTGAACGGGTATGCCCGGGTCATGGAGAAGTTCTCCACCGCCACGACGCTGACCCTGAACGAAACCTCCGGCAAGGTGATCCTGGCCGGCATCATCCACAACCTCAATATAACCCGCACCAAGAAGGGCGATCCCATGGCGCGGGCCATCTTCGAGGACCTCAACGGCACGGCCCCGGTCATCTTCTTTCCCAAATGCTTCAGTGCGTATGAAGCCGCTATCTCCGGTGACGGCCCCGTGATCATCAAGGCGCGCGTGAATTTGAGCGAGAATGAGAATGATGAAACCGTTCAGGTGGACCTGCAGGCCGAAGAGGTGTATCCTATCGAGCAGGCCGAGGCCGTATTCGCCAGCCGGATTCTGGTGCGTTTGAAGGAAGGCGATACCGCGGATCAGATCCGGGCGCTCAAAGGCGGCATCGCCGGATTCAAGGGATCCTGCCCCTTGAGCTTCGAGATCGCCACGAGTGAGGCTATCATCAACATCGAGGCCGGCAAGACATTCATGGTCGCGCCCTGCAAGGCCTTGATCGAACAGGTGCAGGATATCCTGGGCCCGGCGCGCATAGAGATACAGTGATGAAGAAAGACGATCGGTTCGTTGACATCGACCAGGCTCTCAAGGAGCTCAAGCAGAGCATCGCCTCCTTAGACGGCCTGGATACCTCCGAATTCACGCGCAAGGTGGACGACCTGAGGAGCGAGCTCTACAATGGGATCAGCCGCTGGGAGAGCGTCGAGATCGCACGGCATGCCGTGCGGCCGGGGGTGGATGATTACATCGCCGCCATCTGTACCGACTTCATGGAACTGCACGGCGACAGGGTTTACGAGGACGATCCGGCCGTTATGGGCGGTCTGGCGACCATCGACTCTTCTGCCGTGGTCGTGATCGGCCACAAGAAGCGTTCCAGCGGCTCCAAGGGCTATATCGGTCACCATTACGGCATGGCCAGTCCATCCGGGCACTACAAGGCCATGCGGCTGATGCGATTGGCCGAAAAGTTCGCCAAACCTATCGTGACCTTTGTGGATACTCCCGGCGCATACCCCATGCCGGAGGCCGAAGAAAGGGGACAAGCCTTCAGCATCGCGCGCTGCATCTCAACCTTAGAGGGCATACGCACGCCGGTCATCGCCTGCATCATCGGCGAGGCCGGTTCGGGCGGGGCTTTGGCCTTAGGGTTCGGCGATCGGATCATCATGCTCGAGAACGCCTTCTACAGCGCTATATCGCCCGAAGGCTTTTCCTCCATCATCTCCGGCGACGCCTCCAACAAGGAGAATGCCGCGGATACGCTCAAGGGCTCGGGCCGGGACCTGTATCTCGCGGGTCTGGTCGATTATCTCGTCCGGGAACCGGTCGGCGGAGCGCACAACGAGCCGGAAAAGGTCATCCATGAGACCGGGCGGGCCATACGGCAATTTCTGCTTGAGGTGCAGGCCTTGTCCATCGAGGATCTCATGACGGCGCGGGGCAGGCGGGTGGAGAACCTCAGGCCGCCCGACTCCCTGGAGCGTAAGGGGGGCTGATCGCGCGTGTCATTTGTTGCGGCAGCCACGGTTGTGCGAAACGTATGAATTTCATGAAGATTCAGGACCGGCCGGGGTATGGATGGATCGCATTGGTTAAAAATTGCCCGGTTGAAGGGCAAATTCTGCTTGCTTAAAGTAACGTCTCGGGCTTTCCGATGGGGTACATAGCCATGGCATTTGATTTGCATGATAAGCGCCAGGAGGATAACGAGGCATGAAGATTGATCCGAACCTGACTATCGGCGGTGTAGTGCCGCAGAAAACAGCCAAACCCTTGGGCAAACAAGGCGCTTTTGAAGACATGCTCTCCGGCATCGAGCAGAAGACCATACCGGAGACGATCCCAGCGATGCCTTCCACGGCCGTTTCCACGATCAGCCCCATGACGATCAAGGGTCTGGGCATGGGTGAGCAGGCCATCGACCTTCTGGACGGGTATGCATCGGCGCTGGCCGATCCGGACGTGACCCTGAAATCCATTCAGCCGATCGTCAATGAACTCGCGGGCCTTAAGGAAGGGTTGGATAAGACCGTGGGTGCACTCTCCGATGACGATCCGCTCAAGGGCATCCTTAAGGATGTCGGCGCCACACTCGAATCCGAGGTGCTGCGCTTCTCGCGGGGAGACCTGCTGATGTGATCGCTGCCGCGGCGGTCATACTCCTGGGCCTCTTTATCGGGAGCTTCCTCAATGTCTGCATCTATCGCATACCGCGCGCCGAGTCCATTATATGGCCCGGATCACGGTGTACGGCCTGCGGCACGCCCATCAAGCCCTGGGACAACATCCCGCTTGTAAGCTACCTTTTCCTCAGGGGAAAATGCCGGCAGTGCTCGGCGCGCATCAAGCCGCGCTACCCCCTGGTCGAGGCCCTAAGCGCTCTCCTGGCGCTGGCGCTTTACGCGCGCTTCGGACTGGGCGCGGTCTTTCTCATCTATTACCTCTTTGCGTGCGCGCTGATCGTCATCACCTTTATCGACCTGGATTTCCAGATCATCCCGGATCGCATCTCTTTGGGCGGGATCGTGGTCGGACTGGTGCTGGTGTACTGGCTGCCCGTAACCTACAAGGATGCGCTTATCGGCCTGGCCGTGGGTGCCGGCTCTTTGCTGCTCATCATCTATGGTTACTATTTCCTCACCAAACGCCAGGGCATGGGCGGCGGAGATGTCAAGCTCCTGGGCATGATCGGCGTGTTCGTCGGCTGGCAGGGCGTGGCCTTCACGATCTTTACGGCCTCCCTGATCGGCAGTGTGGTTGGGTTGGCCTGGATCGCCGTTCAGGGCAAGGACATGAAGGCCGCCATACCTTTCGGGCCCTTTCTTTCCATAGGTGCCCTCATCTATCTGTTCTGGGGACCTTCGCTGATCGCATGGTACCTCATGCTCATGCGCCCGTATTAAGAAAAGTCACCCCTTGTTTCAAGGCTCCCGGTTTTCCAGGGCCTCATGCCCCAAGAGGAACTGCTTGACAGTCTCCAGGCGATCATGGATATTGATTCCCGCAAAGCACATAAGCCCGGGTGGTGGAATTGGTAGACACAAGGGACTTAAAATCCCTCGCCCCTTGCGGGCATGCGGGTTCAAATCCCGCCCCGGGCACCACTATCGTCAACCATTATTAAGCCCTGCCGTTAAGGAGATTTTCGATTCGCAACCTGTGGGCGGCAGGATACTTTGCGGACAATGCTCTGAGCTTGCGTTGATCGATATACTCCATCTCCAGCTCATCAGCCGTGGGGATGTGGTGGTGAAGATAGAGCGTATCGAGCAAGGCCTTTTCCGGTGATGCCATGGAAACCCCCTTGGCGGTTGTATAGCCATGAAAAAGCTTGGGGGCGATGCGGGAGAATTCAATGGTGACGCCGTGGTAGTCGAAGCTGCGCTCCTTGCCTACCGCCGTGTGGAGCGTCACCACGCTGCATACCTGAGGGGATTGCATCAGCACGCCATGATAGTTCAAGGCCCACTCGCATGAGATGTATGCCGGCGGCTTTAAAAAACATGCCACCATTTCAACCGGCGGCAAACCATGGAGAAAGGCATTGATATAGTTGCCGCGATTCAGGCGCCGGATCAACCCGTCCTGCGCGGCGCGATATAAGAAGATGCTGGTATGCGGGGCGACTTTTTGAGCATCCTGGATACGGAACAGGTGGGGCAACTGCTTCAGTCTTTGGATGGTGGACTTATCAGCCATCATACCCGAGGGAATGATCATCCATGCCTTGAGCCTTTAGCGTGTCGGTCAGTTTTTGGAGCGTGTCGGTCAGTATCTTGAACCGCTCATTCCGGTAAACCGCATAGATGTCCTTGGGTACAAAGCGTGGTAGATCGCTCACGATGGCCTCGATGATGTCCTTCAAGGCCGACTCCTGCTGGAAATAGTCTGCTGATCGCGCCGGGACAAAGGCGCTTCGGTACATATCGAGCTTTGCCTTTGTCTGTTCCCAGGACGGTACGATCTGCAGGCGCTCGGTGAGCCACCAGATGTCATAGATGTCCCTGCCTTTGAGGTAGTAGCGCTCGAAGAGGGCCCTGATCTTGTCGGATAATAATTCCGCCGCTGTCTCCACCATGACAATGCTGCTTGAATACGGCATGACCAGCTTTCCGCTCGAAAGCATACCGGCGACGGCCGGCAGGTCACGGAGAATGACACGCTGTACCTCCGGCGTTCGGTCGGGTTTAAGCGTCTCGAAGCCGAGTTTTATGGCGATGCGCTCGCGCTGTGCCTGCGGTCGGAAGGTATAAAAAACCTTGACCGCCTCTGACCTGGTCTTTTTCGGTGTCTGCTCGGCGACCCCCGGGCCGAATTGGGCGATACAGGCATTGGCGGCTTTTGCAGATACTTTTTTGAGGATCAGGTGGATCTGTTCAGGCGGTAGCGGTGTGACAAAATCCAGATCTTCCGAGAAACGCATGCCGCCATAAACCCAGCGCAGGGCCGTGCCCCCCTGGAAATAAATCGACTCGGAACCGCTGGCGGCATAAAGGTTGTCAAGCAAGTGTATCTGGAGGATCTCGGCGTTGCGGACCATTTTCTCTTGATACATGCATGACTCCTAAGATTGATTACGCTAATATACATATAAGTTTAATATTGTAAACCAAATAATCGGAGTTAAACTGGATGTGGGCCAAAGAGTTTAACCAATACCAGGAAAGGAGCGACGAAATTCTCCCGTTAAGGACCGCCAGTCTCCGCTGTCCCCAACGCGGGGTATTAAATGATGGGCGGCACCTTCAGGCACGCTTCTGTAAGTCGACAAATCCAGGGATGAGCTTGGTGACCATGCGGCCGTAACGCTCGGGTGATTTGGTCTGCAACATAACAAAAGTGCGGAGCAGGGGTTTGCGCACCGCATGGGGCAAGGGGTCAAAGAGTCGTCTGGCTAGATAGGTATATTTGTAGATCGAGGACAACCTATTGAATCGATCCCAGGCAGAGGCCTTATCGTCCACCGCCTGCGCCGCGATGGTGCCCGAGAGCAGGGAAGCGTGCACGCCGAAGAAGAAAAAGGGGTCCTGAATACCGGACAAGGTGCCGGCGAGGATATATCTGCCGGAGAACAAGCGCGGATTATCCAGCTGTTTGACCCCCACCGCGGCCTCGAAGGTATGCCAATCCTTCAGCTCCACATCCAGGTTCTGCTTCAGAAGCATGATGAAGCGCTCCTGGGACTGCCGGGATATGGGCCGGCGGTCAAAGGCCATGGCAAATGAAACCCCGTTGCTGTTGGTGAGAAAGCTGTATTCGCCGATGATGGGATCAAACCAGGCTGCACCTCTGGGCGGACCATCGCAGAGGCCTTTGCCCGCGAAACCATACATATCCTGGCGCGGTATGCCCAAGGCCAGGTAGGGTTCGTGATGCAACCCGGTGGCGATGATACTGCCCGGCGGTAATTCCACGACGTCTTTCTGGGAGCGCAGGCTCCAATTGAACTCGAAGCGCACCCCGCAATCCCGGGCAACCTTGAACAGGTGAGTTTCCAGGGAACTTTCACGCGGGCCCCGCTCCACCGATTGGAGAAACAAGGGCGCGCCGGCAACCTCGTAGTTCTTACCGTAGGCAATAAAGCGTACGGAAGCCGTAGGCGTGACATGCGGCGGTTTCAAGTCCAGACCGAGGAATTTTCCCATGCGATCAGGAAGCATGGGGGTCATGTCGATACTCGGATGGTGGTCCGGCGCCCCTCCAACCTGCTTATACTTCTCCAGTACGCGAACCTCATGCCCGACGCGGGCGCAGGAGATGGCGGCGGTAAGTCCCGCCAGACCGGCGCCAACGATTACCACCTCCGGCATACAGACCTCCTTAAGTCATTTTCACGGAGTGGCGCGTTTCACTAGCTGCGATTTTAGGAGGCGGCACGAAGACTTCCCTTATCCCGGTTCGCTCCAGGTTAATCGCGGCGCTGGGGCAATGGTGCGCGCAGATGCCGCAGCCGATGCACCTGTCTTCATCGATGCATATCTCATCAAGACCTGTCAGACGGATAGCCTCCATCGGACAGCGTTCGATACACATGGCGCAGGCAGTGCATTCATCAGATTTCACGGTGGCCCGATAGGAAGTATAGGTGCTGATCGGGGCCGCTGCCCGGTAATACAGCTCAAAGGTTCCACAGCAGCATTTGCAGCAGTTGCAGATGGCGACCTCGTCCCGCCGGATATCGTCCTTGTCGTGAAAGGCCTTGTGCACAAGCCCGGCCTCTTCGGTTTCATCAAGGATTCTTTTGGCTTCCTGCCTGGAGATCTCTTCGCCGAAGCGGTAATCGATGATGAATCGGGCGATCTGACCGAAGGCCAGGCAATTCCTTTTTTCCTGCGTTACCTTGCAGGGTTTGCCCAGCAGGTCTTTTTCGTGGCGGCAGTAGCAGTGCACGACGGCGATGGTATCGAACTTGTCGATAATCCGGTTGACTTCATCATAGGGAAGGATGGTGTCGGCCCCTTGGGCGATCTGCTTTTCCACCGGCACGACCCTGGTCAGGGGCGGTATGGCCTTGAATATCTCCACGCTGTCGTTGTAGCTGCCTTGAACGATCGCGGTGAGTTCCTCTGATAAGGCATCGAACAGGCCCGCAATCTTCTTTTCCTTAACGCCTGAGAGCCCCCGGATCAGGGTGAATTCAAAGATGCCCGGTATGGGAGGCAAGAGTCTATAGACCATGGTGCCGGTAGTGCGGCTGGGAATCCCGGTGACGATGCCGTTGTGCATCAATTCATGCAAGATGCTGAGTATGGAGTTTTCATCCCATGAAGTCTTTTTTTTGATCTCATCGAAGCTCAGCGGTTTGTTGAAGATCTGAATGAACTCGGCCTGTTCTGCATTCATGATGGTTTGCATGAGTTCAAGCAGGGTGGCGGTGATGGGTATGGGGATCTGTCCGGCGTTTACAACCGTTGTGGCAGCCTTGTTCCAAAGCTGTTCAGACATTTTATCGTTCTCCTGCCCCGATTTCGCGTTCTCTGAGCTCGCGTCTGAGGACCTTGCCCACCGCGCTCTTGGGCAGCTCTTCCAGAAATTTTATTTGTTTGGGAACTTTGTAGGCGGCCAGGCGCTCCTTGCAGAACAGGATGACCTCTTCGGCCTCAAGGGATTCGCCGGGTTTGCGCACCACGAAGGCCTTGACCGTCTCGCCCCGGTACTCGTCCGGAATGCCGATGGTGCAGGCCTCGAGAATCTTGGGGTGCTCTAAGAGGACCTCGTCGATTTCCTTAGGATAGATATTGTAGCCGCTGGCGATGATCATGTCCTTCTTGCGGTCCACAATGGTAAGGAAGCCGTCATGGTCCAGCACGCCGATATCGCCCGTATGGAGCCAGCCGTCCTTCAGCACGGCCGCGGTTTCCTCCGGTTTCTTGTAGTAACCCTGCATGACCTGCGGACCTTTGAAACAGACCTCTCCGGCTTCGCCCAACGGCATCTCCTTGGTCCCGGTTTCCACATCCACGATCTTGAGATCGGTATTGGGCAGCGGCAATCCAACCGTTTCGGGTTTCTGTTTGCCGATGGCCGGGGTAACCGTGGCCATGGGGGAGGTCTCGGTCAGGCCGTAGATATTGGCGATGATCGCTCCGGTCATGTCCTTGAGCTCCTTGACCGTTTGCATGGACAGGGGGGCCGCCCCGGCGATGAAGTGCTTGATGAAGCGCAGGTCGAGCTCTCTGAACTTCGCGTTATTAAGCAGCCCTACAAAGATGGTCGGCACGCCGGGGACGAAGGTGGGCTTGAATTTGCGGATCTGGTCGATGATGGCGGCGGGGTCGGGACGCGGGACGAGGATGAGGGTGGAGGCGCTGAAGAGGCCGAGGTTCTGCAGCCCCGTGAACCCGGCGGCGTGGAAAAAGGGGAAGATGGCCAGCAGCCGTTCCTTGCCGTTCTCAAACTCCGGCATCCATGACCTAAGTTGCTGCATGTTGGTGGACAGGTTGGCCTGGGTGAGCATCACCCCCTTGGTGACCCCCGTGGTGCCGCCAGTATAGAGCAGGGCGCCCAGGTCTTCCCAGTTTGCCTCGTCGGGAAGGGGCGCATCGGAGCAGGTGCCGATCAGCGGCAGAAATTCGTGCACTCCGTCGCCAGGTGTCAGCTTGCGATACATCTCTTTCTTGAGATGGGGGAAAAGCTGTTTGATCGGAAACGGCAGGTAATCGTTGATATGACAGGCGATGACGGTGCGGATTTTGGTCTGCTGCCTGATCTTCTGAATCCTGGGCACGAGCAGATCGAGGGTCACCAGGACCTCGGCGTCCTGGTCGTTTAGCTGGTAGGCCAGTTCGCGCTCGGTATAGAGCGGGTTGTTCATGGCCGCCACGGCCCCGATGCGAAAGGTCGCGTAATTGGCGATCACCGCCTGGGGTATGTTGGGCAGCAGCATGGCGACCTTGTTGCCCTTCTTCACCCCCAGCGTCGTAAGTGCCCGGCTAAAGCGGTTGACCAGGGCATCTAATTCCCGGTAGGTGATGCGTTTGCCCATGTAGATCAGGGCATCAACCTCCGGGTGGCTCAGAGCGCTTCTGGAGAGCGCCTCCGACAAGGTGATCTTTTCAACATCGATCTCGGCCGGGACCCCGGCCTGATAGGACTTGTGCCAGATGCGCTCGAAACCCATGACGCCCTCCTTTCATGTACAGGTATTTCAATAGCATACATACAATATAATTCGCGAACTCCTCGGTACAAGTCTTTCCTGGGCGCGACCGATATATTTGTTTCTTATGATCTCAGTTCACGCTCTTTCAGTTCGCGCCTGAGGACCTTGCCTACCGCGCTCTTGGGCAGCTCTTCCAGAAATTCGATCTTTCTGGGCACCTTATAGGCCGTCAGGCGTTCCTTGCAGAATTGAATAACCTCTTTGGCTGAAAGTGATTCACCAGGCTTGGTTACTACGAAGGCCTTGACCGTCTCGCCCCGGTAGTCGTCCGGGACGCCGATGGTGCAGGCCTCGAGGATCTTGGGATGGTCGAAGAGGACCTCATCGATCTCCTTGGGGTAGATGTTGAAGCCGCTGGCGATGATCAGGTCCTTCTTGCGGTCCACGATGGTCAGGTAGCCGTCTTCATCCAGCATGCCGATGTCGCCCGTAAAGAGCCAGCCGTCCTTCAGCACCGCCGCGGTCTCATCGGGCCGCTTGTAATAGCCCCGCATGACCTGAGGCCCTTTAAAGCAGATCTCGCCCTGGACTCCGGGCGGCATCTCCTGTGCCCCGGTCTCCACATCCACGATCTTCAGATCGGTGTTCGGTATGGGCAGCCCCACCGTGCCGGTTTTATTGAGCTCATGGCTCAGGATATTGTGCACGGGACTGGCCGTGGCAAACGGCGTGGTCTCGGTCATGCCATAGACGTTGGCGATGACGGCGCCGGTAAGATCCTTGAGCCCTTTGATGGTATTCATGGGCAGAGGGGCCGCGCCGCAGAGGAAAAGCTTGATGAACCGCAGGTTAAGCCGCCTGAATTTCGCATTGTTCAACAGCCCCACGAAGATGGTCGGTACACCCGCCACGAAGGTGGGTTTGAACTTGCGGATCTGCTCGACGATACAATCCGTTTCCGGCCGAGGCACCAGGATCAGCGTGCTGCCGGTGAAAATGCCGAAGTTCTGCATGCCGGTGAAGCCGGCGGCGTGGAAAAAAGGAAAGATGGCCAGCAGCCGCTCTCTACCGGATTGGAATTCCGGCATTAGGGACCTGAACTGCTGAATGTTGCTGCTCAGATTAGCGTGCGTGAGCATGACCCCCTTGGAGACGCCCGTGGTGCCGCCGGTATAGAGCATGGCCGCCACATCGTTCCACATTGCCTCGCTGAGTTGCGGGGTGGCGGGATAACGCCTGATCAGGGATTGGAATTCGATGACCCCTGAGTCCGCAGATAAGGTACGGTACATATCCTTCTTGACGAAGGGGAAGAGCTGCTTGGCCGGAAAGGGTAGGTAATCGTTGATATGGCAGGCGATTATGGTGCGGATCTTGGTCTGGTCCTTGATCTTGAGGATCCTTGGCACCAGGAGGTCAAGGGTGACGATGACCTCGGCGTCCTGGTCGTTCAACTGGTGGATCAGCTCGCGTTCGGTGTAGAGCGGGTTGTTCATGGCTGTAACCGCGCCGAGGCGGAATGTGGCGAAATTGGCGATCACCACCTCGGGCACGTTCGGCAGCAGCATGGCCACCTTGTTGCCCTTTTTCACGCCTAGGTCGGTGAGTGCCCGGGCGAATCGGTTGACCAGCCGGTCCAGTTTCCGGAAGCTGATGTGTTTGCCCATATAGATCAAGGCGCTGGCGTGCGGGTAATTGAGGACGGAGCGGGACAGTGCCTCGGACATGGTTATCTGCTCGATGGCAACCGAAACCGGCACGCCCGGCGAATATGATTTGTGCCATATACGTTCAAAGCTCATCATGGCCTCCGTGCAACGATGTATTGCCTGCTTGACCACTTTGGTGTCATCGCTTGAAGCTGACGCCAAGATGCGCATAACCCGGGATGGCTAAGACGGGCAGGTGGTTATCTTCTCTGATGAAGCCCGCCAGTATAGTCGCCAGGCGCTGTGGTCCGATCACAGTAATCGCCTTTTCCCAATCGAATCCCCGCGCCATATCCCTTTTCGCGTTCATACATGGTGACGGTATGGCCTTCGCAGGCCAGATTTATGGCGGCCATCAGGCCGGACATGCCCGCGCCGTAGATGGTCATGGCGTGGTTGCTATGCATGCCGACTCCTCAGTGGGCATGGGCATCGATAGCCTTGCCATAGACTTCCGCAGTCTTCTCGGCGCAGCGGCACCAGGTGAAGTTGCGGATGACCCGCTCATACCCGGCCTGGCCCAGGGCCTGGCGTTTATCCGGACTCTCGAGCAGATCAGCGATGGCCGCGGCCAGGGCATGCGCATCGCCCGGTGGTACGAGCACGCCGGCATTGCCGACCACCTCGGGCAGGGCCCCGCCGGTGGTGCTGACCACCGACACACCGCAGGCCATGGCCTCGCCCGCCGGCAGGCCGAAGCCTTCATAGAGGGAAGGGACCACCGCTAGGGTGCTGGTGGCATAGTAGCGGGCAAAATCCCGCTCGTCGATACGGCCCGTAAAGGTTACGGCGCTGGTAAGCTCGAGTTCTCCCACCAGACGTTCGATTACGCCCCCGGATTTGGGTTTGCCGATCACGGTCAGATTCACATCCCTGCTTCGACGCAGTTCCGCCATGGCCAGCATGAGGAAGCGCAGGCCCTTGAGTGGGGTATCGGCGCTGTTGGTCACGATCAGCCGGTTTTCCGGGCGTTTCACGCCGGGTACGGGGTGGAATATCTCGGTATTGATACCGTTGGCCACCACATGGAAGCGTCTGTTATCGATCGCGAAGTCCTTGCTGATATCCGCTCGGGAGGCCTCGGAGACCGTGATCAGGTTGGAGATCCGGCGCGAGACGCGCTTCTGCATGGCCAGGAAATGATACCAGCGCCGGATGTTGATCTTCTTGGAGAGCGTGGACGCGGCCCTGATCGAGATATCGCGGTCTTTCGTGATCGGGTGATGGATGGTGGCTACCGTGGGGATCATGGACTGAATGCCTAAGAGGCCATAGGCCAGGCACTGGTTGTCGTGGATGACGTCATAGCGATGTCCGTTCCTGTGCATGAACGTAAGCGCGCGCAGGCTGAAGGCCAGCGGTTCAGGAAACCCGCCGGAAGCGGCGCTGAGCCATTCCAGGGTGTTGATGGGAGATGTGAGCTCTTTGATGCTGGGTTTTCGGAACAGGGCATCCGGATTGTACAGGTCCAGGCCGGGCAGCTTATGCAGCGTGATATCGGGGTCGAGATGCGGGTACGGCGGCCCGGAGAGAACATCCACGCTATGCCCCAGATCGGAAAGCGCCCGACTGATGCGCCTGATATAGACGCCCTGGCCGCCGCTGGTTGGATTCCCCCGGTACGAGAGCAGGCATACCTTCAACGGCAGATTTCTCTCCCGCCTGAGAGGGCGAAGCCTGGTGCTTGGACCGCTCAAAGCCTGGTGTTTATGCGTGCGCACACGCCGCCCTTCATTAATGGACATCGAACCAGACATCACCCATGAGAGCGGAAGGGGCATAGCCGGGTTGGCGTTTGCGCGCGATGTGCGTGATAATGCCGTCCGTGTAGGTGTGGAACTCCTTTTCGGCCTTTTGGGGGTCGTAGACCGCCATGGCCGATATCTTGCCCGAGAGGAGCGAGCCGGTGATGCCGAAACCGTAGGCCGGTTCGACGAACCCGCCGAAGGTCCCGGTCAGGATGAAGTCCTTGTGATAGAGCCGTGGGCCCTTGGGCGTCAGGCCGCTGAAGCGGCGCCACCGGTCGAAGGTTCGGCCTTCCACCCTGAGCAGTTCCTGCTTGAAGGCCTCCAGGTTCTCAGGCGGGACCTCCTTGCGGGCAAAGAGCAGCACGTACCAGATGCCGTTCATGGACCCGGCATAGCCGTACTCGTTGGAGTAGGACCCGAAATACCCGGCCGTGGAGATGTAGTCCTTCTCGATCTCGGAATAGGCCCAATAGCCGGCAAATACGGAGCAGGGGATCTCCATCCATTCGTACACCCCACCCGATAAACCGGTGGCGATTATGGTGCCTTTGGGGGCTTTCCTGAAATCATCTTCCTTCCAGGTGGATCGGAATTCGAAGTTGACCCCTTCCTGTGCGGCAATACGGTAAAGGACATTATCAAGCGATGTTGGTTTATGGCCTCGTTCCGTGTTGAATAATCCGGTTTCCTGATACGGGTTGACGTCGACCTGCTCGCCGAACACAAAGGCCTTGAAACAGTGCGAGCTTTCCACAAAGGCCTCCCGGCAGTCGATCCCGATATAATCGAAGAGCTTTTTTGAAACCGGGGTGGAGTGCACGGAAGGGTGCCAGCCGGGTTCCCCGCCCACGCTGTCCTGTTTGTCGTAAACGATGACATTATACCCCGCACGGTTCAAATCAATGGCCGCCACCAGCCCGGCTGGCCCGGCTCCGACGATCCTGATATCTTTCTTGTTTGTCATCACTCCATCCTATGCAATGAAAGTGTCTTGATTCTCCTAGGCTGAGACACCCCTGAAGCTCTGCAGGGCATCCGTTATCTCCTTCAGCACCGCCGGGTCCTCGATGGTCGAGGGCACCTTGTATTCCTCATTGTCCGCTATCTTGCGCATGGTGGACCTGAGGATCTTGCCGCTGCGCGTCTTGGGCAGGCGGGCCACCACGTTTATATCCTTGAGGCACGCCAGCGCCCCGATCTCGGTGCGTACCATCTGCACCACCTCTTTCTGAATCTCGGCCGGCGTCTTAATCGAGCCGGCCTTGAGAACGACAAAGCCGATCGGTACCTGGCCCTTCAATATATCATTCACGCCGATGACCGCGCATTCGGCGACATCAGGGTGCTTGGCCACGACCTCCTCCATGCCGCCGGTCGAGAGCCGGTGGCCGGCCACGTTGATGACGTCATCCACCCGGCCCATGATGTACAAATAGCCATCCGCATCTTTATACCCGCCGTCGCCCGTGGCATAGTATCCCGGAAACTCGGTCAGATAGGAGGCGACAAAGCCCTCGTCCTTCTGCCACAGAGTTGGCAGGCAGCCGGGTGGCAGGGGTAGCTTGATCCCGATCACCCCTTCCTTGCCGTTGGGGAGCTCTCTGGCGCCCTCGTCCAGGATGCGCACATCGAACCCCGGCACGGGCTTGGTGGGCGAACCGGCCTTGACCGGCAGCTCCTCGATACCCATGCAGTTGGCCGCGATGGGCCAGCCGGTCTCGGTCTGCCACCAGTGGTCGATGACCGGTATGGATAAGAGGTCGCTGGCCCAGTGGTAGGTGTCCGGGTCGAGTCGTTCGCCGGCCAGGAAGAGATACTTCAGACAGGCGATGTCATACTTTTTGAGATATTCCCCGGACGGGTCTTCCTTCTTGATGGCGCGCAACGCCGTGGGCGCGGTGAAAAGCACCTTGACCTTGTGCTGCGAGACCACCCGCCAGAAGGCTCCGGGGTCGGGTGTGCCCACCGGCTTGCCTTCGTACAGGACCGTGGTGGCGCCTAAGAGCAGTGGGGCGTAGACGATGTAGGAATGCCCCACCACCCAGCCCACATCCGAGGCCGCCCAGAACACATCGCCGGGCGCTACGTTATAAATATGGCGCATGCTCCATTTCAGGGCCACGGCATGTCCGCCGTTGTCCCGCACCACGCCTTTGGGTATCCCGGTGGTTCCGGATGTGTACAGGATGTAGAGCGGGTCGGTGGCTCCGACTGTCACGCATTCGGCCGGGGATGCGCCCTTGAGGACCTGATGCCAGTCGACATCCCGGCCGGGGATGAGATGGGCCTCGACCTGCGGCCTTTGGAAGATGACGCACGTCTCCGGTTTATGCGTGGCAAGGTCGATGGCCTTATCCAGCAGGGGCTTATAGGCAATCGGGCCCTTGGGCTCGATGCCGCAGGAGGAGGAGAGTATGACTTTGGGCTTGGCGTCATCGATCCTCACCGCGAGCTCATGAGGCGCAAAGCCGCCGAAGACCACCGAGTGCACGGCCCCGATGCGCGCGCAGGCCAGCATGGCCACCACGGTCTGAGGGATCATGGGCATGTAGATGATCACCCGGTCACCTTTGGTTACCCCCAAGACCTGCAATGCCCCGGCAAAGAGGGATACGTCCGTAAGGAGTTGTTCATAGGTGATCTTGTGGATGATTCCGGTAATCGGGCTGTCATAGATGATGGCTGTCTGGCGGCCACGGCCCGAGGCGACATGGCAGTCGAGGGTGTTGTGGCAGGTATTGAGCCGGGCACCTGCAAACCAGCGATAGAACGGCACCCTCGTGTCATCCAGGACCTTGGCCCATTTCTTATTCCAGATGATGGCCTCGGCCGCCTGTGCCCAGAAATCCTCCGAGTCTTCACAAGCCCATTGATAAGCCTGGTTATACGACGGGTACATTGGTCCTTTCCTCCTCATGCATGCTCTGATAGACAGTTTTTCTTTCCGGCGGCCTGATGAAGGCCGTAATGATGACCGAAACGATGACCGTTATGCCGCCGACGATAAAGGGCGCGGAATACGATCCCGTAGAATCCTTGAGCATCCCTCCTACCAGGGGACCAAGAAAACCGGCCAGGCCGAAGGCCGTGAACAGCAGGCCATAGTTTGACCCCTGCGCGGTTGGTCCGTAGTACGAGAGACAGGTGGCCGGGAACAGGGTGAACATGGCCCCGTAATTCCATCCGATGACGGCCGCGACAACCGCGAGCCACAAAGCGGATGAACCGGCCGGAAAGAGCAGGAACATGGCCACGACCTGCAGGGTGAAAATGCCGACAAAGGAGATCTTGGTCCCGATGCGATCGGCCAGGGCACCGATCAGGATGCGGGTGGCGGCATTGCAGATGGCCAGGGTGCTGACCGCGAACGCGGCCTGCATGGGTTCAAGGCCGGCATCGCGTCCATGTCCGGCGATATGGCCGATGACCATGAGACCGGCGAAACAGCCACAGAAGTAGGCAAGGTACAAGAGCCAGAACTGGGGGGTCCGGATGGTCTCTTCAAAGGTATGATCCCGCAGCGTGTGGGTACGCTGATCAGTTGCCTGGTTGTTCAGGGGTAATGACGGCGGTTCCCACCCCAGAGGCTTCCAGCCGGCCGGCGGGTTTTTGAGACAAAAGGCCGAGATGACCCCCATGATCCCCATGGCGATGCCGACGTAGATGAATACATAACGCCAACCGAGCGACGGGTTGGTGATGATGGCCGTCGCCAGAGGGGCCATGATGAAGGACCCCAGGCCTAAGCCCACCACGGAGAAACCCGTGGCCAGGGCCTTGCGGTCGGGCCACCACTTCGGTGCCGTGGCAATCGGCGGCAGATACACGAGCCCGCCGCCGAAACCGGCGATGAGTCCATATGTGAGGTAGAGCTGCACCTTGGTCTGGATGAACCCGGACAGGACAAAGCCCACACCCAGGATTATGGACCCGACCAGCACCACGATGCGGGGGCCGTACCGGTCGCTGAGCTTGCCGGCCACAAAGGTTGTCAGACCGAACACCAGGGCGCAGATCCCGAAGGCCATGGCGATCTCGGCCCTGGTCCAGCCGAATTCAGCGCTCAAGGGCTTGATAAAGACACTCCAGGCGTATAACAACAGGCCGCAGGTGGTGCTCCCCAAGATCCCCCCGATCAGGGGGATGCCCCTGGGCAAGGTTGCTCCAGGTTCCTTCTTTATCTCCATAGCAAGCTCCTTTGAAATATAGTATGCAATCAATAGTAGCGATCGGGATGATTCTGCCCCTTGGCGTGCCTGCCCTCACTTTGGCATGGGCAGCAGGTAATAGGTGCAGGTGGACGTGGAAACCGTGGTGCCGTTCTCATCCGTGGCGCTCATATCGAGGACCCACTCACCCTTGCCGCGTGCCTCGATCGGCTCCATCTTGGCGCGCGCCTCATCGCGCGTAATGGTCAGGTCGCAAGAGATGTCCGTGGCCGCCGGTTTGAGATATCGGATGCTCATGCCTTTATTGACAGGCACGAAGGGTTTCACGCCGTAGGTCGCCAGAAAAAGGGCGGCGCCGGCGATCTCCATGAGCATGAAGTGCGTGCCCGCATAGATGATGCCCACATGATTGAGGTGCTTGTCCTTGGGGACACTGAGGCGGACATGGCGCTCTTCGAAGACTTCCACTTTGAGTCCGCTCTCCTTGACCCAGGGGATCATGTCGGTCAGGGCTTTCTGATACGTGTTGACATCCGCTTCCATCACGCACCTGCCTGCTGGGTGAAGGTCTTCTTGAGTATCCGTTTGAGCACCTTGCCGGCCACATTGGTCGGTATTTGATCCAGGAAGATCACGTCCCGCACCTTCTTGTAATGGGCGATCTGCCCATTGGTGTGGTTCAGGATATCATCGAAGCTCGCCTGCATGCCCGGTTTGAGCTGGACAAAGGCCACCGGCGACTCGCCGCCCTGAGGGTCGGGCTTGCCCACCACGGCGCACTGCTGTACGGCCGGGTGTTTGAAGATCACCTCCTCGATCTCGCGCGGGTACACGTTGTAGCCCTTGTAGATGATCATGTCCTTGAGACGGTCCGTGATATAGAAGTAGCCGTCCGCGTCCATCCTGCCGATGTCACCGCTGTACAGCCAGCCGTCCTTGAGCACATGCGCGGTCTCTTCCGGCTGGTTCCAGTAGCCCTGCATGACCTGGGGCCCTCGGATGCAGATCTCGCCTTCTTCGCCTTGCGCGACTTCCTTGCCGCTGACCACATCGATGATCTTGATCTCGGTATCGGCGATGGGGATGCCGACCGAGCCATGCCTTAAGCCGTCACGGGTCGGAGGATTGCTGGTGGCGCACATGGTGCACTCGGTCATGCCGAAGGACTCGCTCACCACGCCCGAGAAGGCCGAGAGCATGCTCTCCAGAATGGTTTTGGATAAAGGCGCCGCGCCCGAGCCGGCGAACTTGACGCCCGAGAGGTCGAAAGACTTGAAGTTGGGATGGTTTACCAGCGGGATATAGAGCTGCGGGGCGCCGGCTATGCACGTGGCCCGGTATTTGACAATGGCGTTCAGGTATTCATCCGCATCGAAGCTCGGGAACACTACCAAAGTCAGGCCGGCCAGGATCATGCAATTGAGCATGCCGATGGTGCCCAGGGCGTGGAACCAGGGCACCACCACCAGGACGGTCTCGGTATCAGCGGCCACGACGCGATCCTTGTGCGGATCGACCCCGTCAGGATACATAAACGATATTTTGCCGTCGACATAGCGGATATCACACCCGCTTAACCAGGAGTCGAATTGAAAGACATTGGCAACGACATTGCGGTGGGTGACGATGACGCCCTTGGAGACGCCGGTCGTACCGCCCGTATAGGCGAGATGCGCCAGGTCTTTCGTGGGGTTGATCTCAACCTTGGGCACGTTCGGGGCGTGCTGTTTGATGAGTTCGACCATGTCCAGGGTGTCCGGTATGGCGGTCTTGCCGAACAGCAGAAAGGGCGATGACAAGGCGCCGATGCAGTCCGCCAGGCTGGTGGTGATAATGTGCTTCACCTGCTTGGTCGGGATCGCGTCCTTGATGCCGGGGAAGATGAGATCCAGTGAAATAAGGGTTTCGGCGCCCGAGTCTTCAATCTGATGCGTGAATTCCCCGGGCTGGAGCAGCGGACTCATGGGGGAATAAATGGCCCCGATCCGTAGGATGCCATAGTAGGCGATAGCGAATTGCGGGCAGTTGGGCAGATGCACGGCCACCCGATCGCCCTTCTTGATTCCGAGTTGGTGCAGGGCAGTGGCGAAACGTTCTGAGAGCTCCTTGAACTCTTTATAGGTCAGTTCCATGCCCCGGAAGATCAGGGCAATGCGATTGGGAACACGCGCCGCGGTCTGGTCCAGGATATCGTAGACCGGGACATCCGGATAGTTAAGGGTCTTGGGCCACTGTGGCGGCCAAGCACGATACGTATTTTCCATAATGCACCCCCTTCTCTCATTGAGAACAGTTTCCCATGGCCCCGCCATGAGGCAGGGCCATGGATTGAATTACATTAAGGCCGGCCCTGGACAGCCCAGGGCATTGTATCTCCACCGCTACTGCAGCAGCGGGGCGAACTCCCCGAAGATATCGTTGAGCTGATTGAACGGTCGGGCATTCTCCAGTTTGGTGATGTCGCCCCACTTCTCCATGATGCACTCAGGGCTGGGGACCTCGTGGTTCTTGGACAGGATGGCGCCCGGGCCGGTAACAATGGCCGTACGGCTGTAGTAACCCAGTGCGGCATTAAGGATAAGCCCAGAGTCCTGGCACTGTTCGGAGCAGAGGTAGAGCACCAGCGCGGTGACGTAGTCGGGCTTCATCTTTGCGAAGAACTCCGGCGGCATGACATCCTCGGTAAGGCGCGAGGCGGCAATCGGCGCCAGGATGTTGGTCTTGATGTTGTATTTGGCCCCTTCGATTTTCAGCACGTTCGTCAATCCCACGATACCCATCTTGGCCGCGGCATAGTTGGCCTGACCGAAGTTGCCGAAGAGCCCTGCCCCGGAGGTGGTCATGACGATGCGGCCATAGCCGCCCGCCTTCATGTTGATAAAGGCCGGTTTGGTCACGCAGTAGGCGCCCTTGAGATGGACCCCCACCACCGCATCCCAGTTGGACTCCTCCATATTGGTGAAGGACTTGTCGCGCAGGATCCCGGCGTTGTTGATGAGGATGTCCACCTTGCCGAAGTTTTCAACAGCGGCCTTGACGATATTCTCGCCGCCTTCGGGGGTGGATACGCTGTCATAATTGGGCACCGCGATGCCGCCTGCGGCCTTGATCTCTTCCGCGACCTTCTTGGCGGCCGCATCGTCCGAGCCCACACCGTCGCGGCTGCCGCCCAAGTCGTTGACCACCACCTTGGCCCCGCGCTTGGCGAGCTCAAGGGCATGCTGACGTCCGAGACCGGCGCCCGCTCCGGTTACAATAGCGACGCGGTTGGTAAAATCGATTTTATCTGACATGGTTTTTCTCCTTTCGTTTCGTAATATGTGCGTATCTGCAGTTTCTGAACAAACGGTGCATTATCCTCGGCTGGGCAGGGCTGCAACAAAGCTTCCCGATACCTTGACCCCGCCGTTCTGATCCACGGCCGTGACCTCACAGGTGATGAGGTTGCTGCCGTTCTCCTTGCGTTTGTCCGTGACCGCACCGGTAACGGTGATGGTCTCGCCCGGAAAGGTCATGCCGGCGAAACGCACGCCCAGTTTCTTGAGGTTCTTGCGCGGGATCCAGTCCGTGATGGCCTGGCCCACAAAGCCCATGATCAGCATCCCGTGCGCGATGACCCCGGGCATGCCCACGGCCTTGGCAAAATCATCGTCCGTGTGCAGGGGGTTGAAATCGCCGGAGGCCCCGGCATACATGACCAGCTGGAGCTTGGCTACCGGGCCCTTGGTCAAGGACGGCATCGCCTGGCCGACCTGAACATCTTCGAAATAGAGATCTTGTGCCATCTTCCACCTCCCTACTTGCGCTCGACGATGACCGTTCGGGCCCTGGCTACGTCTTCGCCGCGCTGGTTCTTGTACAGGACTTCGGTGGTGACGAGGTCCATTTTCGAACCTTTCTTGGTTGTTTTTTCCTCGATATTCACGATGCGACATTTTCCGGTGATCACATCGCCGGGATAGATATCGCCCAAGAACTCGTATTCCTCCTCGCCGTGCAACACCATGGCGAAGTTGATGCCCAGATCGCCCACGAGGGTGAGCATGTTGCCGCCACCCATGGCCGGCACGGTCAGATAGGTCGGGGTGATGGGGGTGTCCTTATACCCTTCCTTGACCGCCGCTGCCTTATCTCTGAAGATCAGGTTGCTATCGCCGATGGCCGTAGCCATCTCGCGGATCTTACCCCGCTCCACCTCCCAGATGACGGCCGGGTACTCCTTGCCGATCTTGCTCATGTCCGCCATACCTTTACACCCCCTTGCCGCCGTTATAGCGGCCCACGATGGCGACGCTGCAGACGTTCATGAGCGGGAAGCCGCCCAGGTTATGGGTCAACCCCAGCTTCGGGTCCTTGAGCTGCCGCTCACCGGCGCGTCCCAGAATCTGGTTGTAGATCTCATAGAGCATGCGCAGGCCCGAGGCGCCGATCGGGTGTCCGAAGCATTTGAGCCCGCCGTCGATCTGGCAGGGGATCTTGCCGTCCGCGTCGTAGAAGCCGTCCATGATGTCCTTGGGGGCCTTGCCGCGCTCTGAGATATGCAGGTCCTCCATGGTGACCAGCTCGGTGATGGAGAAGCAGTCATGCACCTCCATCAGGCTGATTTCCTTGCGCGGGTTCTTGATCCCGGCCTCCTCGTAGGCCTGCTTGCTGGCCTTGGAGGTGGTCACGAAATGGGCGCCGTCCCAGGTGTGGTATTGGAACTCCTGGCCGTTGCTCAAAGAGAGCTGTAAGGCCTTGACCGAGATCAGGTCTTTTTTACCCAGTGACCTGGCGATCTCGGGGGTGGTGACGATGGCACAGGCGCTGCCGTCGCTCACGCCGCAGCAATCGAACAGCCCCAGCGGGTAGGCCACCATGGGCGAATTCAGGACCTGCTCTTCGGTGACCGCTTTCCTGAGGTGAGCTTTGGGACTCTTCACGCCGTTGGCATGACTCTTGACGGATACATGTGCCATGGCGCGCTTAATTTCCGATATATCAATTTTGTATTTGGAGGAATATCCACTGGCCAGCATGGCGAAACCGCCCGGCGCGGTCATATTGGGGAACCACTGACCGGTTAATGACCCCATGGCCGAGCCGAACTCGGGCAGGCCGCCGTAGCCGATATCCTTGAGCTTCTCGACCCCGATGGCCAGGGCGATGTCATAGGCCCCGGAGGCCACGGCATAGACCGCGCCGCGAAAGGCCTCGGTGCCGCTGGCGCAGAAGTTCTCCACGCGGGTGACCGCGATATTATTCAGACGCAGGCTCAAAGAGGCCGGCAGGGCGCTCTTGCCCACCGCTACCTCGTCGAAGCAGTTCCCGAACCAGGCGGCCTGAATCTGATTTTTATCGATACCGGCGTCCGCCAGGGCCTCCTGAAAGGCATCCAGCATCAAATCATCCGCGCCCTTGTCCCAGCGTTCACCGAATTTGGTACAGCCCATGCCGATGATCGCTACCTTATCCTTAATACCGCTTGCCATTTACGCACCTCCTTCCGTCACGGGAATCGCCTTCCAGAAATACCCGGTAAAGCCCCTAAGATCGTCGGTCTGCCGTTTTCTAAACGACAAATTGGCCTTCTGCCCCACCTTGACCTTGTTCAGGTCACAGTCCGTAAAATCGACCAGGATCCTGCCGCCGCCCTCCATGGCCACCAGGCCATAGACTGCGGGTGGATCAACCGAGGGCGAGAGCATGTCACCGGTGAACATCAGCACTTCGGCCTGTTTGTCGGCAAACTCATGATCATTGAACTCACGAATGGCATTACAGTCGGGATTGACACACATGGCCGTGGGCGGGAACTGGACCGTACCGCATTGCTTGCATTTCACCCCTTTGATGCCCATAATCATGTTCCGGTTGCGCCACAGCGCGGTCAGTGAGGTATTGGGATTGGCCTCGCCCCGAATGCCTAGGTCGGCGACGAGCAGATCCCTGAATTTGGTATATTTCTGATAATTAACCAGGGCTTCCTTATTGGCCAAGGCGCCGCTGATGCCCTTGGGACCCTTGAAGGATTTGATCTTATCGGTGGCCTCAAAACACAGGACGTCGCAACCCTGCCCGAAACTGCACATCAGGAATTTATCACCCGGCTGGGCCTTTTCCAGGGCGGCAATCAACATGATCAAGGGGTGGGCACTGCCCGTATCGCCGCAAACCGTGTGCATATTGTCCTGGGCCTTGGTCGGGTCTATCCCGAGCTTTTTGGCGATATCCCGGTGCGTCCCGGTGAAGTAACAGGGGTAGATGATCTTGGCAAAATCCGTGATAGCCATGCCGCTCTTTTTCAGGAAGCCGCCTATGGCATCGGGAATAATCTTGCCATAGCCCTCATCACGGACCCAGCGTTCCTCCCAGCCATAATCGAAATTTTTGTCCCTGGCCCGATAATGATCGATGAAATCACAATTGATGGAATAGGAGCCCTTGAATTCGGCAATCACATCTTCACTGCCGATCAGAAGGGCAGCCGCTCCATCACCCAGGAACATCTCATACATCGTTGCTATCTTGGTGGTGCGCAGATCCGATGCCGCCACCAGGATATTATCGCGCTCGCCGGATTTCACCGCCTCCACGGCGGCGATCGTGGCCGTGGTGCCCGACTTGAGACAGGCACTGAAGTCGGCGTTGATCACATCTTGTTCCGAGGCGTTGAGCGCCGTGGCCAGGATGCCGGCATTGAGGCGATCGGCAAAGGGTAGGGTGGTGGAGGCGAGATATACCCCCCCCAGGATCTTGCGATCCTTGCCGGTCATACAGTCATAGGCTGCGGAGACCGCCATGCTCAAGGCATCCTCATCCCAATTGGCGACCGATTTTTCACCCTGGGAAACGGCCATAATGACGGGGAAATACCAGGCCATATTTTGGACGATCGTCATGCGACTCAGCCGATAACGGGGGATATATCCCCCATACGAACAGATACCAACCATATGAATACCTCCTTTTTCGTAATGTACTTTAAGCCCGTTGTCTTTCCGAGCGTCTTGCCTGCTTGTTCAATTCAGCGCGCCCTGTGGCTCTGGGACCGAGGGCGCGACGCCTGCGCCTTCACAAACCCATGCAGCGGCTGATGATCAGCAGCATGATTTCGGAACTGCCGGCATAAATGGTCTGGACCCGGGCATCCCGGAACATGCGCGCAATGGGGTACTCTTCCATGTAGCCGTACCCGCCGTGGAACTGGAGGCATTGTGCCACCACACGGTTGAACATTTCCGTGACCCAGTACTTGGCCATGGAGGCCTTCATGATGTCTTTCTGGCCGTTTAAGTGCATCAGAACCAGGTCGTCCACGAACGAGCGGCCCACCGCGACCTCGGTGGCGAGCTTGGCCAGCTCAAAGGATATGTACTGATGGCGGCTGATGGGTCGGCCGAAGACTTCGCGGTTCTTGGTGAAGTCGACGGTGAGCCGCATGGCCTCTTCGGCCGCGACCTGGGAACCCATAGCGGCCACGATGCGCTCATCCATCAGGCGGTCCATCAGATATTGAAAGCCCTTGCCTTCCTCGCCCAGCAGATTCTCCTTCGGAATCTTGCAGTCCACGAAGGCCATTTCGCCGGTGTCCTGGGAATGCAGCCCCACCTTTTCAAGCTTGCGGCCGCGCTCGAAGCCGGGCGTGCCGTCCTCGACCAGGAATAGGGAGATGCCAGTATAGGGGGGATTGGCCTTGGTATCGGTCTTAGCCGCCACAACCACCAGGTTGGAGAGGAACCCGTTGGATATGAAGGTCTTCTGGCCGTTCAGGATATAATGGCCGTTCTCCTTGACCGCCGTGGTGCGGATGGCGGCCAGGTCTGAACCGGCATTGGGCTCGGTCATGGCTACGGCCGTGATGATATCTCCCGTGGCGCAACCGGGCAGATAACGCTTCTTTTGTTCCTCGCTCCCAAAATGATAGATATAGGGAACGACCACATCGGTATGCAGGACAAAGAAGAAGCCTCCGCAATGGGTTTTGGCGCACTCTTCCATCAAGATGCAGCTGTAGAGAAAATCAGCTCCCACCCCGCCGTAATCCTCCGGCAACCAGGGGCAGAGGAATCCTTGCCCCCCGAACTTTTTCCAGAGCTCGCGCGGTACGATCCCGTCTTTTTCCCACTGCTCGACATTGGGCGATAGCTCCCGCTCGAAAAACCGCTTGGCCGATTCACGAAAGATGTTGTGCTCTTGTGTATAGTGCGCATCAAGCAACGACATTTCATACCCCCTTTCTCAGTGATCAACGCATTAAAGCTGAACGGATTAAAAGATCATAAAAACTCTATAGCATACCAAAAAATGATTCGTCAATCACAATTAGAGAACGCGATAAAATAATGAATGGCGTGGCTGTATAATATCAGATAATTAATAATACAATAATAATAGATAGATATAATCAATAAATGGTCTGCCTATGAAATAAAAAGAACAACTGAAGCTTGACAGGGGTCACGGACGAGATTATCATAATGATTGAGTAGTCAATCTAATTGATGTGTAGTAAGGAGGTGTACATGGCAAGTCTTATCGTGGATGCAAGGGATCAGCGATTTATCCTGCATGAAATGCTGAACGTGGAAGAGCTCTGCACGGAAATGCCATATGTGGATTTTTCGAAGGGAACCTTTGACATGATCCTTACCGAGGCCGAAAAGCTCGCAAGCGAGGAGCTGTACCCCATCATGGCCGAGGCCGACCGTGAGGGCTGCCGGCTGGTCGATGGACAGGTGTATTTGCCGAAGTGTTATCAGCGACCTTACAAGCTTTACTGTCAGGGCGGCTGGAACGCCATGGGATTCCCGACCGAGATCGGCGGTCAGGGCCTTCCCGCCGTTGTCCGCGGGGCGGCGCATGAATGGTTTTTGCACAACTTCGCCTTCGTCGTGAACCCGGGACTGGCGGAAGGTGCCGCCCACCTGATCGAGGTGTACGGCACCGAAGAGCAAAAGCAAAAATACCTTCCCAAGATGGTGAGCGGAGAGTGGGGCGGCACCATGTGTCTGACGGAACCCAATGCCGGCAGCGATGTAGGCAATCTGTCCACCAAGGCCTTTCGCCTGCCGGACGGTACCTATCGTATCCAGGGTACCAAGCAGTTCATCTCCTCGGCTGACCAGGACCTGACCGAGAACATCATCCACCCGGTGCTGGCCCGCATCGAAGGGGACCCGGCCGGCACCAAGGGCATTTCCATTTTTCTCGTGCCCAAGTACATCGTGAACGCCGACGGCAGCCTGGGCCGGCGCAATGATTACGAGATCGCCAAGATCGAAGAGAAAATGGGCTTGCATGCCAGCGCCACCTGCGTGATGAATTTCGGCGACAACGGTGATTGCTACGGCGAACTCCTTGGACAGGAGCGCGACGGCATGAAGGTCATGTTCCAGATGATGAACGAGGCAAGGCTGGGGGTCGGTTTGCAGAGCCTGGCGGCCGCTTCCATCGCCTATCTGCATGCCCTCAAGTACGCCAAGGAGCGCCAGCAGGGTGCCGCCATTCTGGAGTTCAAGAACGCCGATGCCCCGCGCGTGCCGATCATCGAGCATCTGGACGTGCGCCGCATGCTCTTGTGGATGAAGACCAATGTCGAGAGCCTGCGGGCCATGGCCTACTTCATCGGGTACTGCATCGATAAGGCGCATGTCGCTCAAGATGAAGCCGGCAAGGACAAATGGCAGGGGCTTCTGGAGGTGCTCACCCCGATCATCAAGGCCTATGGATCGGATATTGCCTTCCGGGTGGTCGAGAACGCCATGCAGGTGCACGGAGGCTATGGTTTTTGCGCCGAATACCCCATCGAGCAGTACCTGCGCGACGTGAAGATCGCCTCCATTTACGAAGGCGCCAACGGCATCCAGGCCCTGGATCTCATTGGCCGCAAGCTCGGGATGAAGAAAGGCGCCTATTTCATGACGCTGATCGGCGAGATGCAGGCCATGATTTCCAAGACCAAGGACATCCCTGTATTGAAGGACTTGACTGAGGATTTTCAGGGCAGCATGAACACCTTGACCGATCTGGTGCTCTTCTTCGGCCAGTGCGGCAAGGAAGGCAAATTTTTGATCCCTATCTCACAGGCCTATCCGTTCCTGATGCTGATGGGCAAGGTGGTTTCGGCCTGGCTCCTGCTTTGGCAGGCCGGCATCGCGCACACTCAGCTGGACGCCTTGGCGCAAGCCAAAGGAGCAAGCAGGCAGGATCAGGAGGCCTGGAAGGGCTTTATCAAGGAAAATCAGGATGCGGCCTATTATGCCGGTAAACTCTCCGGGGCGCAATATTTCATCAAGAACGTGCTGCCCGAGGTGGAAGCCGCAGCCAAGGCCATCAAGAGCGAAGACCTCTCCATAGCGGAGATCGCTCAAGAGAGTTTTGCAGCCTAAAGTCATGGAGGCGCCACGATCACAATGAGGCATGCTGCGGAAGAGCGGAAGAATATGAACGGGATGGAAAAACGGCCGAGAACGTTCCCTTCATTTCTTGTCAACCTTTGCCCCGCCTTAACCCTCCAGGGGCAGGGGTCATGAGCCCGCTCCGACATAGGGAGGGGCGAGTGTGCTCGCCCCTCCCCCTTCTCGGGGTGCGTGGTTTTTAAAAGAGACGATTGACGTTTGAGTGATCGAAAAGGGGGCATCGTGGGAAAATCAACAGCAGATACAAAGGATCTCGGACGATCGTTGCTGTCCGGACTCAAGGTCCTGGACTTCACCACGCTCCTGCCCGGACCTCTGGCCACTTTGATGCTGGCCGATCTGGGCGCCGATGTGGTGCGGATTGAATCCCCTACCAGGCCTGATCTGGCGCGCCTGGCGCCCCCTTATGTTGAGGATGACGGCCCGATATCATGCCTGCATGCCTACCTCAACCGCAATAAACGTTCGCTCTCTCTGGACCTGAAAAAAACTGAGAGCGTGTCCCTTATCGAGCGTATGATCAAGGCCTACGATATCGTGGTGGAACAGTTCCGGCCCGGGGTCATGGAGCGCTTGGGGCTTTCGTTCGAGCGCCTTTGTGCCATCAATCCGGGCTTGATCTACTGTTCCCTGACCGGCTACGGCCAGAGCGGGCCATTAAAGGACAAAGCCGGCCATGATGTCAATTACCTGGCCCTTTCCGGTCTCATGAGCTATTCCGGCCGCAAGGACACCGGTCCGGCCCTGCTCGGCACCCAGCTGGCCGATATCGGTTCCGGCACCAACAACACCGTAATCGGCATCCTGGCGGCCGTCATTCATCGCCATGCCACCGGTTTGGGCCAGCATATCGATATTTCCATGACCGATGGGCTGTTCCCCTTTCATGCCGCCGCCGCCATAAAGGAATTATGCGGCGATGCACCAAGCACCTATGAGAACGAGGTGCTCAATGGGGGGTCGCTCTATGGTTTCTATGAGACCGCGGATGGGAGATACATCTCTTTCGGCGGCCTTGAGCATCAATTCTTCACGGTCTTCTGTACGGCCATCGGGCTCGAGGACCTCATCGCGGGGAGCGTCCTGCAGCCCGGCCGGGTTGAAGAGGCCAAGCGCCAGGTGGCCGAGGTCATCAGAACCAAGCCGCTGGCGCATTGGGTGGCTTTGTTCAAGGAAAAGGACGCCTGCTTTGAACCGGTGCTGACCTTTGCCGAGGCTATCCGGAGCGAACACGCCGCCGCGCGTGAACTCCTCGTGAAAGTCCCGGGCCTGAACGGCAAATCCTATGAACAGCTCGCCTGTCCGATCAAGTTTTCCGGCTATGCGCCTGTCTACAAACGCATCGGGTGCCGTATCGGCCAGGATACGCTTGCGGTGCTGACCGAGATTGGATTGAGGGTGGACGAGATCGGCGAACTCAAAGATAAAGGTGTTTTCGGTGCAATTGAAATTGTTTGAGGGAGGTGCGTTCGCATGAAGAAAGGGCTCGGTTTGGCAGCTGTGGCAGTGACACTTTTTCTGTTGTCTTCGGCCGGTTTTGGACAGGAGGCGTGCGGCGAATGGAGGCAAATCCGCTCCTGTGACGGCATCATGGGGTATGCCCGCAGCAATCCGCGCAGCCCGGTCAACGAAACCAAGGCGATCGGAGTGGTTGATGCACCGGTAGCGGTGCTGGAAGCGGTAGTGCGCGATATCCCGGCTGAGAAGCAGTGGATGTTCATGTGCTCCAAGGCGTATAAGATCGAGTCGCCCGAAAAGGCAAGTTCCGCGGACAGCTATTACAGCTACTTCAGGCAAGGGCTGCCCTGGCCGGTTTCCGACCGCTATGCGATCATGAAACACGAACTCAGCCTGGATAGAACAACCGGAACATTGACTCTGAGGGGAAAAGGCATCCAGGACGCAGCTGTTCCCGCCCAGGAGAGGGGAGGGATGCGATTGCCCCTGGTCGAGGTCTGCTGCATCATGAAGCCCATTGCCGAAGGTAAAACCGAGGTGACCTATCAGATCCTGGCCGATGTCGGAGGCTCGCTTCCAACGCCCGTCCTGCAGCTGCTGACGAAGAGCTTGGCCGTCGATACCATCAAGAATGTGCGCAAGATGGTCGGGAAAGAGCCGTATCGGAGCGCTCGGAACATTGTAACCACACACCTGACGGCGGATGCACGGCAATAACCGTGCGACGGGCTGGGCGGTCTCGCGTCGCGCCTCGATGCAACAATATCCAAGGGCTGGATTGAATGACGGCACAATATGTAACGTATTGAACAGGTTGTTCTGTGATTTGTTGTTGCGCTGTTTTTGCAGCGTGATCTGCCATGGTTCATTGCTTCAATATAACGGTTTAGTCATTTTTCCATGCACTGCAGCGCTATCGCTGAACGTTGAATAAAGATCAAAAGGAGGTGGTTATGGTAAGCTTAAGCCCCGCTATGGATTATTTCCCCTATCCCAAAGAATGGGAGACGGAAGAATCCCATTCCATGGCCCAGACGGTGGCGCGCTGGGCCAATCAGGAGCTGATCACCAAACGCCTGGAGTTCAGAGAGGTATATGCGCATCAGATGAAGGCCCTGGATATTCTTTCGCGCGAATTGGGCCTCGATGAAATGGTATGGTCGGTCGAATCCGGCGGGTCGGGTCTGCTGGCCCCCACGGTCGCCACCACCTTGGTGCGCGGCTATGAAGAGATGGGCCGGGCTGATCCGGGAATCGCCTATGTGTCGGCCATGAAGATGGCCCTGGCCTGTTTCCTCACGGAAGGCATTATCGGGCCGCATGTGACGGAAGAGATAAAGCGCGCGGTATTCTCCGCCTTCTATGCCGGGGATATGAAGCTGGTATCGATCATCCTGCCCGGTCTCGGAGATGCAGGACAAGCGGCCCGGGCCATGATCAGCGGCAAGGAGGCCCAAGCCACGGCAGAACGCAGGGGCGACACCTGGGTCGTGCGGGCCAGACAGGCGCGACCCATGAATTCCGGTTTTGACGCGCATATGTATGCCGTGATCGCCGCCGCGCAAAATGAGATCGTGCTGGTGCTGGTGCCCGCGGACGCCCAGGGGGTTAAAAAGGCCTCGGCGCCGCTCAAGACCACGGGCCTGCTGGCGAGCAGAAATTGTTCGGTCGATTTCGATACTGTGGAAGTGCCGCTCCAATACGGCATCCCCATCAACCTGGCGACCTACAAGCGCTTCATCACCTGGATCGACCTCTTGTGCGGGGCCGTGGCCGTAGGTTCGGCCATGGACGCCTACGTCATCCTGAAAAACTGGGCCGATAACCGGGTCATCAAGGGCGGCATGCCCTTTCGCGACAACCCCATGTGCGCCGCTGTTTTGGCAAACCTGGCCATGTCGATCATGAATTCCCGGCTCCTGGTGCATTCCCTGGCGCGCGCCATGGCGCAGCCCGAGGTCTTCGGGATCAGGAACGTGGAGGATTGTTTCGTACTGGCCCAGTCCGCCTCGCTCAAGGCCATTGCCGAGTGCTGGCACGGCATGGACCGGGGCATGGAGCTGATGGCCTCGGCCGGGTATTCCAAGGAGTGGAACCTTGAAAAGCACTGGCGCGATATCAAAACCATGCAGGCCTATCTGGGGGGCGGCATTCCCGCGCAGATGGATATCGCCCGGGCCTTTTTCGGATCAGGAGGTAACGCATGAAAAAATCGTATAATTTCTCGACCTACCGCACCATGCCGGCTTCCACGCTGCGCACCATGATGCGCAACTGGGTGGATACCTATGTGCGTCCGCGCCGCCGCGAATTTGACGAACACTGGGACTCGCATGCGATCTTCGACGAGGCCCTCAAGGTGCTCATGATCGATATCGGCTGGCAGAAGGCCTTCATGCCGCCGGAGCTGGGCGGGTGGGGCGCGGGCAATGTCTCCAACATCGCATCGTTCTGTACCGTGGTCTTCGAGGAGATGTCGCGCGGCGACCTGGGCATGAACATCGCCTTTGCCTCGGGCTACTGGTCGCTGCTCATGATCGCCATGAAGCCTGAATACAATATGAGACTCCTGGCCGACCTGGCGCCCCTGGCCCAGTCCAAGGACAAACTCTTTTTCGGGGGCCTGTTCATGACCGAGCCGCAGGGTGGGTCGGATATCGAGAACGTGGACCTGATCCACGGCAGTACCATCCGGACCACGGCCAGACTCGACGGCGACGAATGGGTAATCAACGGGCATAAGCTCTGGCCCTCGAACTCCGGCGGAGTGGCCAATGTTCACGGCGTGGTCTGCACCACCAATCCCGGCTCCTCGAACGACGACGACATCGCCTTTATCTTCGTGCCCGACGATCTGCCCGGCGTGACCCAGGGCAAACCGTATGAAAAGGCCGGTGTGGCCTCGGACAAGAACAGCGACGTCTGGTACGAAGACGTGCGCGTGCCGGCCTATTACCGGGCACTGGGGCCGGGCAAGGATGCCCTGCGCTACAAGGAAGTCATGTGCTTAGGCATGCTGACCGCCATTTTCAACGTTGGCCCTTTGCTGGATATCTATGAAAAGCTCTGTGATTTCTGCGCCCGGAAAACCCTGCACGGCCGTCCGCTCAATGAACACGAGGCCGTGGCCGCCGAACTGGCGGAGATCGCGGGCGGCATCGAGGCCTGCCGCAGCGCCGTGTACGGCCTGGCGGCCGTGCTCGATCGGCCCGACCTGTATGGGCCGCGCTGGTCCCATCAGAACGTGGCCAAGGCCCGGCTCACCAAGATGTTTGTAGCCGACCGCACCTATCAGGACGCCGGCCGGGCCATGAATATCCTGCAGGAATACGGCGCGGACAGGCAGTGGGATATCGAAAAGCACTGGCGCGACATGAAAATGGTGCAGCTCTGGCTGGGCGGGAAACAGCTGGCCCTCATGGAAGGCGCCCGCTATTTCTACGATTGCAAGACCCTGTGAAGCGAGGTGCGTCATGGATGAAAACGCAAAAACTAAAGGGATCTTCGAGCTGGGCAACCGCATCGCCAAGGCCCTGCTCAATAAGCCGGGGTTCAAGGCCAATCTGGCTACACTTCTGAATCACATCGATCCGGGTTCCGTCCCGGATCTCGTGCGTACCTTGATTTGGGAGGATGTGGGGGTGGCACTGTCAGTCGCGGATGCCATCCCAAAGGTGGCCAATGCCTGCATCAAGGCGGCCGAAGAAACGGTAACGCAGATCAACGACCATTTTCCACCGGAGTTTTTACGCGAGGTGGTCAGGATCATCTTGGCCGACATAGATTTGGTGGCGGTGGGGAATGTCACAACGGGATTATCCCGCATCCTGGCCGAAATTGCACCGCTCTTTTCCCAAAACGCACCCGACGCGGGCGTTCAGACCCTGTCCGACGAAGGAGGTGGGGTATGAACGGCATCGATGGAACCATCCCATCCGCGTATACGGGCAGTGTTCTCAAGGAGATCCTTGATACCCCGTTTATCAAAGAGATGCTTTGGAATTCTCTGGTTAACATCAACCCCAAGAACGGTGCCGAGCTCGTGCGCACGCTCCTCTGGGAGGATGTGGGCGTCGCCCTTGCCCTGGTCGATGGCCTGCCGGCCATCATCAATTACCTCATCGGGGCCTTGAGCGAGGTGATCATTCAGGCTGAGGAGAAATTTCCACCCCCAATGTTGTTGGCCGTTATTCAGGCCCTGAGGGAGGACCTGGATACCGAACCCTTGCACAAAGCGGGGTCGGCTGCCATACGGCTCACCCAGGGTCTGATCCGGGCCTCGGGTACGGACACGCCCAAAGCCGTCGGCAAAGCGATTACTGTGGTGGCTCGCAACGTCAATGACCTCCACAGCCAGGATCCCACCCAGATATCCGCCTTGGCGAAAGGTATTATGGCCAATATCGATGCCCATGAACTTTCCCGGATGACCGGTACCATCCTCAATGCCGTGCTTGATCAGCGGCCGAAGCTCTTCTCTTGGGCGGCGCAGATGCTGGCCGGCCGTGTTCGGGAACGCTTCACTACGTGGAAGAAGAGGAGGCAAACGCTATGAGCGGCAGCGATATGGAAGAATGGTTCAAACACAAGCACGGCGTGACGCAGGGCGGCAATGGCGCTGAGCTCTTGAGCAAGATCGTCTCCGGCGTGATCAGGACCCAGGGCGGCAAGGAGGTGGTTAAAAATGTTATCGCCGATCTGTTCTATGCTTGGTCGGGCCAGAGCCGGGTCAAGAAGAAATTGACCGAGCATGTCATCCTGAAGGCGGCCTACGGGTTCATCGATCCGCGATCGGCCCGCGACAACGGTCATGCCCTTGAGGTCTTTTGGTCCGATCCGCACAACATAATCGATATCTTTGGCGCAGTGCCGGAGGTCGTGAACATCATCTTGGCCGCATTGACGCGAATGGGGGATGCCATGCAAGCCCTATCACCACAAGAGAAGGCCAATGCCATCAAGGCTATGGTGCATGGTATCGACCACGCGCAGCTCGGCAAGCTGTTCACGTCGAGTTTGCAGGGGCTGAGCGCCATGCTTGAAAAAGAACCCGGCTTGCTGGTCGACCTGGCTCAAACCCCGTTGGAGACATTTTTCAAAAACAGTGATTTCGCGGAGATCAAGGATCTTCTCGATGCAAGTGAAGGTCCGCTCGTGGCCATGGTCACCAAGGTCGTTGAAATCTTATGGGAATATCCCTCCAAGGTGCTGATGCTGGCCGCCAGCGCGGTCAGGGCCATCAACATTGCCGTGAAGGCCTTGCAGGAAGTAGTGGGTTCGCTCAACCCCATTGCACCCGAACTGCTCACGGAACTCTTATTTGCCTTGATGCGCGATATCGAAGGCGCGCCCATCGGCGCCATCATGAACTCGCTCAACGAGGTGATCAGGCAGCTGCATATGGGCAGCGTCTTCTACATGGAAGGGGGCGAATCGCTCACTACTAGAGATATGCGGCGCGTGCTGCTGGAAGCCTACGCGGCCATGGATCCGGTGCTGAAGCGTAAGGCCCAGGTGGCCATGGCCGAGGAAAAGGAATTCATGGCCCAGGCCCAAGCCGTGGTATTGGGCGATCATCCGGAGTTCGTGTACGAACTCCTGGGCGCCTATGCCAAACTCAAGAACCCGGCCATACGCACCTGGCGCAAGAAGGTGGGCGTACTGGAAGAGCTGCCTCGTGCCGAGGTGCTCCAGGCCATTTCCGATGGCATGGCCGGGCTTGATACCCAGGAACTGGGCGATGGTTTAAGCGCGGTATTGCGCTTGGCCAATGCCATCCATGCCCATGACCCCGAGCGTCTTACGAATCTGTGCGCCTCCGTGGCCACCTGCCTGGACCTGGATGAGCTGAAAAACTGTTCGGAATGGCTCATCCAGGATGGATTAACAGCCCTCAAACCGATTACCGATGCGGTGGTTCCAAACCTGGTCAAAGGTGTGGCCGCCTTGCTGGCCCCGGATAATGCTTCCCCGGAACACGGTGAGGCCCTGGTAGCCTTACGCAGTGTCTTATTTTCGGAGCAGGAGGTGAAAGGTGAGAAAAGAGCTCAGCGAAGCGGCAAATCAGCTCAATAACGGCTCGGTACAGGCCTGGAAGGCCGCCGGCAAAAAGGTGGTGGGGTATTCGTGCACCTACGTGCCTTCCGAGATCATCGGCGCGGCCGGTCTGCTGCCCTACCGCTTGCGGGGGATCGAGGCAGCCACCACGGACATCGGCGACAGCTATTACGGGCCCGTGGTCTGCAGTTATCCCAAATGCCTGTTGCAATTGGCCGGGGAAGGCACATACCGCTTTCTCGACGGCGCCATCATCACCAACGGCTGTGACACCATGCGGCGTCTGGAGGAGTGCTGGCGCAAGGCCAATGAAGATATTCCGGGTATCCTGCCGGCCTACTACCACTACTATGGCACGCCGCATAAGGTTGAGCCGTACAGCCTGAAGTGGTTCGAGGAGGAAAATCGCCTGCTCATTGAGAGTCTGGAGAACCATTTCGGTGTCAAGATCACGGACGAGCGCTTACGGGAGCAGATCGAGCTCTACAATACGGGTCGGCGGCTATTGCAGCGTCTGGAAAAGCTGCGCATGCGCGATGAGATTGTTATCTCCGGGACCGATGCCACCACCATCATCCTGGCCTCCACGGCCCTGCCGTGGAGCGAATACGTACCCCTGCTGGAGGAAACCTTGGGAGAGCTGGAACAGGCCAAGCCCAATGGGATGAAAGGCAAGCGCGTGCTCTTAGGCGGCAGCGTGACCGATGATACCGATCTGGTGCGGGTCATCGAGGAGGCCGGCGCCGTGGTCGTGGCTGACACGCTCTGCTTCGGCTCCAAGCTCTTCGACGATCTGGTAAGCACCGAGGGTGACCCGGTTAAAGCCCTGTCCGAACGCTACCTGAACCGCAGCTTCTGCCCGCGCATGTTCGCCTACTATCAGCCCCGCTATCAGAGCCTCAAGGAAAAGGCGCTCAAGGCCAAGGTGGACGGGGTCATCCTGCAGAATGTCCGTTTCTGCGACATGCACGGCTCGGAAAACGGCCTTTTCGAACGCGATCTGGAGGCCATGGGCATCCCGTGCATACGCATCGAACGGGAGTATGGTCCCCTGGTCGAGGACGGCCGCGTGCGCATGCGGGTGGATGCCTTTCTGGAGCGGATCCAGTAAAAAACGGAAATGGAGGTGAGCCTATGTGTCAAGATTGTGTGGACCATCAGATGATAACCATGGAGACGCTTTTGAGTATCGCCATGGATGAGGAGCGTATGGTGGCCGAACGCCAGCGGGCCATCGATGCCCTGACCCTTTTCCGCGAGCATGCCCTGCCGGTCCTGAACCATATTGCCAAACAGAACACCATGGACATTCTGAAGGACCGGGCACGGCTGTATATACAGCGCTTCAAGAGCGGGGCTTCCATGAGCCTGAGTATCTAAGGGGGACCTATGCGCGAAGTGTTTAAAGAATATGATTTTGACTGGCGTCTCGGAAGCCTGGCCCGCAAGGCGCTGGGCCTGTCCAACGCCACGCAGAAGGAATATCAGTACTCACTGAATTATGCCCCCAGCTATCGGGACGCCTTGGACGAGATCATCCGCACCGGCGAGCCGGGCGTGCTCATGGTGACCTTCATCAGAGACTACATTGAGGAAATCGTCAATGCGCATGCGCATGGCAAGAAGGTGGCCCTGGTCACCTTCAACTTCTCGCCCGCCATCCTGCATGCCTTCGACATCGTGCCGTTCTGCCTCGAGGCCATGACCACCTTCTACACGGCCGTATGGAAGCAGGGCATCAGCGACTGTCTGGACTTCGGCTGCGAAAAAGGCTTCACCGAGACTTCCTGCACCGGACAGCGGCTCGCCCTGGGTCCGATCCTGGCGGGACTGGGCGTAAAACCCGACATGATCCTGTACTCCACGGCCGGGGTGTGCGACTCCAACGCCGTTTCCTATGCCTTTGCCTCGTCCTATCTGGGCATCCCGCAGTGTAACATCAATTATCCGCCCACCCTGACGGACGAGAGGGCCGCCGAATACCACCGCGCGGACTTTCGCAACATGGTGGCCTTCCTGGAGGAACAGACGGGCCGCAAGATGGACATGGACCGGTTGCGTGAAGTGGCCGATGAGATCGTGATCCAGGACAAGATGTTCAACGAACTCCAGGACCTGCAGCAGATCATCCCCTGCCCCATGCCCCCCCTGTATGCCATGATGAACTTCGCCTTCCGCATGATCTATCTGGGATCCAAGCAGTATACCACGCTCCTGGAATCCATGCTCAGGATCGCCAAGGCCAATGCCGCCAAGGGTATTGCCGGGGTCGGCGAGGAAAAGGTGCGGGCCTTTTTCTTCTACATCGATCATTTCTGCCCCAACATCAAATGGATCATATGGAACCGCAAACAGGGCATTTCGAATGTCGCGGCCTTTTTGAACGATTTCTGGCCCAAGGGCAACCCCTTCCTCAAGCATCCGGAGGAGGGCTATGAAATGGATCTTTCATCCTATGACAAAATCATCGATTCGCTGGCGCTCCAGACCTCGCGCTTTCCCATGGTCAAGAATATCAGGGGCCCTTATGACGCCCCCATGATGTGGCTGGACGACACGCTCTCCATGGCCCGCATCGTCAAACCGGATGTCTTATTCTATATCGGGACCATGGGGTGCCGTAACACCTGGAGCAATGTCAAGCTCATGGTCAGGGATCTGGAGAAGGCGGGCTACCCCACCTTTGTCAGCTACGGCGATTCCTTTGACAACCGGGTGGACCCGGTGGACAACCTGATCGGCAAGTGCAGCGAATTTTTGAAAATCAGGGGGGTACTGCAATGATCGTGGCCGGATGCGATGTCGGTTCCCTAACGGCCAAGGCGGTCGTGCTGGGCCAGACCAGGATTCTGGGCTATGCCGTGATCGACGCCAATACCAGTCCCGCGCGCTCGGCTGAGGAGGTGCTGCACAAAGCGCTGGCGTTGTCACAGATCGGCAAACAGGATATTAAACGTTGCGTGGGCACGGGATACGGCCGGGAAAAGATCCCGTTTGCGGATCAGTGCATTTCCGAACTGGTCTGCCATGCCAAAGGCGCCCACTGGATCATGCCCGCGGTGCGCACCATCATCGATATCGGCGGCCAGGACTGCAAGGCCATGCGGGTCGACGCCAAGGGCCAGATCGCCAAATTTTACACCAATGACAAGTGCGCCTCGGGCACCGGCCGGTTCCTGGAGGTCATGGCCGATCTCATGGGGATCACGCTCGAGGATCTGGGCCAGCTTTCCCTGAAGTCCAAACAGCCGGCCGTTCTTGCCAGCGCCTGTACGGTCTGGGCCCAGGCCGAGATCATCCGGCTGGTGGGTGAGCGCACACCGCTTCCTGACATCTGCGCCGGCATCAATGATGCCATGGCCGGCCGCGTGGCCACGCTGATCAATACCATCGGGATCGAGAACGACCTGTGCATGACCGGCGGGGTGGCCAAGAACATGGGGGTGGTCAAGTCATTGGAATCCATAACCGGCATGCGCGTGCGGCGTTTGCCGGTCGATCCCCAGATCGTGGGCGCGCTCGGGGCGGCCCTGCTGGCCAGGGGGGTGAGTTTATGATCGTGGCCGGATGCGATATCGGATCGCGGACCGCCAAGGCGGTCATCATGGAGGACAGTAACATCCTGGCTGCCTGCGTCATGCGGGATAAACCCGATCCCGAGGAATCGGCGCGCGAGGTCATGGCGCAGGCCCTTGCCCAGGCAGGCATGCGCATGGATCAGGTGGAGCGCTGTGTTGGTACCGGTTATGGCAGGAAACAGGTCACGTTCGCCCAGGCCGTTGAATCCGAGATCGTCTGTCATGGCCGGGGGGCCCAGTGGCTTGAACCATCCATCCGCATGGTCATCGATATCGGCGGCCAGGACGCCAAGGCCATCAAGCTCGATGAAAAGGGGAAGGTCATACGCTATGCCTATAACGACAAGTGCGCCGCTGGTACCGGCAGGTTCCTAGAGGTGATGGCCAAACCTTTAGGCGTGCGGCTGGAAGATCTGGGTTCGGTCTCACAGAAATCCACAACGCCGGTCAAGGTCTCGAACCAGTGCGTGATATTTGCCGAAACCGAGATCGTGTCGCTGATCAACGCGGGCAAGCCCGTACCGGATATTGTTTGCGGTCTGCACCGTGCCATGGCTCATCGGGTGGCGGCCCTGGCCAAGGGGATCGTCGTGGAAGGGGAGGTGGGCATGACCGGCGGAGTGGCGAAGAATGAGGGGATGTTCAACGCCCTTGAGGAAGCGCTGGGGGTGAAGATCCACAAGATCGGCTGGGACCCGCAGATGGTGGGGGCAATCGGCGCCGCCTTGATTGCCCGGGAGATGGTGCCGTCGGCATAATCGGGGGATGTAATGAGGATATTGCGATCACCGTGGCGGTACAGGCAACCGGCGTGGACGGGCATGGAAAAGGTGTACCTGGCCTGCTCCATAAGTTGAATAGATTCAATGTGATCGGGTCTTGACCTTAAGCAAAGGCCGCGTTAATGGTGAAAGGACGGGAAAAGCAGGAGAAGGCATGCCCATGGCGGAACCGAAATTGAATCTTTCCAAGAGAAATTTAATACTGAAGGCGGCCGTTAAGGTCTTTGCGCAGCAGGGGTATTCCGGATGCCGCGTGGCTGATATTGCGGAGGAAGCCGGGATCGCGTATGGCCTGATATACCGGTACTTCCCCAGCAAGGATGATCTGCTGATCGCCATCTTTCAGGAGAACACGCAGGTCTATCTGAAGAAGATCGAACAGATCAGCCGGGATTATTTCGATCCGCGCGATAAGCTGCGTTGCTTGGTACAGTATGTCTTTGATAATTTTCAGAAAAGCCCTGATCTGGTGAAGGTCATGATCATGGACATCCCCATGCTGAACAGATTTCATGATGAGGAGAACCAGAAACTCTACGAGCTCTCGCTGGAGGGTGCGGCCGAGATCGTACGGGAAGGCCAGGAAATGGGCTTGTTCAGCAAGAAGATAACCCCGATCATGGCCTCATACATGCTCAATGGATCAGTGGAGATGGCCATCAGGCAATACGTCTTTCGTCCCCAAAGGAATGCCTTGAATGAGATCTCCATCAAGGATGCCACGGATCAGATCCTGGAAGTCATTATCAAGGGCCTGACACCGGCGGATAGCAAGGGATTGAAGGTTGCATCGCGATCGTGATCGGGCTGCCTGGGCGGCCATGGATTGAATCGCTTGTTTTTGGCATTGAATGTCTCGTGGAGAGATAACTGAATATTGGCAGAGGAGGTCCATGTACTGATGAAACATGTATCCATCTTCGGCGCCGGATTGGCCGGCATGGTCGCGGGCATTGATTTGGCACGTCAGGGGCACAAGGTTACAATTTACGACCGTGAATCGGCTATCGGCGGCTCGCCTGATGTCCATCCCTCCATCCATACCACCCCCTTGCAGCCTCGGCAGACCTGGGACTATATCGGCATCGATCTCTCGGAGTATTTCGTTCCGACCGATATCTATCCCGAGTTCTGGTATGATTCCAAGCGCCTGACGCTGCCGCCCTATGTGCACAATTCCAAGGCCTACAATGTGGAGCGGGGGCCGCGGGAAACCTCGATCGACCGCAGACTCTTCGCTTTGGCCCAAGAGGCAGGCGTCGAGTTCCGTTTCGGCCATGCGCTTGACCCCGATGCGCTGCAAGCGGCTCCGGCCGGCAGTATCATCGCCACAGGACTCTATAAGGAGGTCTACGAGCTCGTTGGGGTGAAATACAGTTCAACCTATGGATACCTCGCTACGATTCCCTGGGATAAAGGCGGCTCGCACGGGGCTATTCACATGGGTCGCTTCAGTGTGGACTATGGCTACTCCGCCGCGCTCAACGGCATGATGTTCGCCTTGCTCTTCTCGCGTACGCCGCTTCATGAACATGATCTTGAACGTTTCAGACAGGTGCTTAAGGACAGCTATGGTCTGGATTTCCCGCGCTGGAGAAATTTCCTCGGATACTTCCCCCGCGAAACCAAGCTCTACTGGAACGACAAGATTCTGGCCGGGACGCTTAGCGGCATGATTGAGCCCTTCTGGGGCTACGGCATCGTAGGGGCCTTGCTCTCGGGCAAAGTGGCCAGCCTGGCGGTGACCGATCCCGAGCAAGCCAAGCAAGACTTCCAGAAATTCTCGTGCGGTTTTGCCAATAAGCTCGCCCGCAAAGAAAAGATGGACCGCATGCCATTCAATAAACAGCTTCTCCGGCTTGCCATTGTGAAGGCGCGTTTCGACTGCTGGAGAAATCCGAAGCTCAAGCAGGCCGTCAAAGAACCGATGCGGTGGTTTTCTTGGATTCCGAAGGAGTAAGGCATACCTCTGCGGAGGGATGCCTTACGTGGAATACCGACCGCTTTTAAGTGGGCGGGTCTATCCCAGTGCGTCTGATGTCCCTTGCAGGTATCTTGTCATTGATGATGCCTTCAATAGCTTCACGCAATTTTTTTTGAGCTATGATATCTCCATACCCCAAGATATTGGCAAAGACGAGGGCAAATCCCATCGAAAAGATCTCCCATGCGGGAAGGCTCCCGTTCGAAGGTGTCTTTGAAATTCCATCACCCTTATGCTGCAACAATCCATTTGTCTTATCCAGATCAATGAGGAATTTCTTCTGAAGAGCCTCCTGCAGCTTCTTGCTGGTAGCATTTGTGATCTCTTCAAACTGAGTCCAAGGATCTTCATGGTGAACCTCTTCGGCGTCGATCATAACCGCTCTTACCAGCAAGATAAACAAGACGATATCTTCTTCGGCGGAGTTTATGTAATCGACGAGACGCTTGCAGATATAATCCATTGAAGCCAGCAAGATTTCCCGCCTGTCTTTGAAGTAGCTCAGCAGTTCCTGCTCGGAGATATTCGCCTCGCTGGCAATTTTTGAAAGATTGGTAGCCTCCAGCCCTTCGGTCAATAATAAGCTCAACGTTGCATTGGTTATCTGATCTTTGATCGCTGTATGGGTTTTTTCCGGTAGGCTCATGCTTCCTCCTATCATCAGATCTCCTGCACGGTATTTTCCGGCAGGGGATTAAAAAGTTATCGACATTGCAGTACTACGGTGTTTGATCAGGCAATGGTCCGATTTGTCCGTACCCAGCACGCTACTCATCACGAACATTTCAATAAATATCACCCGTCAGAATATACCATGATCACGGATTGTTGTCCAAGGCAATTTCATTGGGGATCTGTAAAGAGATGTCTGCAGGGAGTATGGCATTGTTTTAAGCCGATCAAGGGGAAAGAAAAATGCCCGGACCTGTGCGGTCCGGGCGAATCTAAATAGAGGCAGTAGGTTGTAGCATGCTGGTGGATTGGTGCCTATTCCCTATTCAGGCAGCTCGCTAAGAGGAGCTGATCATCCCAGCATCAGGCGGAATTCTTCCGAAAGGGGATGCTCCTCAGGCATGTGCTCGGGCAGGGATTTCTCAATTAAGGCGATTGAATTCCCCGGAATCGGAAGGACCTCCAGGACGTGGGCATAGGAGATCCATTGCGGGACATCCAGGCGTTTGCCTTGAGGGTGATTCCAGGTCTTGTACCAGAAAATCTCGTTGACTGACTTGCGTTCGTCCATGGCCTGGATTTCGGCGATAAAGGCATCCTGCTCGTTTTTGGCCGCGATGGCCACCACGGCAAGCATCTTATTGGTCGGCGGCAGTTCAGGCGCCAGGATATGCCAGAAACCTTGTCCCCATCCGCGTTCTAGTTGGGCATTGTTATCCATGAGTTCGGCCGAATGGATCGGGCCGGTCATGCAGAACGCACCGTAGAGGAGGTCCTGTCCTTCGGGGATATCCGTAGTGCCTTCCAGGTGTACCGAGTTGAGTCCGGCCTGGATGGCGTTACCGGCGGTCTGCTCGGCGATGTCGATAGGAATGCCGCGTTCCTTGAGGGCCATAAGGTCGATGTAGATGAAGAGCATCTTGTGGGCGTCCTCGCGTGGTTTGAGAACCTTCTGGCCGAGATCGCGCGTAAATTGGGCGATGTCGCGGTAGGTTTCGAAATCCAGGGTGGTGGTCCCATCATCCACGTTGGCTTTATAGGCGGCGACGGTATCGTTAAAGCATTGTCGTAGACCCTGATTGATATACTTGCGTATGGACATGAGTTTTACATTGCCCCCGGGTGTGCCGCCTTCAACCGTAATAGTCCGGATGGCATCGTGCAGATCGGTTTTTTTCAATTCGTGATTCACGGCCGCGAAATAGTGTGACATGACCGCCACGGGTACGTCGCGGGTGAAATCGGCGCCCCGGCGTTCGCTCTTGCGCTCGATGATCTTGGCGCCGGCCAAGTCCATGATCCCAGGCGCGAGAAAGGTCTGATCCTGAGGCTGCTTGAGCCCGATCTGCAGGATACAGGTGATGCGGCCCTTAGGGTCCATGCCCTCTACAAAGGCAAGTTCGTGCAAGGCCTGATACCCTTTCTGATTCACGCCCTCCACCAAGTTTTCTGACAGCGAACGCCGGATGATATTCACCCCGTATTGGCCACCCAGTACGGCACCGATGGCGCTCCTCAGGTTGTTTTCAAAGGTACCCATGTCCAGGTTCTCAAGGCTTTCCATGCTGGGAGGCAGACGTCTGCGACGATTCTTGAGCATATCCATGAACACCCCGCCATACCCGGTGTTAAAGAGCATGACCGTGGCAAAGGCGTTCTTGACGAACCGTTCCCCGCCCGCCATGCAGCCGCAGAGGGATAAGGCTTTTGCGACATGGGCATTGAAGGTCCAGTCGCAATACATGCCCTGCCAATGCTGGGAATAGGTGGCCACGCTCGACTTCAGGCCACAGGCCAGCACCCGGGCCAGTCTAAACTTGTTGGGGATGAGCGAGACGTCGAAGGGGCTGAAGTCATGTCCCTGGTAGTCGCTGGAGCGCCAAATCTTGCGGATTTCTGCATTCATGAGGCGTGAAACGGATATGGGGCGCAGCAAGTATGGCACCTGTGAACGACCTGGATGTGTGGCCGGGTACCATTGCGATGGATGCACGCTTTCTGATCCATGTGGAGCGATGCGGCGTCCCCTGGTATTGCCTAAAATAGCGGTTCCTTTTTCCTCAAGCATATTGTATCCTCCCAAAAGTAGTGTATGCGTACCGTCAACGGGTGGGACGCGGTCGGATAGCGGATTCATTACCTATACCAGCATGGCGGTGCTGGAAGATCAGGCTTAAGCCCGACGCGTTCTCCCATTGACGGGGGCATCCTTTTAAGCCATGAGCATTTTCCCCGTGGTTTCATTCATCTGCGGTTGGTGAGAAAAAATGCCGGCGCGTAATCTGTTCGCCGACGAATCCGTTGAAAAGCACCTCCAGGATGACCGGGATTTCGTCCTTGAGGGGGTAATCCATTTGGCACCTGAACCATTTTTGGGCCACGCCGTCGATGAAACCGAGGATGCCATAGAAGGTGGTGTAGAAACTGGTGGTCTTAAGATTCTTTTCGCGGTTCAAGGCCACGATGCGTTCCTTGAACATGGGCAGGTGCGAGATCATGTAATCATAGAACATAACCTTATCGCCTGAGCGCTGAAAGATGGCCTCGCTCTGGATCAAGCGATAGAGCTGGGGATTCTCCTCGATGAAACCCACCCAGAATTCAATCATCTCGCGGGTCTGTTCCAGGACATTGGTGCCGCGGTCGCAAATGGCGCTGATCCGCTCGACGATCTCTTCATAGCGTTCCTCCAAAAGTTGGTCGAGGAGTTCTTCCTTGCTCTTGAAATACTCATAGACCGTGCCCTTGGCCACCCCGGATTGGGTCGCGATTTTGTTCATGGTCGCCTGGTGAAAGCCGTCTTCAGAGAATACTTTGAGTGCCGCCTGGTAGATCTTTTTTCTCTTTTCGTCCAGCGAGCGTTGGCGCTTCTTTTTGCCGGCGCTTAAGGGGGGTATGGTCTGCAGTAACCCTTTCAGGTGTTTTGGTGATATGGCCACTTCGCCTATGCCAGCGTTGGTGGCTTCTTCAACCGCCGTTTTGCAGAGATTGGAGGCCGCATCCGGCATACCCTTTTCAGAGAGATAATCCATGACCTCGCTTAGATAGGCTGAGAGCCATTTTCCCTGAGCGATAGGGCTCTCCTGGGGAGTAAGGCTCCGGACACAATCTTTCAGCGAGGTCTGGATGATTTGCCGGAAAGTTGTTTCATCGAAACCGCCGTCGGCCGTGAAATACCTCCCCAGTTCGGCGTACAGAGAAATGCGCCGCCCCCCGGTTTTCTCGTAGAGCGTGTTTTGTTTGGGCATTGATCCATCCCCCCCTGCAATAAAATGACCGACTAGTCGGTCAAGTATAATAGGTGTATCCGGTTGTCAAGAACCATTTTGATTTCTATTAGGAATGACCGGGAGCAGGGAGAACGCCCATAATGGACAAGGCGCACCTGTGACAGAGTGAAACAGAGGATCTGTCGGGTCCTCCAGGGTCTCAGAGCGGAAAGGCCGGTCATGATGGCCGGTGTACTGGGCTGGAAACTTGATGATGCGTGGTTTCATATGCTCCCCCTCTTTTGTCGCGAATCGATATGGAGTATGATAATGAGGGAAGCTGGCCGGGATGTAACTGTCTTACGTGACCGGCGTTTGCGTGGGATTTTCCCTGAGTCACAGGGAGCGGTCAACCGCTGAATCAGGGGTCGAGCGACCCATGCGGGCGGTGCGATTATGTTCTTTTGGTCGTGAGTAAGACAAAATTGTCATGGAATAGAGCCGTTACATATTCACCTGCTATGCGTACAATATATTGAAAATATACGTGAAATGTGATTTAGACCCCATTGGAGAATAGAGGAATTCTTGGCATAGCGCTTGCTGTATGAACACAGAGCTGCTAAGGGATGAAATCAGCTCTCTACAGGAGGTTCGATATGGCTTTCATCGGCGAAGATCTGTTTCATTTCCAGGCATCCCTGGTCCAATCGGGGTCCTCGTTCGAGGATTTCATCCGGGAGAATTATGTCAATAAATGGGTCGGCGATTCCATTTATGCCGCCATGGCCATCCGCACCAGTTTTGTGACAGCCGTCAATAATTTTCTGGTGAACGAGGGGCTCCTCAACCTGGAACGCATTCAGATCAGCCCGATCACCGACCCCCTGGCGCACGATGTGGAGCATGTTCCCACGGTGCATTACAAAGGCATGCCTTATGTCACCACGCACTCCATGATCTATCACAAGTTCATGTCCTGTTTTCACCCACGCTTCAAGGGCGTCTTCGTGGATTCCCCCAATCTGCGGCTCGAGATCGAGAGCCCGCAACGCAAGCAGCGCGGCAAGTACCTGATCGATTTCTCCCAGATCGACATCGAGGTCAGACGTAACCGCGGCATCACCTTCGATGCGTATAAAAACGAACCCGAGAAGGTGAAGAAGATCCTCAAAGAGGATTTGGAAAAGGCCCTGGATTTCTTCGAACGTTTGGTGATAGCCGGCGTGCGTGCCATTTTGGAAAGAAACGAGCAGGATCTCAAGGTCCTGGGTGTAGCGCTGGAGGTTCCCAAACAGCCTTTTCCGCGTCTTAAACATGATGAAATCCTCAAACGCTATGGTAAGGCCGATCTGGACGCCAAGGCCGGCGAGGAAGTTCCCGTCCAGTTCTTCTGGATTACGGGCCTTATGCGCGAAAACTACGACCTTATCTACCCCTATATCCGTCCGGACGGCAGCAAGACCCCGATCGCATCCTTTACCTCGGACATGATCTACAACTACGATATCTGCGCCAAGACCAAGCTGCGCGATACCGGCAAGTTCACGCCCGCCCTGGAGGTGCTTTCGGGAGCTATCCGGGAATGGCTCTACGAGCCGATCATCGAGCGCTTGATCGACAACAAGATTCTGATCGAACGCCCGGTCTTCAAGGATGGCAACATCTCCAATATCGAGATGCTCGACGGCTATGGGCCGTTTCTGACCACCGTGGCCATGAAGGGCGCGGACGGCAAATCCCTGTTCCCGGATACCTTCGGCGGCGGCATCGGCGTGGAGCGTTTCCTCTACGCCATCCTCAGGGGTGGCAAGATCGAGAAGATCGACGACATCACCTGCTTCGGCAAGAATCCTGATTCGCTGCCCATCTTTCTGTTCTAAAAAAGCTCAAGCCCCCTGGATACGTCAGGGGGCTTGAGCTTTTTCAAACCATGTCCCGTACCGGGATATGTGCGTTTTTCAAGAATTCCTTGATCTGCGCTATGGTATACCTTCCGTAATGAACCATGGAGGCGATCAGGGCCGCGTCGGCGTCGGCCTTGAGAAAGACGTCCCGCAGATGCTCGGGTTCCCCCGCCCCGCCCGAGGCGATAACCGGTATGTGGACCGCGCGCGCGATCAGGCCCGTGATGGTGAGCTCGTAGCCGGTGTTGGTGCCGTCGGCATCGATGGAGTTCAGGCAGATTTCGCCCGCGCCGAGGTCCTGGGCGCGCCGGGCCCAAACGAGGGCATCCATGTTCATGGGCTTACGGCCGCCGTCGATGACTACTTCGTAGCCGCTGGGTATGCGGGGGCTTTTCCCCACAAACTTGGCATCCATGCCTAAGACGATGCACTGGCTGCCGAAGATGCGCGCTCCCTGGGCGATGAGGTCGGGGTTCAGCACCGCGGCGCTGTTAATGCTGATCTTCTCCGCCCCGGCATTGAGGACGCGGTACATGTCGTCGATACTGCGGATGCCGCCGCCCACGCTGAAGGGGATAAAGATGGTGCGGGCCACCTGGTCGACCACGTCGATCATGATATCGCGTTTGTCCGATGAGGCCGTGATATCGTAGAATACCAATTCATCCACGCCCTCAAGATAGTATTGGCGTGCCATCTCGACGGGATCGCCGATATCCACGTTGCCGAGAAACTTGATCCCTTTGGTGGTCTTGCCGTCGCGCACATCCAGACAGACGATTATTCTCTTGCTCAGCATAGCTTCTCACCTTTTCCGCATCATCTAGTTCATTTACCCGGAAAATTCCAGTGCAAAGCCGCTGAACTCAGAGCCGCCATGATCCGGCTCTGGTCGTCCTCATCCACGATCTTATCTCCGTTGGCGTCCACCACGTAAAAGATGTCCGCCGCCAGATCGGCTTTATTGGTGATAATGGCGCGGTGGATGTTCAATCCCTGAACGTGCAGGGCCTCGGTGATGGCATGTAAAAGCCCGATGCGGTCTTCGGCGTAGACTTCGATCAAAGTGAAGAAATCCGACGATTCATTGTCGATAATGACCGTGGGGGTGGCCTCTGAACACACCTTGCGCTGTTGTTTGAGCAGCGGTCTTATCCCTGCCAGAGCTTTGGCCAGGTCGATCTCAAGGTCAACGATGCGTCTGAACATTCCAGCGATCTGATCCCACGTATCATAATCCGGCCAGGGAGGGGAGACCTCGAAGACATCGAGCGCCAGGCCGTTCAGCCATGTAAAGACCTTGGCGGTATGAATGTTGATATGCCGGGAGGCCAGGATACCGGTCAACAAGGCTATAAGGCCGGGCCGGTCGCGGGCGATCACGGTCAGGGAAAAATGGGCCCCTTGAGGGGCCACATGGACATGAATATCTTTGAGGGTTAGAATGCCGCCGCTGAAGCGTAAATGCTCGATGATCGTGGGTACGTCAAAGGCCAGGATATAGGCCTGCGGCAGGACCCAGAGGCCCCCTGCTTCCTGTATGGCCGGTTCGACGCCGACGTGTTCGATGAGGGCCTCCCACTTGTGCTCCAGCCGAGTGACATTGCGTGGGTCTCTCAAATCGCCTTTCAGCAGGATCATGAGCGCCTTATAGTAGAGTTCCTTTATCAATGCGGCCTTCCAGTCGGTCCAGGCCGCCTCGCCCGTGGCCTTGGAATCGGCGATGGTCAACAAATAGAGCATGGAGAGGCGTTGGGCATCCTGGACCGTCCGGGCGCAGTCAAAGGCAACCTTCTCCTCGGACAGGTCGCGTCTGAGGGCGGTATTGGCCAGGATGAGGTGATTCAGGACCAGAAAACGCACCAATTCGGCACTCTCTCGCGGCAGATCGAGCCGGCGGGCAATGGTATAGGCAATGCCGGCGCCTGTGCGGGCATGATCCCTGCCGTGGCCCTTGCCGATATCGTGCAGGAAGCCGGCCAGGAATAGCACCGCAGGGTTGCGGACATGCGCGAAGGCCTCCGGCTCGAGCGCGGCCAAAGCTTTCAGATGCGCGGTGGTATGGATGCTGTGCATGTCCACGGTATAGGTGTGATATACGTCGTATTGTATGCGGCCTTTGATCTTCTCAGTCTCCGGTATGAAGTGTTCCAGAACTCCCAGTTCCAGCATCAAGGTCAGCGCTTTGGATGCATAGGGGAGCTCTAGGATCTTCAGGAACGCTCTTTGTGCAGAGGGGTGGCTGCGCGCCTTGGCCGACAGGTTAAGGTTATTCCTGATAAAGGTTCGCGCCATGGGGTGCAGGTCATAATCGTGCATGGCCAAAGGTTCGAAGATCGTGATCAGCTCTTCGGGGCGCCCAGGGTCGGGATCGGCAAAGGTGATCATTCCGGAAGCTACCGCGAAATCCCGCCCCAGCTTACGGGGGGACTCAGAATCGGCCAAACCCAGACGTGTTCTGCAGAAGGTGAAGACCGCCGTGCTGATCGATTTAATCGCCAGCGTGCTGCGGTGCAGATCCTGCATCAGCGTTTCGACCGCCATCTTGATCCGGCAGCCTTCAAATGCAAACTCGCGGGCGATGATCTCTTGATATTCAAAGTGTAAACGATCGTTCTTGCGTTCCGCAAGGGTATGCAGCCTGGATCTTAGACGCAGGAGAAAGTCCAGGGCGCGTTCGAGTTCGCGACAGTCAAGGCTGCTGATGATACCCGTCGTTTCCAGCGTGGCCGGATCTTTTATATCCAGGACGGTCTGTGCCAGCCATAGCATGCCGTGATAGTCGCGCAGTCCCCCTTGTCCGTCCTTGAGGTCGGGTTCGAGGATGTAGGAGGCATCGCCGTACTTGGCATGGCGCTTCTGGCTGTGCAACGAAAGATCGCTGAAAAATTGTCTGAGCGCACGATTCCCCTGTAAGTTTTTATGCAGACCATGGGCGAGTTTGTCGGATACACGGGTGTCGCCGCAGAGATGGCGCATATCCATGAGCGAGGTCTGGAAGAAAAAATCGCTGCGGCAGTCGCTCAAGGCCTGCCTTATGGTTCGGATACTGTAGCTGGCGCTCAAGCCCTCATTCCATAATGGATATATGATACCGGACAGAATAGCCTGGAGATCGGCCTGCGGTATGCGTTTCATGAGGATGATGAGAAGGTCGATATCCGAATGGGGGCACAGATCCTGGCGACCATAGCCGCCGACGGCCGTAATGCACCAGCCGTCATGGTCATGGCCGTAACGCGCCTCGAACAAGGCGCGGATGCGGCCATCGATGTCCTGTGAGCGTTTGCGCGCCTGGGCGATTCCGGACGCTTCCCAAGCTCGGCCCCCCGCGGCTGCCGGGGGGGCCGGATGAATCGTTATTCGTGTTTCAGATGGCGTCATCGCCGCTTTCGCCGGTCCGTATGCGAATGACGTTTTCAACCGGGATGACGAAAATCTTGCCGTCACCAATTTTGTCCGTGCGGGCCACCTTGGTAATGATATCGATGACCTGGTCCACCTGTGAGGCACGAACCACTGCCTCAACCTTTATCTTGGGTTGGAAGTCGACCTGATATTCCGCCCCGCGGTAGATCTCTTTGTGACCCTTCTGGCGGCCGAAACCCTTAACATCGGTCACGGTCAAGCCCTGCACGCCGATAGTGGTAAGAGCTTCCTTGACGGCATCGAGCTTGAATGGTTTGATAATCGCTTCAATCTTTTTCATCTCTTCATCTCCTTTTCGCCTGAATTTTCCATTACCTGATGTAGTAACCGGTTTCACCGTGCAGGCTTTGGTCAAGGCCTTGAACTTCCTCTTCCTCCTCCACCCTCAGTCCTGTGATCATCTTTACGACGAGTAGGATAACGGTGGTCATGACGAGAGAGAATATGATAGCGGTACCGGAAGCAATGAGCTGTACAAAGAGCTGATGGGCATTGCCGTAGAAGAGACCCGTTCCGCCGATGGATGCAAAGAGGCCGGTTGCGATCGCCCCCCAAAGACCGCCCACGCCATGGACGCCCACGACATCCAGGGAATCGTCATAGCCGAACTTCTTTTTCGAAAGTACCGCGAAATAGCAGATGGCTCCAGCAATAAGTCCTATGATCATCGCCGGTACGGGAGTAACAAAACCCGATGCGGGCGTGATGGCTACCAGTCCCGCGACCGCTCCTGAGGCAAATCCGAGGGTCGTCGGTTTTTTCCGGATAATCTTTTCACAGATGATCCATGAAAGAGCGGCCGAACCGGTTGCAATCTGGGTGGCGAAGAAAGCGTACGTGGCGGTTCCGTTGGCCGCCGCTGCGCTGCCGGCATTGAATCCGAACCATCCGAACCACAGAATCGCTGCGCCAAGCATGGTCATGGTCAGGTTGTGGGGGTACATGGGCTCCTGGGGATAACCTTTCCGTTTCCCCATCATAAGAGCGGCCACGAGGGCGGCTACTCCGGCATTAAGATGAATTACCGTCCCGCCCGCAAAATCGAGCGCCCCCATCTTTTGAAGCCAACCCCCGCCCCATACCCAATGGCAAAGGGGGAAGTAAACGAAACTCGCCCAGAGCACGGTGAAGAGTACAAAGGCCGAGAACTTCATGCGCTCGGCAAACGCGCCCGTAATGAGCGCCGGGGTAATGATGGCAAACATGAGTTGGAACGCACAGAAGAGCAGATGGGGGATTTTGTCGGAATAGGGACCCGGCATATCTCCGACACCTACAAGACCCGCCCAGTCGAGAGAACCGATGAAACCTCCCAGATCAGGTCCGAAGGAGATGCTGTATCCGAAGATCACCCAGAGAATGGATACGATCCCCAGACACATGAAGCTCTGCATGATCGTCCCCAAAACGTTCTTGGTTCGAACCATGCCTCCGTAAAACAACCCAAGCCCCGGGGTCATGAACATGACCAAGGCCGTGGCCACCAACATCCATGCCGTGTCGCCTGCGCTTATCATTGTGTTATCCTCCTTTGTGGATATTCGTCCTATGCCTTTTCATGGGGCAATAACGGTGCCAGAGATCATGTTGATAACCTATTGATAAATATAGTTAAAAATACATATTGAGGTACATAATCGAATAAATTAAAAATATCGATACAAATATGGAGCTATTAGAATGGTGCTTAGGGATGATTTTTTTTATGATCGTGATTGCGGCGCGACAAGTTTAAAACCGGGAGTCAAAGTCGCTTGACTGGCGGTGAGATATGCCCTACATCGTGGATTGGGGGTGTGTATGGAAGAGGAAAAGAAGATTGGACAGAAGAATAAGACCAAAGCCATCCTGATCATGTCCATCATTATCTTTGCCATCGGATTCGGCTTGGGTTTCTATGTTTTCGGCTACCATAAAAAATCAAGCACGGATTACAAACAAAGCCTGCGTGAGGTGATCGCCTATATTGACGCGCTGGAGAAGGATCGCAATGAGCTCTCCGCCAAACTCAAATCACTCGACGCCCAGCGGGAACCCTTGAAGGAAGGCGCTCAATCCGGCGTACCCCAGACGGTCAGTTTACAGGAGCGATTGGAGGCCCTCGAACGCGAGAATGCCTCGCTGCGTTCCAGCATGAGCCAGAATCAGGCCCTATTACAGGAGAATTACCAGCTGCGTGGGCGTTTGCAGGTACTAGAAGGGCAGATGAATCCTCAAGGTGGGGGCGCCGCGCTCCAACGGACACAACCCGAAACACCGCCAACAACTCCGGCACCACGCTAGGTTGTTTGCAGCAGGCCCGTGAGGCCATGCCTGATAAAGGGAAAAATATTTCCTTAAATGGGGGGCGGTGTTGCTCATTTGTGAGCTTTCCGAGCATATGTAGTAATGTAATCAATGAGTTGTTGTGGGCATATGCGTTGCATACCTATCTGTTATGACAAAACCAAAAAATAACGAGGTGGAATCCATGCGGACGATGAATGTTTTGGCAATGATCGTAATCATCATCGTACTGTTCGGTTGCGGCGGTGGCGGTGGTGGTGGCGGTAGTGATTCTGCCGACAAGGTTTCGCCTGAAGAGAACACCAAGTTGCCGGTGGCTGATGCCGGTCCCAATCAGACAGTGTACGAAGGCGAACTTGTCACTCTGGATGGATCTAATTCGAATGGTGCCAATGCCGGCATTATGGCATATGTCTGGTCACAGGTCAGCGGAAACCCAAGCGTGACCCTGTCGAATGCCAATGCGGTCAGCCCTACGTTCATAGCTCCTCAGCTTGCGACAAACAGCACAGTCTTGGTATTCAAGCTGACTATTACCGATATGGATAACCAACAGTCTTCCCAGGAATGCTCGGTCACGGTAAACAAGGTGAATCAGATGCCCAAGGCGGTCACCGGACCGACCCAGACCGTAACTGCGGGCAGCATCGTGACTTTGGATGGCTCCAATTCTTCGGATGCCGATGACGGCATCGCATCCTATGCCTGGAGCCAGACGGGTGGGATCAGCGTCAGCCTGTCAGGCGCCACCACCAGCAAGCCGACATTCACTGCCCCATCCAGCGCCACGGCCCTAACGTTCGTATTGACGGTAACGGATAAAGCCGGCCAGGCCAGCACGGCCACCTGCGTGGTCAATGTCACCAGTGTCGTTAATCCGAATCAGGCGCCCACGGCCAATGCCGGTACGGACCAGACCGTGGTAGAAGGCGCCGTGGTGAACCTCAACGGTGCTAACTCAACAGATGCGGATGGTTCCATCGTCTCCTATGCCTGGCTCCAAACCGGAGGTTCCACCACGGTCACCCTAGTAAATGCGAACACCGCTACGCCCACCTTCACGGCCCCGGACCCGGGCGTCTCGACCCTGTCACTTACCTTCCAGTTGACGGTCACGGATGACGACGGGTCTATCGGCACGGATACCTGCACGGTCAACATCACCGTCAGCAATGATCCGCCCACGGCCGACGCCGGCGTTGACCAGAACGTGGCCGAATATGCCACGGTCACCCTAAATGGCAGTGCCTCCACGGATGACAACGGGATCGCACTCTACAGTTGGTGCCAAACCAGTGGCCCATCGGTTACCCTTTCAAGCGCCACGGCCGCCAAGCCGACCTTCACGGCCCCTGCGTATGGTTCGACCGCTCTGGTTTTTGAGCTGACCGTGACCGATGCGGGCAACTTAAGCGCCACGGACACCTGCATTGTCAATGTAACCAGCCGCAATCTACCCACGGCCAATGCGGGTCCGGACCAGAGTGTCGAGGAAGGCGCCACGGTGACCCTCGATGGATCGAGCTCCTCGGACGTTACCGGCGGCACTATCGTCAATTATGCCTGGGTGCAGACCGCAGGCGCCACGGTCACCCTGGCAAACGCCAACAACGCCATCTGTAGCTTCACGGCCCCGGACCCCGGCTCATCAGCTGCCTCATTTACCTTCAGACTTACGGTCACGGACAATGAAGGACTCTCTGCTACGGATACCTGCACGATCACGGTGACCCCGATCAACACCAATAATCCGCCCACGGCCAATGCCGGCGCGGACCAGAGCGTGGCCGAAGGCACCAGCGTAACTCTGAATGGCAGTGCCTCCACCGATGATGCCGGGATAGCTTCCTACAGTTGGAGTCAGACCAGCGGCACAGCGGTCACCTTGTTGAACAGCAATACTGCTACTCCGAGCTTTACGGCGCCACAGATAACCGTCAGTTCGACAGCCCTGGTCTTCACCTTGACCGTGACCGATACTGGCGGATTGACCGCCACGGATACCTGCACGGTCACCGTCACCGGCGATAATGATCCGCCTACGGCCAATGCCGGCGCGGACCAGAGCGTGGTGGAAGGCACGACCGTCACGCTGTCAGGCTCGGGATCAGATCCTGAGAACGAGACCTTGACCTATGCCTGGACCCAGACCGGAGGGACTTCCGTGACCTTATCGAACGCCGCGGCCGCGATCCCGACCTTCACGGCCCCCAGCCTCGGCTTGGCGGGGACAGCCACCCTGACCTTCCAGCTGACGACAACCGACAGCGGCGGACTCAAGGCCAGCGATACCTGTGTTGTGACCGTTGGGCGCTCCGCCACCCACATGGCCCAGGACTCGATCTTTACCGCCTATGCCGGCATCGGGTACATGAAACGCGATACGCTCACCGATAACGAGGTGCTCCACAACATTATGGTGGACAATATCAATGCGCTGGTAACCGAGCTGGCGGACGCCACGGTAGCGAACGATTCCAGCAGGAACACCAAGCTCTACAACTACTACTGGTTCGGTACGCCGCAGACCTTCACCTACAACACCACGGGCTTAAAATCCACGGTCTATATGGTGAAGGGCGCCCTCGTGGACGGTTGGCGTGAGTACACCCTCACCGTAAGCCTTGATTTTAATGCCAACGGCTATACCTATCGCACCTGCAAGTATACCGGTACCAGCGGCGTCACGGACGTGACCGCCACGATCAAAGGCTATTCCAAGACTACCAGCCTTATTTTCTTCACCTATGATTCCATCTTCCGATCGGTCGATATCAACGTGGCCAACACCTTCACGGCACAGTACTCCGGTGCCGCCGTCACCTTCAATGATTGGAACATAGCCTATACGGTGACGCACGGATCCTACGACCCTTCGTCGACGTACCGGTCATCCTCTCCGCTCAATGTGTACATGATCCCGGAAGAAAGGCGGGCTTACTCCGGAGAACAGGTCGATAACCGTGATTACACGTTGGGCGGCAGCTTCAAGATCAACGGCAATACCTACTACGTTACGGATGGCTTCCGCTACCTGCAGCAACAAATTAATTATGTGGTCAACAGTACAACCACTACCCGCCTGCTGGTCAGCATCGCTGGATCGCTCAGGGTTCCCGGCATGTCCTCGGTAGTGACGATCGCCACACCCTACAGCACGACCGATCCGGTCGGTACCAAGACCATCTATAAACTGGGGACCGGATCAACCAATACCGGTATCTGGGAGGCCGGGCAGATGAGCGTAACCGGCAATCTCGGCGGCACCACCACCACCCAAACCGCGTCGTTCACCAGCGGAACCGCCGCTTTTTCCGGCGGGCTGGGATCTTGGACCGTGACAAGCTGGCAGGACGCGCTGGCGCCATTCTGATCCACGCTGAGACCGGGTCATACCGTGGCCCGGTCTCTTCTTTTTTTCAAGAAGAACGCACGGCTTTTTAAAATTCCTTGGCGATACCGATGAAGATCTCGGCAATGTCGGGATCGAACTGCGTACCCTTGCAGCGGATGATCTCCTGAATGGCCTGGTCGGCCGAAAGCCCCTTGCGATACGGCCGGTCGGTGGTCATGGCGTCAAAGGTGTCGGCTAGGGCGATGACACGGGAGAGCAGCGGGATCTCGACGCCGACCATCCCTGAAGGATAGCCGGCTCCATCAAAACGTTCATGATGGTGTCTGATGACCTCGGTTTCCCGGTACATGACCGCGATGGCCTTCAAGATATCGGCCCCGATATCCGGGTGTCGCTTGATGATATCGAACTCCTCCACCGAGAGCTTGTCCGGTTTGCGTAAGATGCTGTCGGGTACGCCCACCTTGCCGATATCGTGCAGCGATGAGGCGATATAGAGTACGTCGCGGTCTTCATCGGGCAGTTGCATGGCCTTGGCCAGATCGATCGATAAGGCGGTGACGCGCGTGGAATGCTGTGAGGTGTAAGGGTCACGGGCATCCAGAACTTTGGCCATGCTGTAGAGTGTGGCTAGGACGCTCTCGTAGAGGCCCTCGTAAAGTGCCACATTCTCCATGCGTTCGCCGGTGCGCTGGAGGAGGTAGAGGATCTTGCTCTGTTCGTCCCGTGATAGGAACCGGCGTGTAATGAGGCACAAGGTCCCGAAGATCTGTCCTTCGATTAAGAGCGGGAAGGTGGTCTTGTTCTCATTGATACCATGGATACAGAGCACTTCCTGTACGATATTGCCTCTGATCAAACGCTGATCGAGGTCCATCTCTTCCCCCTCCGGGGTAATGAGCTGCAGGTTCTGCCGGTTCACCGGACAGAATGTCACCCGGGATTCATCGAAGAGCTCCTTGCTGACCTCCACGATGGCGTTCACGATGTCTCGGATGCCTTTGAGGCTCGTAATCCGGTCCGAGATGGTCTGTAGGGATGTGATCTCCTGGGACTTGTCTTCGAGCTGTCCGGCCAGGTTATCGATCATGCGGTGCAGATGGAGCTCATCCGAAAAACGTTTGTTTTCCTCCAGAATGGATTTTTCGCGCTTGACCTTGTTGATGATGAATTCGATCTGTTTGGTCTTGAACGGCTTCGATATGAAGTCCGATGCGCCGTGCCGCATGGCGTCGATGGCCACCTCGATCGAGGCATGGCCGGTGATGACGATCACCGGGGTGGAGATGTCACGGCTTTTGATCTTCTTGATGAGCTCGATGCCGGTCATATTGGGCATCATGATATCGGTGAACACGCACAGGAATGGTCCTTGCTCGAAGACATCGCAGGCTTGCAGGCCGTCCTCGGCGGTTATGGTCGCATACCCCAGGTCTTCGATCAGGGCCGAGAGGGTCTCGCGGATGCCTGGATCGTCATCCACGATCATGACCTTGTCGGACATCAAGGTGCCGTTTTTCTCGGGCGTGCAGGTCAGCTGTCCCATTACACGATCCTCTTTAACAACCGGCCCTTATATTCACCGAATTCCTCGTCCGAGATGATCCCTTCGGCCCGCAATGATCCCAGGTGCTTGATGGTGTCGGCGAGCTTGTTGATATCGTACCCGCCGCTTGAGGCCATGCGCGGTATCTCGAGCGGAATTTCGCGTGCGTCCCTCTCGGCCTTGCCGTCCAGCAGGGCCTGCAAGCGGCCGATCTGTTCCTTGAGGTTCAAGACCTCTTCCAGAAGGTCCTGGCGCTGGCGTAGGCGGCTGATGACCAGGCGGATCTCATCGATCGTAAACGGTTTTTTGATATAGTGAAACGCCCCGCGGTTGACGGCTTGAATGGCCGTATCCAGTGAGGCATAGCCGGTAATAAGTACAAACGGGGTGTCAATGTTCATGGAGTGCAGCATATCTAAGAGCTCCAACCCGGACAAGCCGGGCAGGATCAGATCGCTGATGATAACGTCGAAAGCCTCTTCAGGAAGATCATCCAGGAGCTCTTCGGCGCGCGTGAAACGCCTGACGCTTAGACCCTCTTCCCTGAGTATCTGCTCAATGAGATCGAGGACTTCAGCCTCGTCGTCGATCACTGCCGCTCGTGCTATCCTCATCCATAACCATATCGAACCCTGGCGGTATTTACTTTAGGCTGAAGGAGATGTGTAGCGGTGCTATTTGCGCGAGGAGATCCGAGCTCGGGCTATGGCGGCATTGTGTTCTTTGAATGAGGACGAAAAGTAGTGATAGCCGTTGCCCTTGGATACGAAGTAGAGGTGTGAAGTTTTAGCCGGCCAGAGAGCCGCCAGAATGGCATCTTTACCGGGGTTGCATATGGGACCGGGAGGCAGGCCTTTGTTGAGATAGGTATTATAAGGGCTTTTGCGTCGCAAGTCTCCAGGGGTGATCGTGCGCCTGAAGCCCTCGAGGCCGTAGACGGCCGTAGGGTCGGACTGCAGTGGCATGCGCAGTTTCAAGCGGTTATGGAAGACGGATGAAATGATCGGCTTCTCCACGGTGGAGCGGGCCTCCTTCTCGATCATGGACGCCAGGGTGATGACCTCAAGATCGCTTAAGCCGATACGCCTTGCTCGCGCCTGCATGTCCGAGGTATACACTTTGCGATAACGGGCTACCATGCGGCTGATGATTTCCATGGCGGTCATATTGGGCCCCAGGTAGTAGGTATCGGGGAAGAGGAAGCCTTCCATGCTGGGGGCGTTCAGGCTGAAGAATTCGGCTGTGCTGCGTTTTTGGGCGGTTTTGATGAATTCCCTACGCGAGAACATACCCGTGGTGGTCAGGATATCGCCGATGGCTATGATGTCGGAGCCTTCAGGTATGGTGATCTTGTAACGCAGCGACTTGCCCTGATAGAGGATGTCCATGACCTCGATAGGATAGTGGCGGCCCTCGAAGACATAGGTTCCGGCCTGCAGGTTGCGGGCCCTTCTGGTAAGCAGCGCGATGGTCATGAAGGCCGGGGCATCGGTAATGACATGTTCCTTGGCCAGGGTTTTGGATATCCGCCAGGCGCTGGTACCGAAGGTTATGTCTATCCGTATGGGTCGGCCCGGCGAGATCGGGGTATAGATGAACCACATAACATGCATGACCAGAATAATGAGGACGGCGCCGACAACCAGACCGCCGGTATGTATCATGGATCTCATGGCGAGAGGGAATCGAGGTAGTCCTTGAGGATCAGGCTGGCGGCGACTTGATCGACCTTGGCGCGGCGTTTGGCACCCTTGATCCTGAGGGTGTCGAGCACACCATGGGCCTCAAAGGTCGTGAGCCTTTCATCCCAGAGGATGACCGGCCGCCCCAGGATGCCCTGAAGGGACCGGGCCCATTCCATGACCTTGTTGCCGGTCTCGGAGAGTGTACCATCCATATTATAGGGCAGACCGATCACCACGCGCTCGACCTGGTAATCATCTGCCAGTTTTCTAATCGCATCGAGGTGGGATTGATCACCTTTGACCTCGATAGTCGCCAAAGGCAGTGCCATCGAGGATGATGGGTCGCTGATGGCGATCCCGATGCGACGCGTTCCGTAGTCGATACCCATGCAGATCATGAAACCCCGCTGCCGTCCGATTTTTCATCCGCCACGCCGAACTTTCCACCCACACGCGCCGGCATTGCCCGGCACGCATATTTGTCATCGGCGGGCCGCTTGAAGGGCAGGGGGCCGGCGGGTTTGCGCCGGGAAGCGCTGCGGACTGCCTTTATTGCCAATGAAATTCCTTTACCTCAACCTGGAACGATACCCCTTCTTGGGCGGCCTTGCCGAAGAATGCCACAGCAAACGGGATTTCATCGGCGGAACTCAAGGCGCCCAGCGACTGCGGTTCGGCCGTTAACAGGGCATCGATGTCGGCCTCCTTATTGGCGATGAATTCTTCCTGATCGGGCAGGATTCCGCCATAGGCCGTTTTGGTGGCCAGGAGGGCTTTATTCCGGTCATAGATCCGGACCTCGACGAGCAGGGACTTGAGCGGTCGTTTGACCAGCTTCTGCGCCAAGCCCTTGACCACCAAGGTGGTTCCTTCCACACGATTGATCATGATTTCATAGGTGATGTCGTCGCCGGGAATGGCGAAAAACGGTCCGCGTTCCAGATTAGGCACCCCTTGAGAGGTGCTTTTGAGGGCCTGCATGATATCCTTAAAGAAATAACCGCCCACTCCCAGCACGATCACGATTAGGCTCAGCAGACCCCAGATCCAATAGCGTCTGGTTCTCGGTGCTTCTTCTTCAGCCGCTGATGGACGCTCGATCGCACGATAGGTTCCCACCTCTTCCGATGCTCCCAGAATGGAGTCGATCTCCCGGATTACGGAATCTGGCTGGGCCTCGCTCTCCTTGAACGGCACACCCAGCGGGCCGACATTGGCCTCGGCCTCAGGTTCTTCACCTACCTCTTTGATTTCAGTCTCTTCGAGCTCAAAATCTTCGGCCAGCGGTTTCTTGCCTTCACTGGATAAGAGGCTTTCGAATTCCTGCTCTAAAGAAAGCTCCTGCTTGGTTTTATAGGTAAAGACATGCGCGCAGTAACTGCAGCGCAGCTTTACCTGTTCTCTTTCCAGGACCGCGTCGCCGACCTTGAACTTGCTCTGGCAATTCGGGCACTCTATAACCTTCAAGAGCGCTACCTCCGTCTATTCGTTAAGTGTCGAGGACATAGATATCGGGCAGGGCCCGGTATTGCTCCGCATAGTCGAGTCCATACCCCACCACGAAACCATCATCAATACGAAAGCCGTAAAAGTCTGGTTGTATCGGCGCTTGCCGCCGATACGTTTTGTCAAGCAGGGTGCAGACCCTGACCGATTGCGCGGACTTATCTTCGAGATGTCGCCTGAAGGCCAACATGCTCTGCCCGGTATCGAGGATATCATCGACGATCAGCACATCTCTGCCCTTGATATCGTTCTCGATATCCATGGTTATCTTTACCGTCCCCTGAGGTTCGCGGGCGTTCATATAGCTTGACAAACGTACGAAATCGAGTTGTACAGGCGCATCAATCTGTCGTACCAGATCCGATAGGAACATAAAGCTTCCCTTCAAAATTCCGATGACCATGAGATCCCCGCCTCGGTAGCACGATGAGATCTCACGGCCCAAGACCTTCACCCTCTCAGCAATCTCATCGGCACGGAAGAGAACCTTCATGAAGGGTTTATATCGTATTGATCCGGGGGTGTCAACGCAGTGTATGGGCAGGCCTTGCTCCCGAAATTGTCCTTGCCCTTTTTGAGGCCGCGGACTAAGGTGAAGAGCCATGAGTTTCCGCGCATCCCTCTGCCGCTGGTGCCCGAAAAGAGACGAATCCTTGGAAGGCTGTCGGGCCTGTCCGCGCTTCAAGAAGTATACATCCGGGGATGAGGCGCCGCTTACCTCTCAAGACTTCTGCACAGTATGCCTGCATGGCGATGATGAAACGCTGAAGGTTTTCTGTACGCGCAACCGCTATTATCAACAGGACAGCGACGAGGATTTCGATTGTTACCAATTCCGCCTGAGCGCCGTGGAGAATGCATGAACCCAATCGCGGTCGTCACCGTTTTTCTGATATCCGCCGGCAAGGTGGCCCTGGTCAAACGCAGCGCGCGCGTCGGCACCTACCAGGGCTTATGGTCAGGCATCAGCGGATATCTGGAAGGCGACCCTGACCGACACTTCCGTGTCGAGCTCGCCGAGGAGACCTCACTCGCTGATGACGATTATACCCTTTTGAGAAAAGCCCCACCGGTGGCGGTTACGGATGACGCGCAGGGCCGGCAATGGGCCGTATACTCCTTTGTCTGCGAGGTGCATGATCCCGAGCACATCCGTCTGGATTGGGAAAACACCGAACTGAAGTGGGTGGCACCCACGGATATCTCCGGCCTGCCAACCGTCCCCGGTCTGTGGGAGGTTTATGTGCGCGTATCCGAACTCGGCCTCATGCGGGAAGTCGAGGCTTTCGCCGCTGAGCTGGCGGCGGATACCACCCATGGCGCTCATGAACTGGCGAACGCCTGTCTTGATTTCCTTTTGCGGCTCTGCCGCAGTTCCACGGCCGTTACCTCGGAAACCCTGATTACCGATATCTCCGACGCCGCCCAGCGCTTGCGTCGGATACGGCCCTCCATGGTTATTATCGATCGGACTTTGCGAATGTTTCTCGACGATATCCCCACGTCAGCGAGCATCGATGCCGCTCGCGCGGGACTGACGGCCGTCATCGAACGGCACCGGCAGGCGCTGGAAGAGGCCGCCCATCAAGCCATTGCTCAATTGACCAAGCTCATTCCCGAGGGTAAGTGCCTGCTGCTCCATTCCTACAGCTCCTCGATCGCAAAAGCCCTTGCAGGGCTCAAACTCCGAGGATGTCGGGTGATCGTGACCGAATCACGGCCGGGCCTTGAAGGGCGCCATACGGCCACCTTGTGCGCTTTAGCCGGACTGCCCGTGCAGTTGATTACCGATGCATCCGTATTCGCGGCCCTCAAGAGGGTGGACATGGTGCTCATGGGCGCGGATGCCATCACTACCGACGGCGGCGTGATCAACAAGATGGGATCCTCGACCATCGCCTGCTGCGCTCACGCCCTGGGCATACCGGTCTATATCCTGGCCGAAAGCCGCAAGATCGTGCCCGTCGATGAGGCTCCATCCCTGGAACAGGGGATGAACGCCGAGGTATGGGAGACCCCGCCGGCCGGGGTCATGATAGAGAACGGCACTTTCGAGCGCATCCCGCCTTCCTACATCCGGGGTGTCATCATCGAAGACGGCGTCTTTAAGCCCGGCGACATAGCGCAAAAATGCTGTGAATTCAGAAAGGACTCTTGCCGATAAGTGTATCGGCCGCGTGCAGACTTGGGCGTGCCAGAGGGTAACTATACAAAAAAGAGGTGCTTATGAACTTATATTCGTGGTTGGAGGTACATGGCAAGGAAAGACCGGACAAGGTCTGCATCAAGACGCGTGAAAAAGATATGACCTTTGCGGAGATACGGGATGCCACCCGTCGTCTGGCTGGGGGCTTAAGGGACGCAGGCCTGAAACCGGGCGACCATGTCTCTATGGTCCTACCCAATATCCCCGAGTTCGTTATCTCCTATATGGCCATCGCGGGCATGGGGGCCACCGTGGTGCCGGTGAATCCGGCCTACACCGCCCGTGAGCTGGCGCATATCCTGGATGATTCCGACTCCAAGGGTGTCATCTTGGAAAAAAGCGCCGCCGAATCATACCGTGAAGTCCTGGAAGAGCGTTCCTTGGGAATCGTCATCACCACCGGCGAGGAGGGCAACTTCAAACAGTGGTTGAGCGCCGCTCCCATGAATCTGGGAGAGGATTTCCCCCACGATACCGTGGCCGCCATGGTGTATTCCTCGGGGCTTACCGGGTATCCCATGGGCGCCATGCTCACGCACGGCAACCTGGAACATAACTCCGATCTTATGCGCACCATGATGGATTGCACGCACCAGGATATGACGATGACCGTCATACCGCTCTTCCACTCCTTCAGCGCCAGCGTCAACATGCTCTCGATGCTGAACTATGGCGGCACCATCTATCTGATGAAGCGTCTGGACTTCAAGGAATTTGCGGCCGCCGTCAACGAAGGCGGAATTACGGCCATCTGCGCCGTACCGACGCTGTTTTTCGGCCTCATCCATCACCCGGATGTCCAGGGCGTGGATTATGCAAAGGTCAGCACCTTGATCGCGGGGGGATCGGCGCTGCCGCCGCAGATCTACAACGATTTCAAGGAAAAATACCACCAGGAGCTCCGCCAGGGGTATGGCATCACCGAGGCCTCGCCCGTATGCTCGGTCAACCGCAAGCATCGCGTGATCAAACCCGAAACCATCGGTCAGACCGTGGCCGGCGTGGAGGTCATGGTGGTGGATGATAATGGCCGGCCATTACCGGCCGGTCAGCATGGGGAGCTCCTTTTCAAGGGGCCCAATATCATGAAGGGCTACTACAAAAGGCCCGCCGAGACGGCCGAGATCATCAAGGACGGCTGGTTGTATACCGGCGACCTGGGCTTTGTGGATTCCGAGGGTTATATAACGATCACCGGGTACAAGAAGGAAATGGTCATCACCTCGGGTTTCAATGTCTATTCCCGCGAGGTTGAAGGGGTGCTCAATGCCGTGCCCGGGGTCAAGGATTCCACCATCACCGGGGTCCCGGATTTGATGCGCGGGGCCATCATCAAGGCCTATATCGCTCGCGACAACCTGAGCCTTACCGAGCAGGAGGTCAAACAGTTCTCGCGCAAACGGCTGGCGTCCTACAAAAACCCGCGCATCATCGTCTTCGTGGACGAGATACCGCGCGATACGCAAGGCAAGGTCATTCTCAGCAAGCTGCCATGAACTGTACCCTGTGCCCGAGGGCCTGTGGAGTCGACCGTAGCATACGGCCCGGACCGTGCCATGCCGGGGCCGGGATGCGCGTGGCCGCCATCGTGGCCCATCGCGGCGAAGAGCCAGCGCTGGTCAAAGGCGAGGGTTCCGGCGCGGTCTTCTTCTCCGGATGCCCACTGCAGTGCGCCTTCTGTCAGAATAGACAGATCAGCCATCATCAAAGGGGTTACGCTTTAAGCCCGGCACAGCTGGCGGATTATTTGCTCGCCCTTGAGCGTCTGGGTTGTTCCAATATCAACCTTGTTTCACCCACCCACTTTGCCGGACCTCTGGCCCAGGCGTTGGCCCAGGCACGGGGGCGCGGACTCACCCTACCGGTGGTGCTCAATTCCAGCGGCTATGAAAGCATCGCCACCCTGGAGGAACTGCGTCCGTATATAGATATCTATTTAATGGATATCAAGTATGGCGACAATCAAACCGGCAGCCGTTTGTGTCAGGTGCGCGATTACTGGGATAAGACCCGCCAGGCCGTGAGCTGGTGCTGGAAAACGGCCGGAGCTTTGCGCCAAGACACCGCGGGCGCCGGCGTAGCAGGGTTGATTGTCAGGCACCTGGTGCTGCCCGGCATGCTTTCCAACCCCTTTGCGGTACTGGAATTTGTGGCCGGCCTTTCTCTCGAGATCCCCGTAAGCCTGATGTCCCAATACGATCCGAAATTTTATGATGGACTGATCCCGGAGATGCGCCGTCCACTGGACAAGGCTGAATACGCGGTGGTACTGGAGCGCGCGGACGAACTGGGGATCGAGATGGTCTTTACCCAGGCCATGGACTGCGTCCAGAGCTATTCTCCTGATTTTCAAGCCCGGCGACCCTTCGGCGATGGTATAAACCTCTTGAGCACGGCGTCGGATATAACCAACGAGAACATGGCGCGATATCAACATGAATTTAATTATTAATGAATACATGGCCATGTGCCGATACTGGAAGAATATATGGATGTAATTGACAGAAGACATGTGCAAAAATACCAGGAGGAGACCAGAGATCTGCTCTACCAGCGGGTCTACGCCATCCTGTGGGTTGGGATCATCCTCATCCCGCTCTTCACATTCCTCGATTATGTCGTAGTCAGAGAGTTCACCAAGATATTCTTTATCTACCGTATTTCCTGCGCACTGGCCTTCCTGGTGCTGCTGTTCTTCTACTATCAGGACGTCGGACGCCGGCACCCTTACATGATCGCCGTTATCGCCTACGTTGTGGCCGGCGGGACCATCTCCATGATGGTCGTGAACCTGGGAGGGTACAGTTCGTTCTATTATGCCGGCTTGCTCATGGTGATGGTCACCTTCGCATCTATCCTGCCCCTGAATGTAACGCAATCCGCCATAACAGGGTTCTTGCTCCTGCTGATCTATTGTATCCCGATCTTCATGTTCAGCACCCCGACGGAAGAAGGCCTGAAGGTATTTTTCAACAACATGTTCTTCTTTATTACCTTCATCGCCATCAGTGCCGTGAAATGCTACGAGGACACCAAGGCGCGCCAGCGTGAGTTCAACCTCAGGATGGAGCTGGACTCGCTCTCCGAAAGACTTTCTTACTACGCCCACAACCTCGAGGACGAGGTGGAGAAACGCGCCAAGGCCCTGGAGGAATCCGAGCTCAGATACCGCGAGCTCTACGAAAACATCATCGATATGGTCATCCTGGTGGATCGCAACAACCATATCCTGATGGCCAATCCGCGCTTCTACGAATGCATCGGTATATCCGACACCGAGAGCCTGGACGTGACCTTCATGAGCATCGTGCATCCGGACGACGCCCTGTTGGTCGAGGTGCGGATGGTGGCGCAGCTGCTTGAGGAGAACGACGTCAAGGACTTCCAGTTCCGCATTATGAACCGCGAAGGCATCACCTTCGACGTGGAATGCAACGCCCGCGTCATCAAGAAGGATTCAAGCCTGATCGGCTTCCAGATGGTTATCCGCGACATCACGGAGCGCAAGCGCCTGGAGCGTGACCTGCTCGAAAGCTACAAACATGCGCAGAACGCCCGCGCCGCCACGATTGTCGGACTGGCCAAACTGGCCGAATACCGCGATGAGGCCACCGGCGCCCATCTCGAAAGGATCCGCGAATACGCGCGCATCATCGCCAGGGAACTGGCCAACAAGTCCGAGTACCGAGGCTACATCACGCCGGATTACATCGACGATATCTACAGCTCTTCCATTCTGCACGACATTGGCAAGGTGGGCGTCCCGGACAATGTTCTCTTAAAACCGGGCAAACTTACCAAGGAGGAGTTCGAGATCATCAAGCGCCATTCCTCCCTGGGCGGTGATGCCCTTAAGGCGGTAGAGTCCCAGATCGAAGGCAAGTCCTTCCTGACCCTGGGCAAGGAGATCGCTTACTTCCATCATGAGAAATGGGATGGAAGCGGCTATCCCAAAGGCCTGAAGGGAGAGGAAATCCCGCTCTCGGCGCGCATCGTGGCCCTGGCCGATGTCTATGACGCCTTGACTTCCAAGCGCATTTATAAGGACGCGTTCACCCACGATAAGGCCAAGGAGATCATCGTCAAGGACAGCGGCACACACTTTGCGCCGGATGTCGTGGAGGCCTTCCTGGCCCACGAACAGGAGTTCAAACGCATTCGCGAGGAACTCCTGGGTGAAGAACCCCAGGCGACCGAAACCGCGGCCTCATCGACGTAAGTAAATCACACCTCTTCCCAATCACGACGGACGAATGGAGGAATACGCTATTCCTTCTTCAACCGTGTCGCATTGGAGGACATCTTCTCCTCAAAGACCTTGGTGCTGCCGTGCTTCAGGTCGCTCACCATTTCGGTCAGATTGCGCAGGTAGGCCTCCAGCGTCTTGAGGATGTGAGGGTTCTCCTTCAGCATGGTGGCGTACAGATGATGATCACCGGCATGGATGCGCTCGTAGATTTCGGTGGCGCGCCGTGAGTTGGGGGTTGAGAAGGATTCAAGGTTGGCGGGATCGCCCGCCAGCTCGAGGACGGTGGCCAGTTTGGCCACGCCGTCCATATGTTCCAGACCCTGGGTGAAGGTTACGTACATGTCGTGCTCGTCCGGTGTGGCGCGGGTGATGTGCGCGCCGTGCTTGTAGAGGATGTCTTCGAATTCCTGCGCCATGGGTCCCGACCGAACGGTCGGTACCGAGATGATGTTTTGTCCCCGCAGGCTCTCCACGCTGGCGCCGAACATGGTGTGGATGGAAAGGATCTCGACTAAGGGGTCAGTGTTCTCAAGCATAGTGGTGATGGGCCGCGACTTGACCCCGGCATTGTCGACCAGGAGCTGGCCGGCACGCATGAGAGGGCCGATGGAGCGGATCACGTCCTCGGTATGCTCGATGGGCACGTTGACGATCACGGCGTCGGCCTGCCTGGCGCAGTCGGCATGACTTAAGGGCGTGTGCCGGCCGGCGACCAGCACCGTATAGCCCAGCCGGGTGAAGAACGGCACGAAGAAGCGGCCCATCTCGCCCGTGCCGCCGATGATACCGATGGTCTTGATCAGGGGCTCGTTGAACGGCAGGTAAGGGTAGGACCCCAAGGTGATGACTTCGGTCTCGCTCAGGCTTTCGATCAGGTCTTCGATGCAGGCGCGTACGTTGGGATCGGCCATGTGGCCCTCGATATCGATATAGAAGATGGACAAGCCTTTTTGATCGGGCCGCCGGTCGATGTCGGTCATATTGAGGTTGTGCTTGACGCTGATAACCGAGAGCATGTCGTGGAGCAGTTTGACGCGGTCGCGCTGCGGATAGATGACCAGGCTGGTCACGTCGCGGCCGCATGGCTCAGGGATTTGGCGGCCGATGAGGATGAAACGGGTCTTGTCGTCCTCAGGACTTTCGCTGTCTCCGTCCTTGACCGGCAGGATTGTGGCGCCCGCGATCATGAGCTGTCCTGCGTACTGCCGCAGGTTGTCCAAGGTCTGGGCCATCCGGCCGTTGATCACGCTTTCGATCGGCACGAACCCGAAATCGACTTCGGAAGCGGACACGGCGGCGAAAACGGCGCTGATGGAAGGATAGGCGATCTGCTGGGCCTCAGGTAGATAGGCTCTAAGCGCCTGCTGGCAATGCGACCCCGATGGACCCAGATACGCCACCTTCTGTCCCGACATACCAATACCCCCCACACAGCAATTGCATATGCTTAATCTCTAAAGGGTGCATAGCATTCATCGTGCGCGACATCAAATGCAATTTGGGGCGCTTGCCCCTCGGTTCGTAAAAGTCCGGCCCATCTTCATAACCTCGTCGCGGTTGACAGGTTCCCTCAAGGCCCTGTATTACTAGTGGTAATAAATCAATGAGGAGGGCAGATGGGCACCGTATCTGATTCTCTCGTGATCGCCAAGGCCGGAGTGGACATCGGCATCATTCCCAAAATGGCCAACCGTCATGGACTCATCGCCGGCGCCACCGGTACGGGCAAGACCATCACCTTGCGAACCATGGCCGAACAGTTCAGCGCCGCAGGCGTGCCGGTCTTCATGGCGGACGTCAAGGGCGACCTCTCGGGGCTGCCCTTTCCCGGCGGCGAGAACACCAAGGTCAAGGAGCGCATCCAGAGCTTGAACCTGACCGATTTCCGGTTCGAAGGCTATCCCGTGGTTTTCTGGGACGTCTTCGCCGAGCAGGGCCATCCGGTGCGCACCACCGTCTCCGAGATGGGCCCGCTCCTCTTGAGCCGCATCCTGGTGCTCAACGATACCCAGAGCGGTGTGCTCGCGCTGGTGTTCAAAATCGCGGACGACCAGGGGCTGTTGTTGCTCGACCTCAAGGATCTGCGCGCCATGCTGCAGTACGTGGGCGAGAATACCGCCCAGTTCAAGACCGAGTACGGCAATGTCTCGGCCGCCAGCATCGGCGCCATTCAGCGCGGACTTTTGACCCTGGAGCAGCAGGGCGCGGACAAGTTCTTCGGCGAGCCGGCCCTCAACCTTGAGGACCTGATCCAGACCGACGGCCAGGGCAAGGGCGTCATCAACATCATGGCGGCCGACAAATTGATGCAATCCCCCAAGCTCTACGCCACCTTTCTCTTATGGATGCTCTCCGAGCTTTTCGAACAGCTCCCCGAGGTGGGCGATCCGGAAAAACCCAAGCTGGTGTTCTTCTTCGATGAAGCCCACCTGCTCTTCGACGACGCGGCCAAGATCCTGGTGGAAAAGATCGAACAGGTGGTGCGCCTGATCCGATCCAAGGGCGTGGGCGTCTATTTCGTGACCCAGAACCCCCTGGACCTGCCTCAAACCGTGCTGGGGCAGCTGGGGAACCGCGTGCAGCACGCGCTAAGGGCCTTTACCCCTGCGGATCAGAAAAACGTCAAGGCCGCCGCCGATACCTTCCGCGCCGACCCCAAGCTCGATGTGGCCAAGGCGATCACCGAGCTGGAAGTGGGCCAGGCTTTGGTGTCGGTGCTGGACGCCAAGGGGGCCCCGACCGTGGTCCAGCGGGCCTACATCTGTCCGCCGCACAGCCGCCTGACGCCGTTGACGGGTGATGAGCGCCGCGCCGTCATTCAGGGCTCCTTGATCTACGGGCACTATGAAAAGATCGTGGACCGTGAATCGGCCTATGAAAAGCTCAAGGCCAGGGCCGAACAGAAGGAAAACGCCCCGGAACCGTCGTCCCCAAAGAGGACCGCCGCTGCCAGACAATCCGAGACCGGCAAGATCATCGCGGCCGTGGCCCAGAGCGCCGCGCATGCCATCGGCAGCCAGATCGGCCGCCAGATCATCCGCGGGGTGCTGGGCTCGCTCCTTAAGCGCTAAGCGCCGGTAAAGGCAGGATTCTCGCGTCCCGCAGCCGACAAAACGATACATTAACTTTGACGGTCATGGGGCAAGCGCTTGTCCCTTAGCGTGACTTACCCTTACGCACGATGGACGCAAAATCGTCGAAGGCGGTGCGGGAGGTATACTGGTAGCTGAAGCCCAAATCCCGCTTGAGCTTGTCGCTGCTGACCACCCAGGGGTAGCGCACCATGTTCATGGCCGGGTTGGGAAATTCGCTCAAGAACCACAGATGCAGGTTCCAGGCGATGGCGTTGAAGAAGGTCAGGACCGGGTCGGGCAGAGGCAGCAATATGCCGCCCAGCTTGTTCACCATCTCGGCAAAGGGCACGGTGCCGTCGCCGCCCACATTGTAGACCCCGGTTTTTTTGTCGCGCAGGGCCAGGTAGATAATCCGAACGAGATCGTCTTCGTGGACTAACTGCAGCGGTTCAGTGCGTCTCGGCAGAACCACGATCTTTTTCTGCAGATAGCGCGCCAGAGGGTTGTCGAAGCCCGGACCGACGACAAAACAGGGCCTGAGGATCGTCAGGCGCATGGTCTGATTGTCCTTGAGCCACAGGGGAATAGCCAGCTCGATCTCGCGTTTGTTCTTGCAGTAGGTGAAATCGGCATTGCCGCGCAGGCTGCTCGCTTCGGTCAAGGGATTGTCGTTGTCGGGGTGAAATCCGTAGGCCGTGGATGAGCTCGTGTACAGCACGTGCTCGACACAATGGCGCGCGCAGGCGGTCATGACGTTGCGCGTCCCGCCCACATTGATAGCTTCCATGCGGTTTTTGTCGTGGATGGGGGGCAGGACATAGGCGGTGTGGATCATGGTGTCGATGGCGTGTTCTTTTAATATATCGTCGATAGGTTCGCGTACATCGCGTTTGTAGAATGAAAAACGTGGGATGGGTTGTTTCGGCGGGTGGATATCCAGGCCCACGATGTGTCCGATCTCTTCCTTTTGAGCCAGAAAGCGGGCGATCTTGCTTCCGATATACCCGCTGGCCCCGGTAATGCAGACATTGCGCATACTTACCTCCTGGCCTTAAGCACCCAGGCCGAAATCAGGACTGCCATACGGCGTGGGATGAAGCGCTGCAGGAAGGCATGCACCAGCCAGTTATGCCAGCCCGGGATATAGAGCGTCTTACCGGCCTTGAAGGCTTGGAAGCCTTTTTCGGCCACCGTTTCCGGCGAACTCAGACCGCTGAACGTATACCACCAGAGCTGTTGGGGAAAGCCCTCGCCCGCCAGGAGCGGGGTATTGGTATAAGACGGGTTGAAGGTGGCGATCGTGACCCCGGTGCCGCTGCATTCCTGATTTACGGCCTCGCTCAAGCTCTGGACAAAGGCCTTGGTGGCGCCGTACACGGCGTGGTGGGCCGTGGGCTGAAAGGCGGACACGGATGAGACGTTCAGAACCCGGCCCTGCCCGCGCTTGATCATATCGGGCAATACCAGACGCATGAGCTTGAAGTAGGCCAGGGCATTGACGTGGATAATCTGCTCTTGCCGATCCAAGGGGATCTGGTCCAGGTTGCCGTAAGCGATCAGACCGGCGTTGTTGACCAGGACATCGATGGGCAGGCCCAGGGCGTTTACCTGCCAATACAGGGTTTCAGGTCCGTCGACATGGGAGAGATCCACCGGGAAAGCCCAGGTCTTGACACCATAGCGGCCGGCAAGCTCGCCGGCCCAGGACTGGATTTTCGTCTCTTCTGAGGGATGCGCGCCGAGAAAGAGATGGGCGCCATCCCTGGCGAAACACTCGGAAAGGGCATGCCCGATACCGGAGGCGGCCCCGGTAATCAGGACATGCCGTCCTGTAATCCTGTACATGTATCCTCCTCGTTCAACAAAAATCGCCCACAATGGTTATCACTATCGCATGTTGAGAGCCGGACGCTTAAACCCTGGCACTCTTCTTCCGGAAGAGGGCCAGGGGGGATGGTTACTTATTGAACTCCGCTTCCCAGAGGAACTCGATCAGCGACAGGCGGTTGATCTGGTTGGTGCCTTCGTAGATCTGGGTCAGGCGGGAATCGCGCCAGAGGCGTTCGACTGAATTGGCGTGCACGTACCCATGGTCGCCCATAATTTCGATGGCCTGGTTGCATACTTTGAAAGCCGTATCCGAGGCGATGACCTTGGCCGTGGCCGAGGCCGCCTGGTTGCAGCGCAGGAGCTGGGCGCAGCTGTGCCAGATCATGGCGCGCGCCGACCACAGGCTCATGGCCATATCCGACAGGGTGTACTGGATATCCTGGTAATCGATCAGGCGTTTGGGGCCGAGGTAGGTGCGGCGGCAGAATTCCAGGGCGCGTTCGAATGCCCCGCGGCCGTGCCCCAGCGCCATGGCGCCCACACAGGGCCGGGAGTAGTTGAGGACGTTGCGGTTGTTGGCCCAGCCGCTCCTTAGTTTGCCCACCGCGTTTTCCTTGGGCACGAACACGTCTTCCAGGATCAGCTCGGCGGCATCCGAGGCGCGTTGGCCCATCTTGTGCTCCAGGCGTCCAACCGAGAAGCCGGGCATGTTCTTATCCACGATGAAACAGGTCCAGGACTCGATGCCTTCGCCATCCAGCTTGGCATACAGAGTGACCTTCTGGGCATAGCCGCCGCCGGAAATGAAGCACTTGCGGCCGTTTAAGATAAATCCGCCCTTGGCCCGTTTGGCCGTGGTAACCAGGTGCGCCTGGGCGCCGCCCTCGGTTTCCTCCACGTCCGAACCGGCGCCGGGCTCGGTGATGGCAAAGGCCATGGTCTCCGGGGCGCCCTTCTTCAAACGCTGATAGAGCGGCACCAGATGGCGCACCATGGAGGGGATATGACCGGAGAGCATGATAGGCGCGCATCCCAGGTGGTGCGCCAGGAGCAATAGGCCGATACCTCCGCATTCGGTGGCGAACTCCTCGGCGATCACGGCCGGCTGCATGACGGCGGCACGCAGGTATGCAAAAGGCTCGGCCGTGCCGATGGGGAAGGGCATCATGGCGGTCTGGAAGCCGGCTTTCGCGGCGGCCGAAAGGATGGGCTTGGGGTCGTAGTTATGCGGATCGAGGTCGGCCGCCAGGGCGTCGGGCCGGATATATTGGCGTGCGAAATCGCGCGCCTTGCGGCGCCAGTAACGGCAGCCCCACGGCAGCGTGGCGGTATCGCGTTCCCAAATAGTCCTTTCCCCGCAGTCCACCAACAGCTTGCCGAAGAAGTTCAGATCCCGCGAAGCCCCCGGCATGGCCAGCTTGGCGATGCGTTTCTTCAAGGTAGGATCGGCTTCAATGGTCTCATGGATATCGGCACGGATTTTCGTGGTCCGTGCGGTTTGTTCCGGGCCCATGCCCGGTATGATCGATGTGGCCTGGCGTTCCCTAGTGGTTTGATCGGCTGGTTTCATGAGCGCACCTCCCCGGATTCAAAGATAAACTGCTTGAGATACTGCGGCGTTCCGGCCATGGATTTCAAGACCGTCACATCGCGCAGGCGTTTTTCCATCCCGTAGTCCTCCATATAGCCGTAGCCGCCGAACACCTGCAGCGAATCCGTCACGGCCTCGGTTGAGAGCTGCAGGCCGGTCAGACGCGCGATGGCGCTGGCTCGCATGATCTCCGGCGTATCCAGATGCATGTCCCCGGCGCGGGCCGCCAGGGCGCCGGCGGCTTCCATATTGGACTCGGCGCCGGCTATGAGCATGCGTATGACCGGGTGGTTTTCCAGCATGGTTCCGCCCTGGTAGCGTTCGGATGCATATTTGCGGGCCGCTTTTACCGCGCCGCGGGCGATGCCGGCTCCGATCGCTGCCAGGCCGAGCCAATGAAGGCTTAAGGAACGTATCAAGAGCGGCAGGGCGTCACCGTCATCGAGTCTGGCTTCGAGCGGGATCTGGACGCCCTTGAGGGTGAGATGGGTCAGATAGGAGGCACGCAAGCCCGTTCGGACACCGACCGCCTCGGTTTTCAGTCCGGCGCTGGTCAGCGGGATCAGGAAACACCCCCAGTTTTCATCGACCCGGCAGAAGACCACGGCGGACTCGGCGCCGGGCATGGCGTACATGAACGGCTTGACCCCGTCGATGACATACCCACCCTTGACCGGTTTGGCCTCGCTCATAACGCGCGCCGGCGCGTCCACGCTGGGGACGTTTAACGTGCCCCAGCCGGGCAGGCCGAACTCCTCCTGGATCGCCGGGGCGACCCTGACCGGCGGTGAGGTCAGTTGCCGGCCGGACATATGAATGACCTGGGAGGCCAGGCCCTGCACGTGCAGGTTCAAGGCTACTCCGCCGCAGACCTCGGCCACGGCCGAGAGCATCAAAGTGGAAGGCGCCAGACCGGTCTCGGACAACGCCGCGCCCCAGATGCCGTAGTCATACCCCGGCTGATTCGGATCAGGCGATGCCGCCAGGCCGATGGAAAAGGCCGTGGACAGGACATCATCGATCTTGTCCAATTTCCCATCCGCGTGCTCGCCGTCAAAGATCGAAGCCACACTCTTGGCGGCAAAGGCATGCGCGGTTTCGATGAATTCGTGCATCTCAAATGAGCTTGTTGACATCCTACCCTCCTCGTTTTCCATTTTGATTTTTTTAATTGTGACCACCTGCATCCAGGATCAACGGCACCAGCGGCGGTTTCATGGCGGAGTTCTCTCTTTTTGCCGCTGGTGCCTGCAATGGCGCTTACCGCATGGATGTATATAATAGTCCTGAGATCAGACTATTCAATCCACTTCACCTTGGGATATTCTCGGCATACCGGTTTATCGATGGGTACGGCGGGGAAACCCACGCAGATCGTGGTGGCTACGTTGTCGTACGGCCATGTGATGCCGAGCTTGGCCTTCAGCAGGGGATTAAGGTTGACCGGTTCGGCGCCGAAGCCCGAGTAGCAGGTGCCCAGACCCATGGCGTGCGCTGCCAGGACCATGTTCTGGCAGCACATGCCGGTGCTGAAGATCGGTTTGGAGATGCCCATTTTGTTGACCAGCACATAGATGACCGTAGGGGCATGGAAGAAGACGTCCAGATCCTTTTGGCCGAATTTCGGCAGCGTCAGGGCCTGGATGGCCACCATGGGACGCTGGTCGATGGAATCGGGCTTGAAGAAGGCCAGGCTGTTCTTGACCATCTGCCTGAAAGGATCTTTGCCCTGGTAGATCTTGGACACCATGGTCAGCGTCTTGGTGCAGGCGGCGCTGACTTCGTCAAGCAAGGCCCGATCACGCACCACCACGAACTGCCAGGGCTGGCAGTTGCCTGCCGAAGGCGCGAAGCGTCCTGCCTCGAGCATGCGATGGATCATCTCGGCCGGGATCTGATCGGGTTTGAAAACACGGTTGGAGCGGCGGCGATAGATGACATCTTCGACCGCGGAAAGGCGCGGGGCCAGGCTTTCATAGTCCGGGGCCTCCGGTTCCTGGAAGGGGTTCGGGCGGCCCTGGGAATCCTTGGGGATGGTGAAGTCCGTTGCCCAGCGCCCTTGGTTCACCTGGTAGAATTTGGGGAACTTGAGCGCGTCATGGGGACAGATGGCCTCGCAGTTGTGACAGGCGATGCAGATCTTGCCGAAATAGGGCAGACCGACGAAATCGGATTTGAACGTGCCGCAGCCCAGACACCGGTGCGCTTCGTTCAGGACTTGTTCAGGACGAATGGATACGCACTCTTCCCGCTCCAGCTCGGCGATCCTCTGCTGAGGGTCAAGCCAGACGGCCTCGTTGCGCGTGAGCCTTTCATGGTCGGACAGCGGGATGCCCGCGAATGAGACCTCCTTCTTGATGCTGTTGGAAGGAAGCTTGGCGCCCTGCAGATAGGCATCCATGGCCAGGGCCGCGCGCATGCCGGAGCCGATGGCCAAGGCGACCGTGGCCGGTCCGGCCGCGGCGTCGCCGCCGCAGAACAGGCCTTTTTCGGAGGTGAGCCCGTTGCCATCAGTGCCGATCAGGCCGCCGGTCACCAGATTATCAAACCCGGCTGGCACGAGTTCCTGACCGATGGCCGCGATGACGGCGTCGGCCTGGACCTCGAAATCGCTGCCCGGGATCATGCGCGGAGCGGCGCGTCCGGAGGCGTCTTTTTCGCCCAGCTGCATCCGGCCGCATTTCAAGGCTTTCACGGACTTGCCGCCGTTCAGATTGAAGGCCAGCGGCGCGCAGAGAAATTCGATGCGCACCCCTTCTTCCGTGGCGAGTTCGACTTCGCGCCCGGCCGCGGGCATTTCAGCGCGACCGCGGCGGTAGAGGATGGTCACCTCCGATCCCATACGGCGTGCGATGCGGGCCGCATCGATGGCCGTGTTGCCGCCGCCGATCACCACCACGCGCTTGCCCAACTGGGGGGCTTTTTTGTCCGCCACCTGCCGCAGGAATGTCAGGCCGTCATAGACATTCTGGCTGCCTTCGCCCTTCAATCCCAGGGCTTTGCCGTTCTGGGCGCCGATGGCGATATAGACGGCCTGGAACTCCTTCTTCAGATCCGCCAGGCTGATATCTTTTCCAACGGTGGTGCCAGAGCGCATCTCCAGGCCGAGGTCGATGATGCGCTGGAGTTCCTTATCAATCACCGCCACCGGCAGCCGGAAGCGCGGCAGGACGGAACGCAGCATACCGCCCGGCTGTTCATTCTCGTCGAAGACCGTGACCTGATACCCCAGGCGCGCCAGATGATAGGCACAGCTCATGCCCGATGGTCCGGCCCCGACCACGGCCACCTTCTTGTCTTTGACGACCGCAGGCTTTTCGAACGCCAGGTTGTGCTCGATGGCATAATCGCCTATGGAGGATTCCATCTTGTTGATGTTTAAGGGGCTGTCCACACCGGAGCGGTTGCAGGCACTCTCGCACATATGCGGGCATACCCGGCCCGTGATGGCGGGCAGCGGATTGGTCTGGACGATCATGCGCCAGGCCGTTTCGAAGGATGCGCCCTTATTGAGCTCCTTGATATAGCCCCGGATATCGGTCCCGCATGGGCAGGCAAACTGGCAGGCCGGCTGTTGGTTGGGCGATGGTTCGCGTTCCACCAGGGCCAGTGTTTGGCACGGACACTGTTTGAGGCACAAACCGCAACCGATACATTTGTCCTCGTCAAGATCGATCGTAAAAGGCGCCGTAACCACCGGTGGATCGCTTAAATAGCTGAATTTTCTCTCCCACGAACCAGACATGAATTTCCTCCTTTATAGAAAAAGAATAAAATCTCATGCCCCTTCATCGCCCGATCTTCCGGGATGTTGGAGCGTTCAAATCCCGCACCGGGTATCGTTCCGTGTGCGAATGGCCCGGCCCTCCCTTAAGGGAGGGCCGGTGTACCAGCGAATGCTTTTTACACCTTCTCCATGATATGGATGGTCATGGAGGCCTCTTCCACGCCCAGGTTGCCGCCGCCGTTCTCGGTCAGGCCGAGGCGCGCGCCCGCCACTTGGCGTTTTCCCGCTTCGCCCCTCAATTGGGTGACCACCTCGTGGATCTGCGCCAGACCGGAGGCTCCGATTGGATGCCCACGGCACTCCAGCCCGCCGCTGGTGTTTAAGGGGATCTTGCCGCCCAGGCGGGTGGCGCCAGTCAGGGCCAGGGGGCCGCCTTCGCCCAGCGGGCAGAAGCCCATGACTTCGCTCTGATGCAGCTCGCCGTAAGCCGTGGCGTCGTGGAGCTCGGCCAGGCTGATGTCCTGGGGACCCACGCCGGCGATGTTATAGGCCTGACGGGAAAGCCGCTCGCCGATATCCTCGCCGTCCAAGCTGCGGTCCTTGCCAGAACCCAGCACCGAGGCCAGGATTCTGACCGGACGGGCATCTTTCAGGCGTTTCAGGTACTCTGACGAGCACAGGATGGCGGCCGCGGCGCCATCGCCCACCGGGGCGCACATGGCGCGCGTCAACGGATAGGCCACCGGACGATCGGCCAGGACCTCTTCCAGGGTCATGTCGGTCTGGTACTGGGCCAGGGGATTAAGCGAACCATGGAAATGGTTCTTGGCGCAGATGGCGGCCAGCTGCTTCTGCGTGCTGCCGAACTTGGACATGTGCCAGCGGGCGCCCATGGCATAGGCGTCCATGAAGATGCTGCGGCCTTCCCCGGGCGGGGTTTCTCCCGGCGGGATCTCGATGTTGATGGTCTTGCTGACCGACTCGAACAGGTAAAGGGCCTTCTCGAGGTTTTCCACGTCCATGCAGGAGGCATAGGCACCTAAGGACAGGGCCTTGTTCTCATGCGTGATTTTTTCCGTGCCCATGGCCAGGATCACGTCGCACATGCCGGCCTTGATGGCGTTGATCCCAAGGTGCATGGCCGTGGAAGCGCCCGCGCAGGCGTTTTCGCAGTTGACGATCGGGATGCCGTCAATGCCCATGTCTCTCAGAATTATCTCGCCGCGGATGGAATGCTGGTTGGCATACATGCCCCAGAAGGTGTTGGAGATATAGGCCGCCTGGATGTCTTCCTTGGAAAGACCGGCATCTTTGAGCGCGAGATTCGTCGCCTCCACGCCCATGCCGCGCACGGTTTTGTCGGGATACTTGTTGAAGCGTATCATGCCGACGCCGATGACAAAAACATCATTCATCTTAAATTCTCCCTTATGTCTTTTAGTATGGCGTATCCCCGAAGAGGATATGGTTGGCGATGGCGATGGTCAGGCTGTCATTGGAGCCGTCCTCGATCATGCCGGCGCGGATGTCGCGGAAGAGCTTTTCGATGAAGTATTCCTTGGACAGACCGTAGCCTCCATGGATCTGGACACCGTCATTGACCACGTCGAAGGCCGTCTTGGTGCAGAAAACCTTGGAGGCGATAGAGTACTCGGTGCGCGGCGGGAAGCAGGTGAGGTTGAAGTTCATGACCGAGCGCGACATCTGGCGCGCGGCCTCCACGCCGATGAACATATTGGCCAGCTTGTACTGCACGGCCTGGTGGTCGCACAGCGGACGCCCGCCCTGGATGCGCTCGCGGGAATAGGTCAGGGTTTCCTCGAAGGCCGCGCGCCCGGCGCCCAGGGCATAGGTCGCCATGCCGGCATTGGCCACGCCCAGGATCAATGAGCTCATCTCTTCATAGGCCTCGGAATCGCAGAGCACGTAATCCTCCGGAACCACGGCGTCATCGAAATAGATTTCGCCCTGCGGCAGCTCGCGTTGACCCAATTTGTCGAGCGGTTTGCCGCGCGAGACGCCTTCCTGCATGAGGTCCACGATGGCGATGACCCCTCCGGACATGCCCTGCGACGGGTCGACGCCGAAGAAGAGGGCCGCCTTGCTGGCCGTAGGGCCGCAGGAGACCCAGGCCGACTTCTGGCCGTTGATGATATAGTTCTTGCCCACCTTCTTACCCACCACCTGGTGGCTGATATTGGGGTTGTGAAAATAGGGCGTGCCGGCCATGAGGATGTCGGAACCGTGCGCCGGCTCGGTGATGGCCCAGCAGGCCGTGTTGCGGCATTCAACATCATTGACGAAGGGGCGGATGATGCTGTGTTCCAGCTCGGGGTGATCGCTCATGGTCAGGTTGGCCATGAACGAGGGGAAGCAATCCACGCCCGCGGCCACCGCGAAACCCATGCTGGCGTAGGAAAGCTCCTCCATGAAGATGTGGATACTCACCGGATCGAGCCCGATGCCGCCGTATTCCTCGGGTACGAAGAGGGTATGATAGCCGAGCTCGTGCATCTTGCGCATGTTCTGCCAGTAAAGGGATCCTTCCTTGATCACGTCTTCGGGCTTCATCTTGTCCAGCTCGATGGCGGCCGGGCGCAGGTTTTCCATGGCGAATCTGCGCAATGAAGTCTTGAGCTCCTCGTGGTCCGAGGTCAGCTCGAGCGCGGCGGTATTGAGATCGGAATAATCATAGGCATAGGATGACATGATCTTCTCCTTTGTTTGTATCAGCGATAGTCGGCGAAGGTGTAGACATTGGCCGCCGTGGGCGTGAAGTCATCCCTTAAGAGACGGTCGAGGTTTTTCTCCGAGGCGCTCTTGGGGATCTCAGAGACCACCTGGAGGAATGAGGGGATGGAGTTGGTCTCGAGACTACTCTTGAGGGTTTTGAAGATATAGCCGGGATTGACCTCTTTGCCCGTCGCGGGAACGATGGCGGCCACGATATCGCTCTCGCCCGGTGCGCCTGCCTGGGAGGGGATGCCATACACGCATACGTCGCTGACCTCGGGCAGATCGGCCAGGGCCTTTTCCACGTATTCGGGCAGAATGAAGTCGCCGTGGCGCCTTAAGCCCCCGCCCTTGCGGAAATCGAAAAAGAGCCAGCCGTTCTCATCGGTGTGGCACATGTCGCCGGATCTGAGCCAGCCGCCGCGGGTTTTGGCCGCCGAGGCGTCGCTCTTGCCGTGGTATTCCACTTCTTCCTTGGCGCCCACCAGCCGGCTGACGAGCTCGCCGATCTCGCCCGGCGCGCACTCACTGTCGTCCTCGCGCACGACCTTCATCTCCATGATGCCTTCCAAGGGTTTGCCGAAGGAGCCCAGGGGACCCACACCGGGGGCGTTATGCGCGAAACCGCCCTCCACGGCCCCGTACCATTCATGGATCTTGACCCCGAAGCGCTGCTCGAAGTCCTGCCAGATGGCGATGGGTGTTCCGGCGCTGATCACCTTGCGCACCGGATTATCGGCGTCATTGGGTTTGCGCGGTTCACTGTAGATGCCCATCATCATACCGCCTAAGAGCGAAAACGTGGTGGCGCCGTGCTTGCGGCACACATCCCAGAGCCGGCTCTTGGTGAACGAACGGCTGATCACGGCACGTACGCCCAGCATCAAGGAAGGCGTCATGGTGACGGCCTGGGCGTTGCCGTGTGATAAGGACAGGCCGGTGTAGAGCACATCGTCCGCGGCGTACTGCCATACGAACTGGGCCAGGAGTTTGTACATGGCCATGCGGTTGGCTTTCAGGACCACGCCCTTGGGGTCGCCGGTGGTTCCGGAGGTATAGATGATCTGGAAGGCGCTGGCCGGATCGACGTTACGCCCGTCCGGGATGGAGCCGGCCGGCCGGGAAAGGATCTCGGCCAGGTCAGGATATTCGGGATGCCTGTTTTTATCGAAGCCCGGTTTGTAGATCACGCCCAGGGCCTTGACATCCTTGAGCTCGGAGAGCGACTGGGCGACCTCGGAGGCGTATTCGTTGGTGAAGATGATGCCCTTGGTGCCCGAGTCTTTGATCTGGTAGCTCAACTTACTGCCTTTGGAGCGCGGATCGATGGGTACAACGACCGCGCCAGTGAGCGAAGCGGCCATCATGGCATACAGAAACTCGGGGTGATTTTTCATGACCAGGCTGAAGCGGTCGCCTTTGCCGATGCCGGCTTGTTTCAGCGCCGCGGCAAGTTTACACCCCTGGGTAAAGATATCGGCGTAGGTCACGACCTCGCTGGGGTAATCGCCATTGTCAAAGGTGATGATCGGGAAGTCGGGTTGTTTTTCGTACTGGGCTTCGATCTCATAAGAAAAGAGTCCGGATACAAAGGTAGAGTCCATGCATAATCTCCTTGCAGAATAGTGACTTGCTAATAGGTTAAAGATTATACTTTGCCATGTATTGCGGGTACATGTCGAAAGCCGGCATGATGACCGGCAGGAGCTTGAGGACCTTGGCGATATTGCCCTTGGCCTTGATTTTTTTCTTGGCCAACGCGACCGGCAGGCTCAAGTCCTTTTTCCAGAAGGCATGGCAGGTGTCGGCGGTCAGGCTCATGGTGATGTCCGGTTTGATATCCTGACTGCCGAGGCAGATCCCGGTGGGGGTGATCCAGATAGAGGCGTCAGGTTCGGTGATGTCGAATTTGATCACCAGTCCCGCCTTGGCGGTAGCATTTTTGAAATCATCTCTGGTCGCCAGTTCCTTCCAGAAGCCTCCCAATGAGTCATAGAGGAATGTAGTATCTTTAAATACGGGCATGCAACCTCCTAAAGGTAATGTGATTTCAATCGTGATCCCAATCTCAATCTTATGTCTGACAATATGAGCAAGGGGTGTGCCAGCTTTGGCGAATAACTAAATTGAGTTGTGAATTAAGCATGTTGAATGAATCATAGGCGGGTGGACGTTTTCTGATCGGTTTGCACAAATGCCAATGCGCCCTAAGGATTCATCCGCGCCTGGTTTTATGGGGGGTAACCTGATGATCGAATTTCGGCGTGTATTGGGGCTGTTTTATGGTCTTGGAAAAGGTGCCCCGGGATGCAAGCTTTGCAATGGTGCAAAGGTTTTGGCGCAAATGCAAAAATCAGGCTCGATAGCGGTTCTTCTTGCGGTACAGGCTGGAGAGATCCAGCCCCGAGATCCGGGCGGCCTCCTTGAGATCGCCCTTGGTGCGCGCGAGGAGTTTTTCCAGGAAGGTGCGTTCAAAGGACTCCTTGGCTTCTTCATATGCCAGGCTTGGAACACTCGTGGATGCGGCGGCGTGATTCTGCAATTCCGGAGGCAGGTTCTCCAGGCCGATGACCTTGGAGGACGATACCACCAGGAGACGTTCCACCAGGTTCTCGAGTTCGCGCACATTGCCTTCCCAGGGCAGCCTGGTCAGGTAATCTATCAACGCGGGAGAAAATTGGCGTGGCTTGAGCTTGTTTTTCCGGATCAAGCGCCCCATGAAGTGCTGGATGAGCAGTGGTATGTCTTCGATACGGTGCCGTAAAGGGGGGATTTCGATGCCGACTACATGGATGCGGTAGAAGAGGTCTTTGCGAAAGGCGCCGCTTCTCACCAAAGCCTGGACATTCTTGTTGGTGGCCGAAATAAGCCGGAAGTCCACCTTAGTCACCTTGTGGCCGCCGACGCGCATGACCTCGCCTTCCTGCAGTACGCGCAGCAGTTTGATCTGGAAGGAGGGTGAGGTCTCGCTGATCTCGTCCAAGAAGACCGTGCCGCCGGCCACGGCCTCGAAATATCCCGTGGTGGTGCGGTGCGCCCCGGTAAAGGCGCCCTTCTCATAGCCGAAGAGAGTGGGTTCCAGCAAGGTCTCGGGGATGGCCCCGCAGTTGATCGCCAGGAAGGGCTTGTTTTTACGGGAGCTGGCCTGATGGATGAAGCGTGCCACCAGCTCCTTGCCCGTGCCCGATTCGCCTTGGATCAGAACCGGGCTGTCGAAGTGAGCGGCGCGGCCGGCCGTCTCGATGACATCCTCCATGGCCTTGCTGGCATAGACCAGATGTTTGTGGGCGTCTTTCAGATCGACCTGGGACTTGAGATCCTCGTTCTCCCTCAACAGGTGCGCACGTTCCAGGCAGTTGCGGATGTCGATCTTGATCTTGTCGATTGAGGTGAAGGGTTTGGCGAAGAAATCGTTGGCGCCTAAGCGCATGGCCTCGATCACGGCATCGATATCGCTGATGGCCGAGATCATGATGATCATGGTGTGGTGGTCCTGGGTCCTGATCTTCTCCAGGATCTCCAGACCGGTGAAATGTGGCATGCGGATATCCATGATGATTAGATCGAAATCATGCTGCGACCAGCTCTCCAGGGCTTGGCGTCCGTCGTGCGCGAACGTGAGCGCATAGCCCTCAGGGGTGAGGATGCCTTTGAAAAAGGCGCGCACATATTCTTCGTCATCGGCGATGAGTACTCTGGGTGCGTCCATATTCACCTTCAGTAGCGGATGACCGGCAGGAAGACGTGCAGGCTGGTGCCCTGGCCCACCACGCTTGCGGCCGTGATGCGGCCGCCGTGGTCCTTGATGATCCAATAGGCCAGGCTCAAGCCCAGGCCGGTGCCCTTGTCCGTGGCCTTGGTCGTAAAAAACGGGTCGAAGATCTTGGGAATGTCTTCCTCGTGGATTCCAACCCCGGTATCGGCGATGATGACCTCCACCTCCCAGTTGGCCGCTCCCCGGAAGGTGCTCGTAACCGTAATGGTGCCGCCGGCCGGCGTTGCCTGGGCCGCGTTGAAAAGTATGTTCATGAAGGCCTGCTGGAGCAGCACCGCATCGCCGTGGATAAGCGGGGTCTCGAGCAGATGTTTTTTCAAGGTCACGCCCTTGAAGAGATCGTGGCGGGAGATAAGATCGAGGCTGGCTTCGAGCACGTCGCGGATATCCAGGATGACCGGCATGTTCTTATCCGTGCGGCGCGAAAATTTGAGCAGCCGGGAGATAATGTCGCGGCAGGTCTCGCCGGCCTCCTTGATCATCCTGATATGTGCGTAGCTGGGATCATCTTCCGCCAGGGTGGTGAGCAGCATCTCGGCGATATTGACCACCCCCACCAGAGGGTTGTTGAGCTGGTGCGCCAGGCCGCCCATGATCTGGCCTAAGAAGCTCATCTTCTGGGATTGAATCAGGTTCTGTCTGAGCTTATTGGTCTCTTCGATATCCTTGGCCAACAGGAGCGTGGCTATTTCCCGGCCGGAGCGGCTGTTCTTGATCTTGGTGGCGGTCAGCTCGATCAGGATGGTGGAGTTATCCCAGCGGATCAGGTGAAAGGTGCCGTACCATTGGCCAGGCGAGGTGATGGCTTCTTGCAGGGACGGGATCTCGTCATCAGGGAAGAACCGGTCCACGGGTGTATGCATGACCTGCGAGGCGGGGTAGCCCAGCGCCAGCTCGGCCGTGCGGTTGTAGCTCAAGACCCGGCGTTCGGCATCGACCGAGATGACCAGGTTGGGCGAGGCGTCCAGCAGGGCTGATAAGTACTGGCGCGACTTGCGGAGTTCTTCACCGCGCTTCTCGGCCTTACGCATCTCGCGGTACAGGTCCTGTTCGATCTCGGAGAAGATGGCGGCCCCATGGCCCTCCCCCAGGGGAAAGCCGGTGATCCTGAAGGTCATCTCCTTATTATAGAACTGGGGCAGGTAGTGATCGAACCGTACCCAGGTATGGCGCAGCTGGCCATGGAGAAAATCATGGTGGGCGCGCATGACCGGTTTCTTTTTATAGGCCTTGTCGAAGATCGCACCCAGCTTCTGCCCAAGCACCTGTTCACGGGGCACGCGCGAGTTGAGCTCCTGCTGTTTGTTGAAGGTGGTGATGCTTTCGTCCTGGTCGACGAACATGATGCCGATGGGAGCCTCATCGATGACCTGCTCCAAAATGGCGACCTTGCGTCTTAGTTTCTCCGCCTCGTCGACTTCATCTTCCGGTTCGAGAAACTCGAAGGTCAGGTACTCCCCGGCGGCCAGGATCCGCACCGCTAACTTCGATGCCCGCAAGGGGATGGCCTTGTCGCCCGGAGCCGGGTTTTCGGCGGCCAGGATCTCGTCCAGGTGGGCGAAATGCCTGGTAAGCCGGTCGCCCACCGGGATGGCTCCTTTGGGAGAAAGGGCCGCGGCCGATGGTGTTGCGGCCAGCACGCACAGGGCTCTATCGGTAATCACGACCGCCTTTTGCATGGTTATTCCATTTCATGTCTGTAAGATCAAAATCACTTTATAGCATACTTGGGCTTGGCGGAAAACATTCGATGCGTTAACGTTTCTCCCAGTCGCGCACGGCTCCCGGCACGATCCTGAACAGGGGGTGGGGTTGAGGGGCGGTGATACGTGAAAGCTCGCTGTACAGATGTGGACTACGCTGGGCGAGCTTGCGCCTGAGGAGTTCCCACTCATAGTCAAGCTGCCCCTCGGTCTCCTCGATCAAGGCCACGGCCTGCCTGCCGGGCAGCTTGGCGGCATTGAAACGGTATCCGCGCTTGCACGCCTCGGCATATACCCCGTGCAGGTAGGCCGCGATGGCGGCCACCGGATCGGGGCAGGCGCGGAAACGGATTAACTGCGGATGGTGGCGGTAGCCCCGGGTTTCACCCTTGAGGACCTTGAGGGCCAGCAGCCCCTCGCGCCATAGGGCCGTCAGCCCCTGGGGGTCGAGATAGCGGGGACCAAGCGTCCAGATGCGCATGGACTCCTCCTGCCGCGGGCATCTTCAGCGGCGGCGTTGACTGTGCTCGGCGTATACATGGATATATCTTACAGATCAGGGTCGGAAAATGCCATCCCTTTCGTCAAATATTGGTAAACAGGCACAATGCCGTCTTCACATTCATTCAAGATTCATGTAGCTAGGTAAGCATTCAATGGAGTGGAGGGTATGTCATGGGGGAAATCTTCGAGGCTTTGAATCCCTTGTTCAACCCAAAGAGCGTGGCGGTCATCGGCGCCAGCAACAACTGGAACAAGTGGGGCAATTCCACCTTCGCAAGCCTGCTCAACCATTTTCAGGGCCCGGTCTATCCCATCAATCCACGCGAAGCCGAGGTGCTGGGCCGCACGGCCTACAAGAGCGTGGCGGATGTCCCGGAGGCGATCGATCTGGCGGTGTTCGTCATCCCGGCGCCCAAGGTGCCCTCTGCCATGGAGGAATGCGTGGCCAAGGGTATCAAGGCCGGCGTGATCATCTCGGCCGGATTTCGTGAGACCGGTGAGCAAGGCCGCCTTCTGGAGGACGAGGTGCTCAGGATCGCCCGCAAGGGTGAATTGCGCTTCGTGGGGCCTAACTGCATGGGCATGTGGAGCGCCCCGGCCGGTCTCTCGGCCTATATGTTCGCCCTGCCGTCCATGGACGGTCCGGCGGCCTTCGTCACCCAGGGCGGGAACGTAGGCGGATCGGTCGTGATCTCGGCCTATGGCCGCGGCCTGGGGTTCAGGCATTATGTCAGCTGCGGTCCGGCGGCCGATATCCAGCTCGAAGACTATATCGAATATTTCGGGGCCGATGACGGCGTCAAGGTCATCCTGGCCTATATCGAAGGCCTGGCCGACGGGCAGCGCTTCCTGGAAAAGGCCTCTCAAGTGACGCTTCAAAAACCGGTGATCGTCTACAAGCCGGGGCGTTCCGAGGCCGTGGCCAAGGCCATCCGGTCGCATTCCGGGTCGCTGGCCGGCAGCGACGAGATCTTCGACAAGGCCATGAAAAAGGCCGGCGTCCTTCGCGTGGATTCGCCCGAGGAACTCCTTGATGCGGCCATCGGCTTTCTGACCCAGCCCCTGCCAAAGGGTCGCAATGTCGGCATCATCACGGGCGGCGGCAGCTACGGCGTGATCTGCACCGAGGACTGCGCCCGCGAGGGGCTGGAGGTGCCCGATCTCCCCGAAGATACCATCACGGCCTTCAGCGCCATCTTTCCGCCGCGCTGGAGCCACGGCAATCCGGTCGATCCAGCCGGCGACCGCAACTTCATCGGCTACTACCTGGCGCCCAAGATCATCCTGGAACTCTCCGGGATCGATGCGCTGCTCTTCATGGGTTTCGGCAGCCTGGCCGGGTTCGGGAATATCATGGACAAGGCCAAGGGCACGCAGACCTTTATCCATCGCATACCGGAGATGCTCGCCGGTCTGGCCGGGATGGAAGAAATCGCCGGCGCTTTCGTGGCGGCTTTGCAGACAGGAGACACGGCCCTGTTCGAACGCATGGCCGAACCGTTGCTGCCCTTCGTGGCTCAGTTCTTCGGGTCTGATACACAGACCATTATGCGCTTCATGGAGACCTTACTCTCAGGGCCTCAGATCCGCGCCACCATGGCGGATATGATCACGGCCTTTGTCGGGATGGCGCATGAGGGTCAGCGAGCCCTGCCCAGGATCATCGAACTCCTGGACGACATGATCGCCGCGCTGCTGGCGCACTTCATGAAGACCTACAAAAAGCCGATCATTTCGACCACTTTTATGGAATTCCCCCAGGTCATCAAGGGCGTATCCTACCCCTATACCACCTCGTCCAAGGCCGTGCGCGTTCTTGCCCGGCTGGTCGAGTATCGCGAGCACCTTGAGCATCATGGGGCCTTTATCGATCCGCTGCAGGTTTGTGCGCTGTTGAATGCCGAGCGGGAGGATGGGGGGGGATAATGCAGGAGTCAGAAATCAGGAGCCAGGAGTCAGAAGGTGGAATAAAAAAGATGATTGAAACGGCAGTCGGAAGTCAGGAGTAAGAAGTAAGAATGAAAGACTAAAAAATATGAAGTCAGTAGGCCGGGAGCGTAATGCGGGATGGCGCGAAGAAACAGGTATCGTGCCTTAGAATTTTGCCTCAGGATCTTATTCTGACTCCTGAATTCTGGATTCTTTCTTCTTACCCTTCTTCCTGGCGCGGTTGCGGGCCGGGTACGATGCCGGCGATATCCGGATCGCCTTCGCCGGTATAGGGACCGGTTTCGGCCTTCATTTTCTTGGCTTCTTCCTTGCGGGCCTCTTTCTGCATGCGTTTTTGGCGCCGGTCTTTCTCCCGTTCGTTCTTTTTGAACGTGTGTCGTGATTTATTCGCCATGGACTTTTTCCTTGTGCCCGAATTGCGCCGGCCGTTTCATTGCGTCCGCCGGCGTTCTTTTACAGCCAATACGCACCATTCTCTTTAGACAAAGATGCGGTATGCTTTTAAGATGGTGAGGGGGGCGGTTCGTTCCCGCCCCCCATGTTGCGTCCTAATTAGGACTTCATGACATTGGAAGCCTGAGGACCCTTGGGACCCTGCGTAACATCGAACGTTACCCGGTCGCCTTCCTGGAGGGACTTGAAGCCTTCCTGCTTGATGGAGGAGAAATGCACGAAAACATCCTTGCCGCCGTCTTCGGTGATGAAACCAAAACCCTTCTGCTCGTTAAACCACTTCACTGTTCCTTTTGCCATTGAAAACCCCTTTTTTATCAGCCACTTTCCCGGCAAAGAGAAAGAGGCCTCTTTCGTATTTCTGAAAAACGAGGCATACCATGCACCGAAGAAGAATTGCGGATTGCTTGCCGGGATTTTTGATCAGTTGGATATTCTCGCATCTCAGATTAGGGATCACCCCTACGCGACAAATATCCCCCTGTCAAGGAAAAAGATGCATGCCGTCCGTGGGCGCTTTGAAGGATGCCGGGGCGCCCACGGACAAGGTGTGGTCGGAAGTTCTCGACCGGGTCAAGGGAAAAGGTCGGTGATGCATTCGATCAGTCAGGGGTTTTCATGATGAACTCGACCGAGCTCTTGACCGCGCTCGGTTTTCCGGCATAGCGGTCATAGTCCCGGGCCAGCTGCTTGGCGGTTTCCAGCGATGCCAGTTTGCGCACCAGCGGGTCGGCGCCGCTGATGATGCCCGCTTTGATGGCATCCGTGCCCTCTTTTTTGACCTGACCCAGGTATTTCGCCAGCTGCGCCGATCCGTCATCGAGCTTTTTGGCGCCGTCGATCATCTGCTTCGAGCCGTCATGCAGCTTGGTGATGCCCTCGGTCGTGACCTTGATGCCCGGGAACTCCTTGACCGGCGGGGCCTCCTTGCCCTGTTCCTTCAAAAACGCCAGGATCTCGTCCGAAAACGGTCCGCCCTGTGAGGCGAGTTCGAGCAGCTGTCTCTGGATGTCGAGGTAGTGCTTGGCCTCGCCGGCCTTGCCGGAAACCAGCGGGATCTTGGTCAGGGGGGTGATCTTTTCCGCCAGGCCTTCATTGATCTTGATGGCGCCGCCCGTGATCTCGATCTGGGCGTTGGAGGCCAGGATGAGCTTGCCGGTGCCGTCGTTCACCTGCTCCAGGGCGGAGAGCATCTGCTTCTGGCCGCTGTTGAGCTGCTGGGCGCCGTCTTCGAGCTTGACCAGGTAGCCGCCGACCGTGTCCACGCCGCCATAGATCTTATTCAGTTTGGACTCGACATCGATCTCCGGCAGGGGCGGGAACTTGGGGATGGCGGTGAACAGGATCGAAGGCATCTTGGCCTTATTGATGTCGGAGGAAAGCTTGATGGTCGTTTCCGGGTAAGGGAAGAGCACCCAGTTCATCTTCATGGTGCGGCCCACCACGGCGAAGGCGCCTTCCGGGGCAACGACGTTGTTGAACTGATCGATATCCAGATCCGTGCTCACCATGACGATGAAGGGCACCGGAATTTCTTCGCTGGCGACCTTGGGCTTGCCGGTGCCGACTTCCTTATAGGTGAACTGTCGGCGGACTTTGGCCTGGTTCTTGAGGTGCATTACGATCTCCAGTTTGCCGCTCTTTCCGCTCAGCTCCTCGCGTTTGACCGCTTGGCCGTTCAGGCGGTACTGGATGTCGACCGTCACCGGCAGGTTCTTGGTGGTGGTGCCGCTGTAGAAGATATCCTTGGCCGGCGCGGTAAAGATCAGTTTGCCGTTCGGTGAAAGGGTAGGGGTTTCCAACCCACGGATATTCCTGACGTCCTTGAGAACCGCGGCGTCCTGTGCGGGGCCCTTGCCGTCCGTGCGCAGCCAGGTGACCACCTCGGTCTTCTGCGGTTTGCCTGAGGGGTCAAGGGTTACGTAGACCGTCTCGTTGCGGGACAGGGTCTGGGCGTGGGCGCTGATGCCGATCGTCAGGAAGATGAGCAGGGCGAAGATGAATTTTTTCATGGCGTACTTACTCCTTTATAGCTTTTCTCCAGCCGTAGCTGGTGGCGATGATGATTTTGTCGAAGGTCAGGATCACGCCCGGCAGCAGGATCAGGATGACCCCGACCGCCAGCATGGCGCCGCGGCCGATCATGAGCGAGAGCGATCGGATCATGCTGACGTCGCTGATAAAGACCAGACCGATGGTGGCGCTGAAGAGGCACAGGCCTGAGGTGATGATGGCCGGCGCCGTGCCCACCCAGCTCAAGATCATGGCTTGCCGGGCGGGATGTGTCCGACGCTCTTCCCGGTAGCGCGTCATGAGAAAGATGGCGTAGTTGACGCAGGTGCCGAGCTGGATGGCCGTTATGGACGAGAAGGTGATGTACGGGATCGAATGCCCGAACAGGTAGGGAATCGAGACATTGATGAAGATGGCCAGGAGGATGCCGGCCACCAGGACCACCGGGATGGAAAACGAGGCGAACACGATGGTGACGATCAGCAATATGCTGATCACGCCGCTGATGTCCACCTTGACCAGGTCGGTGGCCGACAGGTCGGTCATATCCTTTGAGATGGGCGCGTTGCCCGTGACGTACGACCCGGCGATGTGGTGTTCGGACAGGATGGAGCGGATCTTGGCGACCAGGGCATTGCCTTCATTCGAACCGACCAGGGCATTGATCCTGACCATGGCCAGGGTATAGCCGCCCTTGGTGAAACGCGTCATGACCTGCTCCGGAATGAACGAGGTCGGGACCGTGGGGTCCACCAGGCTTTCCAGGGCGATGGTCTGGATCACGCCCGGCTGTTTGGCGATATCGTCCAGGACCTGTTTCTGAGCCCAGCGCGGGGTTTTTTCCGGGAACAGGATATTGACCATTTCGATCGATCCCATGGCGTCCTGGATTTCGAGCACCGCCTGCAAGGCCTTGAGGTTCTGCGGCAGGATGTCCTGGATGCTGTAGGATAGGTTTGAATGCTGCCGGATATAGACGGTGGGGATGAACAGGGTCACGAAGATCAAGGTCAGGACCACGGGGTACTTGACCAGGCGCTCGGAGGCGTGGGTCATGGGTTTGATCAGGCCCTTGACGTCCCGGATGGCGCTGAAGCGCTCGAAAACCAGCGTCAGGGCCGGCAGGATGATCATGGTGCTGACCAGGCCGAAGAACACGCCCTTGGCCATGACGATGCCCATGTCGCCCCCCAGCTTGATGCGCATGGTGGTCAGGGCCAGGAAGCCGGCCATAGTCACCAGTGCGCAGGGGATGATGGCGCCGGCCGTGCGCTGCATGGCCTTGATCATGGCCGCGCGCTTGTCGTCGGTATGGTGGGTCTCCTCGCGGAAGCGGTGCATGAGGAAGATGGAGAAGTCGATGGTCACGCCCAGCTGGATCACGGCCGCCGTGGCCTTGGTGATGTAGGATATTTCGCCCAGGAAGTAGTTGGTGCCCATGTTGCAGATGATGCCGAAGCCCATGGCGATCAGGAACAGGATGGGTATGGCCACCGAGCCCGTGGCCACGGCGGTCACCAGGGTCGAAAGGACCACGGCCGTCACGACCGATTTGACCTCCTGCGTCTTGACCAGTTCGCGCAGTTCATAGAGGAAGACCGGCATGCCGGTGAAGGCCTGGCCGTTTTTGAGATAGGCCTTGATGGCGGCGACGGAGGCCTGAGTCTGTTCGGAAGCCGCCTTGTCGGTGAACGAGATATGCAACAGGGCATGGTCGCCGTTCTTGAACATGGTGATCAGTTCCTGGGGGATGAACACATCCGGCACGGATGGGTCCACGATGTCGCTTATCCAGTTCACGCTCGCGACCCCTTCGATGGCGGCCAGGTCGTCCTTGACCTTGAGGATCTCGGCCGTATTCTTGGTCTTGAGCATCACGAAGCCCGTGTCCGCGGTTTTGAACTGCTCGGTCATGATGAGCTGCCCTTCGATGGACTCGACATTCTTGGGCATGTAGGAAAAGATGTCATAGTTGATGGGCGTCTTGATGGCTCCGAGGCCGGCGATGGCCGCCAGGAGCACGGCGACGATCAGGATCGTGCGCGGGAAGCCGGTGACCAGTTCAGCAAGTTTGTTCATCGTCACTCCTTTTCTGAGGTGGAAGTCGTGGTTGCGTCGCTTGCGGGATCGAAGAGATGATTGAAGACCGAGCCGCGTTCCTGAACGGCCTGCTCCAGGGCCTCCAGGATGGTATCATAGAGGTCGTCAAGCTGGTCCGCGATCTCCTCCACGATCCGCTTTTCCTTGTCCAGCGGGATCAATGAGGCCAGCGAGGTTTCATGGATCAATTTTTTGGCCCAGGCCCGTCCCAGCTGCTGGTCGCGTTTATTTTTCCGGACCAGGTCTTTGAGCACCGTGAGCAGGTCCAGCCGAGGCAGGTTGAAGAGCGAGGCCACGAGGTCGGGCAGGAGATTGCGCATGCCTTTGCCGGATTTCTCGAGGTCGAGCAGCATCTGCAGGATGGTCATGCGCGTGATGTCCTTGCCGGATTCATTGTCTTCGATGCGGACATTGCAGTTCTCCCGCAGCATCTCGGCCAGTTGCTTCAGCGTGATCAGCTTGGATGTCGCGGTGTCGTACATCAGCCGGTTCTTGTATTTTTTGATGCGTCGCAGTTTGCTCATGGACGGCTCATATATCTTTGTGCACCGCACAAGTCAAGCATAAATTGTGCGGCGCACAAAATGGTTGCATTCTTCATGCAACCATCCCCGCACCGGCTATTGAACGATACGCTTGGCTCAGGTATCCATGCTTTGCGTATGCGATCGTCTAGAAAGTGTGATAGACGATCGGGAGATGATTCTTAATAAAGAGACAAACATGGCGCGGGCGCGCACGGCACTGGTGGTGGAAGGCGGGGGCATGCGGGGCATCTTTACCGCCGGCGTGTGCGATGCCTTTCTGGCCGCGGGCTACAATCCCTTTGACCTGTGCATCGGCGTCTCTTCAGGCGCCTGTACGTTGGCATCCTACCTGTCGGGCCAGTATCAGCGCGTCTACCGCCTGATCACCGGCCCGATGCGCGGCGCTGAATTCATCAACCCCAGGCGATTCCTGGCCGGCGGACACTTCATGGACCTGGACTGGCTGTGGGACTATGCCGCGGTCCATGACCCGTTGGATGCTCTCGCCGCCACCGGCAATCCGGACAGGGAGTTCCTGGTGGGGGTCACCGAGGTGGCCACGGCCTCAGCGCTTTACCTGAGGCCCACGGCCGAGACCCTTTCCGAATATCTCCTGGCCTCGAGCGCTCTGCCGGTGCTGTATCGCCGCTTCGTGCCCCTTCATGGCCGCTTGGTCACCGACGGCGGGGTGGCCGACCCTATTCCGGTCGAGGAGGCCTATCGCCGGGGCTCCGGCCGGATCGTGGTCATCCGCACGCGGCCGGTCGATCGCGGCAAGGGGAGCTTCCTTGACGGCTGCGTGGCGGCCCTGTTCCTGCGCCGCTATCCGGCCCTGCGTGCCAGGATCCAGGAACTGCACCGGGTCTATGAGCGGGCCGTGGAGTTTATCCGCAACCCTCCGGCCGGTACGGTCGTCCTCCAGATCGCCCCGCCACCCAGCCTGGGCACCTCGCGCATCTCCGCCGGGCTGGATAAAATCCAGGCCGACTACCGGCTGGGCAAAGAGGCCGGGGAGGAATTCATTAAGAGCTGGTAACGGGTGAGAGCTTACGGGCAAAGGAAAAGGATCGTTGAGGAGGTGAAAGGCGAGAAGATGCCCCAGATGCATCCATGGCGTGGGATTAGTAGACTATCAATGGATTTTGCTTGTACCTTTCATTTTTTACCCTTACCCTTTCATCCATCTCTCATCAGGAGGAACTGATTATGGAGTACCAATATCTGTTGGTTGTAATCGCGGAAAAGGTAGCCACGGTCACCATTCACCGGCCGGACAAGGGCAACTCCCTGGCGCCCAAGGTGCTGGAGGAGGTCGAGGCCGTTTTCACCGATCTTTCGAACAACCCGGACGTCAACGTGGTCGTATTTACCGGCGGCGAGAAATACTTCTCGGCCGGTTTCGATCTTACCTACATCCGCACCCTGGAAAAGCTGAACAACGAGGCCTATACCGCCATGTTCCACCGCGCCTACCGTGCCGTGCTCTTCTGCTCGCAACCGGTTATCTGTGCCGTGGGCGGACCGGCCATCGCCGGCGGCTTCGACCTGACCATGATGTGCGATATCCGCTACGCCTCCGAGCGCGCCAAGTTCGGCCAGCGCGAGATCGTGCTGTCCTTAAACCCCACCATGGATCCCCTGTGGCGCATCATCGGCTTGAGCAACGCCATGGAATCCGCGCTGACCGGCCGCATTTGGGACGCCCAGGAGGCCCTGCGCATGGGCTATGTCTCGCGCCTCTTCCCGGACGGCAAGCTCCTGGAAGAGGTGGG
>JBDKSM010000142.1:0-7062 GCA_039680665.1 Syntrophaceae bacterium | reverse complement strand
CCGGCTTGCAGTGGTACAGCTGGGCCAACCTCAGCGATGTCGATGACGTAGCCTATGCCGTCACGGTCGTCGATGACGTCAAGCGGCAGCTTGCCATCGATGCCGCGCGCGTCTACCTTACCGGCCTTTCGCAGGGAGGCTCCATGGCGCTCTTATGCGCCCACGACCGCGGCGATGTCTTTGCCGCCGCCGCGGTGGTTTCAACCGCGCTCATGAAATATCTTCCGGATTACAAACCGTTGCGGCCTATTCCGGTGGCGAACTTCCACAGCTACGAGGACGCCACCGTACCCTATGACGGCAATATCCTTGCCGGCCTGCCGCCCATTGAGGATACCGCCCGCCAGTGGGCCATCGTCAACGGCTGCGACTACACCGACCCGACCGTCAGTGTGCTGAGTTACCCGGATGAAGCCCATCCCAAAGTCCCCGAGAAGCTGACGATTTATACCGGCGGAGCCGAAGTCAGGATGTACAGCCTCCACAGCTCGTCCGCAGACGGCGATCCGCATGTGCTGTACAAGACCAACTTCCATGGCAACACCGTGGAAAAGAAACAGCACTATATCACGAAACTGGCGTGGGATTTTCTCAAGCGCTTCACCCTTTAAGGAAGGTCCGAAGCCTTGGGACGAGATAGAAAACAACATCAGAGAGGAGAACACCGTATGTATCTCGATCAAAGCAAGTTGACGACAAAAGCACGCTTGTGCATCGCCGGAGTGATCATGCTCATGCTCGCGGCATGCAACACAGGCAGCGATGATGGCGCCAGCGCCGCGCAGGCGGAAGACGCACAAACCGCTTCCATGTATGTGCTCACAACCAGCGACGCATCCGTCACGGACGAGGTCTATGTCGCCGTGGACGGCGACCAGGCGCGCATTTACCAGCGCGGCTCCGGCGTGGGCGCGGTCTTTTGTCTGGGGACCTTCCAGCTCGATATCGAAGACGGTTCCCTGGCGATCGCGCTCTCTCAAGAAAGCCTGCGCCAAGCCAGGGAGCGCCTGGCCCTCTCCCTGGACCAGGTCTCGGTCAAGGTTGACGGGGCGTCAACGCACGTGGCGGTGACGGACATCAAAAACGCGGGCAGCCGCCTGGAAACCATCCGGCTCTTCCTGGGCAGCGAGCTGGCCGACGATATGGATGTCGAGGATGCCCTGGTCACCTTTAAAAACGATGCAAACATCCAGGCCATCCTGGATGAAATCCTGGATCTCAAAGAAGCCTTCATCGCCGACGCGGCCTCAAGCGGCAATCCCTCGGCCGGGCTCATCCTTGCCAAGGCCAGGCTGAGCGTTCAGCTCATGCGCCTGCTGGGCAACCAAACCGTGCTCAAGGTGTTCTATGAAAAGGAAATTCTGGGCTCGCTCCTATGCGACATGGACACGGTGGACCGCGAGATCGCGCTGTACTATGCCTGCGCGGCCAAGATCATGCGCCAGGAGGCAACCGGCCTGGACGAGCTGGACGAGATCGATGAGATCTCGAACGAACTGGAGGCGCTCGAGGCGCTGAGCGTCAAGGCCGCCGTCCTGGAAGGCCACTACCGGGGCTTCATGACCTCGATCGGTTTCGAGGATGAAGACACCTCGGTTGACGTGACTGTTTCCTCACTCTGGAACACCATCCTGTGGGAAGGCATCATGGGCGTCTTCGTGGAAGTGGACAGCGACCAGTACGACATCAATGTGGCCGTATGCCAACCGCTTGACCGCCTGGTGCGGCATTGCTATATGGCCGGTGATACGGCCAGGGCCATGCGCACGATCCAGTGGTTCGACCGGCTGGCTCAGAGCACCGATGACGGACGCATCATCCTGCTAGGCAACGCGAACCAATGGACCAGTCCTGAGACGGGCATCACCCTACGCCCGGTCAATGACAGCGCCTTAACGGACTGGCGCACCTGTGAGCAATGGGCGGATGAGATCGACCAACGCATTTAAGCCATCTTTTTTTTCACACCCCTCCCCGGAGACCCCGGAAGCAGCGGGGTCTCCCGTTTTAGTTCGGGGGGGAGGTGGTCGCCCTGCCCGCGCGGCGCTGAAAAGGCTATCAAGGCTCCACGCGATGGCGTCCCCATGCTTTACGATCGATATTTTCAATGATAAAACGAACTCATGTCAAATATATTGCCATCGAGCCACAACCGCCATGCATGACCGTACCCATCACCACATCCGTCGGTTTCTGATCCTCGCCATCCTGGCTTTCTGCTCCTCCAGGGCCTGGGCGCTTGAGTCCACCCTTAAGCTGCACGGCGGCTACAACAGCAACAGCGAGGCCCGCGCGCACGGCCCGTCATCCGGCTTCGGACAGCTGGACCTGCGCTTCTCCCAGCCCGGAGACATCGAGACGCTTGCCACCGGTTATGAAGCCTTCATCGACGGGTCATACATGAAATCGTCGGATCAGGAATACCGCGCCACGGCCGGCGGCGCCCTGGACTGGTCGCTGTACGAAGACCGTCTGCGGCCGGGGGTCATGTACGCCTACAGCATTTACCGCAGCGATGATGACGTAAACACCCATGGGGCCACCTTGTGGGCCGACTGGTCCCTGAACGACCATGCGGGCCTCGGGATCGAGCAGGTCTTGAGCTGGGAAGACTACCAGCGCGAGGTCACCCTGAACGCCGGTGGAATGCCCACCTACCGCCTGGGCAGCATCCACGAACCGGCTCTGGAATCGTGGGGGACAACGGCGGGTGTAACGCAGAACCTAACGAACCTCTATGAGTGGGTCGCCACGAACTTTTTCTCCTCTCATCCGAGCTGGCTCATAACCGATGGCGCCATCCAGCCCGTCACGGTCAAACGCGACGATCGCTTCTCCTCCACCACGCTGCGTTATGGGCAGGTGATCAATGAAGTACTGCGGCTCGATCTCCTGCTGGCGCGCGACCATCTAGACTCCACTGTCGACGCCGCCATCTACCGCCGCAACACCCTCGGCATCGGGGGCTTATGGCAACCAGCCCCCCGCTGGGAGCTTGCCCCGCAGGCGCGCTGGTCTGCCACCCATTACAAGATCAAGCATCCCCTTGACGACGATCCGGACATCACCAAGATCCTGTGCTTATGTCTCACCCGTCGGCAAGACCCAATTGCTTTGAGCTGGCGCATCGAATGGCTTGACAACGATTCCCCCTTTGAGGAGGAATGCTACCAAAGGACGGTGGCCGAATGCATATTCGCCTATCAATTCTAATCATGCTGTTTGTGGCCGGCCTGGCAAACCAGGCTGAGGCCAACGATCACCTGACCGGGACGGTGACGGCCCAGGACCGCGCCAAAGGCACCATCGTCGTGCGCACCGACGATGATGGCGAGCGGTCGCTCCAGGTCACCATCCACATGAAGAACCTGCCCGAAGAGCTGCGGACCGGGTCCCTGATACGGGTGCACGGACGGTTTCTCTCGGACGATCATACCCGCTTCGAGGCCGAAAGGCTCAAGATCAAACATGATGATCCGTCGGGCGTGCGCGCGCGGCTGCGCACCATACATCACACGGAACATGAACAGACGCGCCCCGTCATCCGTATCCCGGATGTCTTCAAGCTCCAGGAGCGCACCCGGTGAAGGATTTCTTCAAACGCCTGGCCTTCACCAGCATCATCGATTCACGCCTTGAACGACTGATTCCCTCCTGGAAGACCAACCTCTTGATCCCGGTGGTGATCATCTTCGTCGTCATGGGGTATTATGTCTGGCTGATCAGCCATGCGCAGCGTCTCTTCCTCGCCCAGGTGAAGTCCAACGCCCAACTCTTCAGCGAAGCCGTCCACCTCAACGCCAACAATGCGCTCCTGTCACAGAACGCGATCGCGGAAATCATGCAATCCTTTCTGGGCAATACCGCCCGTTTCGTGGACTACCTCGACGCCATCGACCCCTTCACTGAAACCGAGCTCTCCGCCTTCTGCCAACAAACCGGACTCTCATGGATCGTCATCCAGCGTCCCAAAGGGCGGACCGAGGGCCGGGGCGCATCCCTCATGGAAGGCCTCATCCCGGCCCCAGGCGAGTTCAAGACCTATATCCTGAAACGTCAAAGGGCACCGGGGTCGATCGTGATCGCCTTTTACAGCCCGCGCATCCAGGCCCTTGAAAACCAGATAGAGCTCAAGGAAACGCTCAAGCGTCTGAAGCGCCTGTCCGGAATCGCGTATGTCCGCATCGAGAAGGAGCCGGCACAAACGCCGCGTCAGCATTACGGAGTGCGGCTGATCGAATCGCGGCGCATCGCCGAGACGCGCCTGGGCATGGAAAATGATCAGACCCTGGTGGTGGGGGTCTCGGCGCAGACGTATTATGACGAAAGAAACCGCCTCTGGTCGCAGTTCCTGTCCTTCGTCGTGCTCACCATGGTCATCGGCATCCTGGTCTCATGGCTGCTCTTCTACTATCAGACCAAAACCCTCAACCAGGTGCGAACCTTTGAACGCAGCTTGGCTCGTCAGCAGGAGGATGCCGCGCTCGGACAGGCCTCGGCCACCATCACGCACGAGCTGCGCAACCCCTTGAACGCCATCAGCATGGGCCTGCAGCGCCTGCGCATCGAGGCCGATGAACTGACCCCGGAGCACCAGGACCTGATCGATACCATGCTCAAGGCCATGCTCCGCACCAACGGCATCATCACCAATCTGGGCCGCTATACCAAGGTGCTCAAACCCCGGCTGCAGACCGTCGACCTCCATGTCGTCATCGACCATCTTTTGACGTTGTACAAAGGGGCGCTGACCGAACGCGGCATCGCCGCCACCTTCATCCCCTGCCCCGAGGCCTCGCTTGAGGCCGATCAGCACCTCTTGGAGGAGATGCTCGAAAACCTCATCAAAAACACCATCGAGGCCCAGCCGCGAGGCGGGTATATCCATATCGAACTCAAGCGCCAGCAGTCGATGCTGGCCATCGAGCTGGAGAACGCGGGCTTCGACCTGCCGCCTGAAACGGCCTCTCGGATCTTCGAACCCTATTTCACCACCAAGACCCAGGGTTCCGGGCTGGGGCTGGCCATCGCCAAACGCATCATCGAAGCGCACGGCGGCAGCATCTCCGGCCATATCCCGCGCGCCGGCATCCTGCACGTGCATATTCTCCTGCCTCAGAATGCCGACCGTGCCGCCGGGGGCAACGAACAAGCGATCTAAAGCAGTGCTCCAAAAACATCGGCCGGATGCCGATAGGAGTGAGCACAAGGACAAACAGCATGCGCATATTGATCGTCGATGATGAAGAAATGCAGATTGGCCTCCTGGAGGGTTTTCTCTCCCGTCAGGGCTACGAGGTCTTGACGGCCGCGAACGGACGGGATGCCCTGGCGCGTTTCCGGGAGCAGCCCGTCCAGCTCGTGCTGCTCGACCACCGCATGCCGGACATGAACGGCGACGAGGTCCTCAGGCGCATGAAGGCCATGGACCCGCTCGTGCGCTGCATCATGATTACGGCCTTCGGATCAGTCCAGACCGCGGTCGAGGTCATGAAGCTCGGGGCCGGCGACTTCGTGGAAAAACCGGTGGACTTGAAAGCACTCCTGGAAATGATCCGCCGGATCGAACAACATGTGCATGTCACCGACGACGCCGAGCGCGTCAACGACACCGCCCGGCAGTCCGAATTGCCGTTTACGATCGTGGCCGAGGCGCCTGCCATGCAGGAGGTCCTCTCGCTGGTGCGGCGCGTGGCGCCCACACCCTGGCCGGTGCTCATCTCCGGCGAGACCGGCACCGGCAAGGAAGTCGTCGCGCGCCTGATCCACCTCATGAGCCCGCGCGGCCAGGCCCCCCTGGTGGAAGTCAATTGCGCGGCCGTGCCCGAGAACCTCTTCGAGTCCGAGCTCTTCGGTCATGAAAAGGGGGCCTTCACCGGGGCCGTGGGCAGCCGTCGGGGCCGTTTCGAGGAAGCGCATGACGGCACGCTCTTCTTCGATGAGGTAGGCGAGCTCTCGCTCAACCTGCAGGCCAAGCTCCTGCGTGTGCTGCAGGAAAACAAGATCACCCGCGTCGGCGGCTCGCGCGCTTTTCCGGTCGATGTGCGCATCCTGACGGCCACCAACCGCGACTTGAGCGCCATGCTGGCCGAGGGCACCTTCCGCGAAGACCTCTTCTACCGGCTCAATGTCCTGACCATCCCCCTGCCGCCCTTGCGGGACCGCAAACAGGATATCCCGAAGCTGGTCAAGCTCTTCATCGAGCGCTACAGCCCGCAGCCGCTGACGCTCGACGCCGATGCCATGAGCACGCTCATGAAATACGACTTCCCGGGCAACGTGCGCGAGCTCGAGCACATCATCAAGCGCCTGGCGGCCTTGAGCCGCTCCACGCTGATCAAGGTTTCCGACCTGCCCGAGGAGGTGCGCACGCCCAAGGATCAACCGGTGGGTTTCTTAAACAAACGCCTGGCCCTGGTGGAGCGCGATCTGATCCTGCAGGCCCTTGAACGCCACGACTGGGTGCAGACCCGCGCGGCCGAAGCCCTGGGCATCAGCGAACGGGTGCTGCGGTATAAGATCGACAAGCTCGGGATCAAAAAACGCTAAAAAGGTAAGGAATCCGCGTGGGACTCTCAGCCGACATCGCCATCATCATCATCGCCGCCCTGTTGGGAGGCCTGATCGCCCAAAGGCTCAAGCAGCCGCTTATCCTGGGCTATATCCTGGCCGGGGTGGTGCTCGGTCCCTTGACCGGCCGCATCTTCATCAGTCAGATGCACGATATCGAGCTCCTGGCCGAAATCGGCGTGGCGCTCCTGCTGTTCGGCATCGGGCTGGAGGTATCCTTCAAGGAGCTCAAGCCGGTGCGCGGCGTAGCCCTGATCGGAACCCCCATCCAGATGTGCCTGACCATCGCGTACGGCTTTATCATCGGCACATGGCTCGGTTGGGATGCAAACTCCGCCCTGTGGATGGGGGCCGTCATGTCCCTTTCCAGCACCATGGTGATCCTGAAGACCCTCATGAACCGGGGTTTGATGGGCACGCTTTCCAGCCGCGTCATGATCGGCATGCTGATCGTCCAGGACCTGGCCGTGATCCCGCTCATGATCATCCTGC
>JBDKSM010000141.1:0-2327 GCA_039680665.1 Syntrophaceae bacterium | reverse complement strand
CTGATGGTGCTGATCAAGGGCTTCAGCGATTTGGTTCAGGAGTTCCGGGCGGTCTGCCAGTCGTCCGCCGATCCCCTCGAAAAACTTTCCGCCGCCATGCACGCCTATGTGCGCTGGGGGATCGGCAACAAGCATTACTACAACATCATGTTCAGCATGGATACGCCCAAGTACCGTGATTATCGCGGCACCCCCATGGAGGAGGTCGCCGAGAAGCAGAACCGCATCGCCCTGGAGCTTCCCGAAATCGGTACGGCTATCCTGAAAGAGGTGGCTGGTAAGATCCACAGCATCAGCGAGGAGGAGATACCCTATCGACTGATGCAGCTCTGGACCACCCTGCACGGGGTCGTGTCGCTGTCCATCAGCCGCGTCACCCTCGAGGTCTGGGATTTCCAGGGGACCATCGAGCCCATCCTCTCCGAAGCCCTCAGGCCTTTTGAACCCTGCGGCCGCTGAGGCCAGCCTTCCGGCAGCTTTTCCTAAAAAAAGATATGTCCCGGTACCCTTGGCTTGGCTTGCATTTTCTGCTTGATTTATTAAGTCAACAGCGTTACTTTTAAAAACGAACAGATACCCATCCAGGGGATCCGCATGCTGAGACCATGGAATACTTTAACGGGAAGCTGATCTACATCACGGGCGCCTCCAGCGGGATCGGGCTGGAGATGGGCAAGATCCTGGCCGCCCGCGGGGCCGACCTGCTCCTCATGGCTCGGGGCGAGGAAAAGCTCCGGGGAGCCCGGCAGGCCATGGAATCCTTGCGCCGCCGCGACACGCAGCGCATCGGGATACTGTCCGTGGATGTGGCCGACCCTCAGGATATCCATGCCAAGATGAGCGCCGCCCTGCAAGACTATGGTGCGCCCGATATCCTCATCAGCAGCGCCGGCATCAACAAGTATGCCGATCGCTTTGAAAACATCAGCTATGAGATGTTCGACGAGGTCATGAAGATCAACCTCTACGGGCCGCGCACCATGATCCAGACCTTGCTGCCCGCCATGGAGCCCGGAAAAGGCCATATCGTGGTCCTCTCGTCGGCTGCGGCCTTCTTCGGGATGTTCGGCTACACGGCCTATGGCACATCCAAGGCCGCGCTCCTGGGCCTGTGCGACAGCCTGCGCTATGAACTCAAGCCCAAGGACATGACGCTCACCGTGGTCTGTCCGGGCGAGGTGGACACCCCCATGAACATCGATGAGGCCAAGTGGCTGCCCCAGGAAGGGCGGGCCGTGAAGAACCTGAGCAGCCTGATGAGACCTGCGGACGCGGCGCGCGAAATCGTGGCTGCCATCGAGCGCAAACCGTACCTGTTCATCCCCGGGGCCTTGACCCGCTTGCTCTATCTCCTGCACCGGTTGACGGGTGGGTGGATCACACGGGCGACCTCGGATACGATCATCCGGATGGCGCGCTGGAAGACGGCAAGATAAAACAGAACGATCCCTTGATTCGGCCATGATCCGGAGCGGGGGACGGCATCAAAGGAGGGTATGTATGTCACAAGATCGCTGGGTGCTCTTACGCAGGGTGGAATCGTACGATCCGGCCGCGTTGTCCGCGGTGGTCAAGGAGGGCTTCGAGCTCCTGGGCCGCAGACCTACGGGCAAGGTGCTGATCAAGCCCAACGTGGTCTTTGCCAACAAGCACTATTCGCGGCACGCCTTCTCCAACCCCGATCTGGTCGGCCTGGTGGCGGAGCGCGTACGGAGTTTTCCCTCCGTCACGGATCTGAACATCGGCGAATCGGGCGGCTTCGCGGTGCCCACGCGCATGCTCTTCAAGGAATCCGGTTACTATGCCATGGGACAGCGCGTCGGCGTACCCATCATCGATTTCAACGAGGACAAGTACGTCAAGGTGTCCCTTGCGCGGGCCAAGTTCCACAAGACCCTGCTATGCCCGCGGCTTATCCATGACGCGGATTTCAAGATCTGGATGCCCAAGCTCAAGTACCATATCTGCTGCGAGATCACCAATGCGCTCAAGCTCAATATCGGCAGCCTCCTGCACAAGGAACGCATGCTCTACCACGACGACCGCCTGAACGAGAAGATCGTGGACATCCTGGAGATCGGCTATCCGGACATCATCATCACCGACGCCGTGACCATCGGGCACGGCTTCGAATCCTGCGCCAAGCCCTTCCACCTGGGACTGATCATGATCAGCAACGACCCCGTCGCCTCCGACGTGGTGGCGGCCCAGATCCTGGGCTACAAACCCGAGCAGGTCAACCACCTGCGCATCGCCTCCGAGCGCGGCTACGGTTCGATCGAGCCCGATTCGGTCAAGGTGCTGGGCGATATCGGCATCGCCGAGCT
>JBDKSM010000140.1:0-11592 GCA_039680665.1 Syntrophaceae bacterium | reverse complement strand
CCATCTGAAACCTCCCAAAAACTCTTCATGACCCATTATAAGATGACCAGTTCGTCTGTTAAGAAAAAAATTACAAAATTGGCCGTGGTGGGAAAGAAGAAAGGGATCTTGTCCATTATCACGCTAGAGGTAAGTGCAAGCACAGGATACGAACTGCAGTTTTTCAGCACAGAAGATGAAGCCAAAGACTGGTTGGTCGGATAACTGCAGCTTATTTAAACATAGAAACCCCATACCTGCGATCATATTCTCCGGCACAATATTCAAGATCCGTGTCAATTAAATCAAAATAATATAGATTACCTCGGAAAATCCGAACTCGCTGATCAAAGATGCAGAATCAAGATTACCATCAGAACACCAAGCACCAGCTAAAATGCAGATACCTGCGATCTATGAGAACTTTCAACACATCCTGGATAATAAGGTATTCTAACACTATCTGTATTAACCGACACAGCACGTGTAAGGACGGGTGTACAGCAGATGCACGGTTTACTCATCATGGATTGGTATGCTACTGGTATGAGTCATGATATGTACGTATGAGGGAAAAACGCCGAAGATCGCCGAGGGCGTGTTCATTGCGCCCACGGCCGTGGTGATCGGGGATGTTCAGATCGGGAAGAGTTCCAGCGTCTGGTATGGGGCCGTGCTGCGGGCCGATCAGGGTGCCATCCGCATCGGAGAGCACAGCAATATCCAGGACAACTGCACCGTGCATGTAGACAGCCAGACCAAGGTCAGCATCGGGGATTATGTCACGATCGGCCATAACGCCGTGATCCATGGCTGCACGATTGCGTCCGGGTGCCTGATCGGCATGGGCGCGGTGGTGCTCAATGGGGCCCAGCTCAGGGAGGGCTCGGTCGTGGCGGCCGGAGCGGTCGTGCGCGAGGACCAGGTGGTAGGACCCTATCATCTGGTGGCCGGCTCTCCGGCTAAATTGAAAAGGGAGCTGACGTCCGACTACGCCCTAGCCAATCTAAAGCCGGCAATTGATTACGCTGAAATGGCAAAAAAACATAAGATGATCGTGAAGGAGTAGAACATGCTGAACACCGTGCAGCTTGAACGTTATGCTTCGGTGCTCCTGTGGGGGCTGACCACGGCCAGAACGCAGAGGTTCAAAAAGAACGACATCATCCTCATCCGCTGCGACCTACCCGCTATCCCGCTGGGTGAAGTGGTCTTCAAGAAGCTCATGGAAATGGGCATGAACCCGGTGCTGCGCCTGGGGGCCACACCACAGGTGGAAAAGACCTATTTCGCGCTCGCCAATGACAAGCAGCTCGCCTTCAAGCTGCCCGGCGATGAAGAACTCTATAAAAATCTGAACGGAGGCATCTATCTCAATGCCCCGGCCTCGCTCACGCACTTGAGCGCCATCGACCCCAAACGCATCGGCAAGGCGGCCATAGCCCGCAAGTACCTGCGCGACATCCTGGACAAACGCGAGGAACAAGGGCTTTTCGGCTGGACCTTGTGCATGTACCCCACCGAGGAGCTGGCCAGGCATGCCGGCATGGAGATCAAGGATTACAGCGGCCAGATCATCAAGGCCTGTCTGATCAACAAGGCCGATCCGGTGACTCAGTGGAAGGCCATCTACGTAAGCGTGGGCGAGATAAAGAAATGGCTTAATAGCATGAAGGTCAAGAGCTTCCACATCGAGTCCGCATCCGTGGACCTTCAGATCACGCCCGGCGAGAAGCGCACATGGATCGGCATCTCGGGCCACAATATCCCCAGCTTCGAGATCTTCCTTTCACCGGACTGGCGCGGCACACGAGGTACTTACTATGCCGACCAGCCCTCGTACCGCAGCGGCAACCTGGTCGAGGGCGTGCGCCTGGAGTTCAAGAACGGCGCGGCCGTCAAGGTTGACGCGGCCACCGGGGCCGCGTTCACGGCCAAGCAGCTGGCCATGGACAAGGGCGCGAACAAGGTGGGCGAATTCTCCTTGACCGACAAACGCTTCTCCAAGATCGACCGCTTCATGGCCAACACCCTCTTTGACGAGAACTTTGGCGGCAAATACGGCAACTGCCATATCGCCGTGGGCGCCTCGTATTCGGATACCTTTGCCGGCGACCCCGCCACCTTGACCAAGGAAAAAAAGGAGAAGCTCGGCTTCAACGACTCGGCCCTGCACTGGGACCTGGTGAACACGGAGAAGAAGCGCGTCAGCGCCAACCTGGCGGGCGGCAAGCGCATGGTCATCTACGAAGACGGCGAGTTTAAGATGTAAGCGGGCGACCGGTTGGTCGCCCCACCCTTTTTGGTTGACACAAAACGCATATCCGGTATTGCATACTTTCACCAAGACCGTAGGGGTGGAGGATCGGCATGGGCGCAAGCCTGAATCTCTTTATCAGCATATGGATCAAGCTGTTCTTCCTGCTGACGCCCTTCTTCGTCCTGTCCATGTTCCTGGCCCTGACCCAGCACATGCAAGCCGCCCAGCGCCGCAAGACGGCCATTGCCCTGACCCTTGACATCATCCTGATTTGCTGTGTGCTCTACTTCCTCGGCAACGCCATCTTCGCGGTTTTCGGCATTACCTTGGACGCCTTCCGTATCGGGGCCGGCGCCCTGCTCTTCCTCTCGGCCGTCGACCTGGTGCGCAGTGAAAATAGATCCACCCCCAGCGTGGATTCCCGCAGCATCACGGTCGTGCCGCTGGCCATCCCCATCACGGTTGGCCCGGCCACCACCGGTGCGCTCCTGGTCATGGGCGCCGAGGTCACCACCGCCTGGGAGAAGATCTTAGGACTTTCGGCCCTGTTGTGTGCCGTGCTGTGCGTAGGTTTACTGCTCACTTTGGCGACCAAGGTCGAGGACGTGATCGGAGATACGGGTTTGAAGATTTTGAGCAAGCTGACCGGGCTCATCCTTTCGGCCCTGGCGGCGCAGATGATATTCACCGGCATTAAAAATTTTATCGCATGAAGATACGTCAAGCGGAGGCATGATCAATGGCACAACCGGAAGTGAACAAGGTCATCTACACCATGATGCGGGTCAGCAAGTATTACGAGAAGAAGCCCGTCTTGTCCGATATATCGCTGTCCTACTTCTACGGGGCCAAGATTGGCGTGCTGGGCTTGAACGGCAGCGGCAAGAGCTCGCTCCTAAAGATCCTGGCCGGTGTGGACCAGGAGTTCGAAGGCCAGACCATCCTGTCGCCGGGGCACACCGTGGGGTATCTGGAGCAGGAGCCCAGGCTGGATGAAAACAAGACCGTGCGTGAGATCGTGGAACAGGGCGTGCAGTCAATCGTGGATCTGGTCAATGAATTTAATGATATCAATATGAAGTTCGCCGAACCCATGGACGACGAGGCCATGAACAAGCTCATCGAGCGCCAGGGCGAGGTGCAGGAAAAGCTCGACCACCTGGATGCCTGGGACCTGGACTCCAGATTGGAAATGGCCATGGACGCGCTGAGATGTCCGCCGGGCGACATGCCGGTCAAGGTGCTTTCGGGCGGCGAGCGGCGGCGCGTGGCCCTGTGCCGGCTCTTACTGCAGAAGCCGGACATCCTGCTCCTGGACGAACCCACCAACCACCTGGACGCCGAGACCGTGGCCTGGCTGGAGCACCATTTGCAGCGCTACGCCGGAACGGTCATCGCGGTCACGCACGACCGCTACTTCCTGGACAACGTGGCGGGCTGGATCCTGGAGCTGGACCGCGGCCGGGGCATCCCCTGGAAGGGCAACTACTCGTCCTGGCTGGAGCAGAAGCAGGAACGCCTGCGCCAGGAGGAGAAAGGCGAGAGCGACCGCCAGAAGACCTTGCAGCGTGAGTTGGAATGGATCCGCATGAGCCCCAAGGGCCGGCATGCCAAGGCCAAGGCGCGCATCAGCGCCTATGAGGCCTTGCTCGGACGTGAGGGCGAAAAACGCGCCCAGGACCTCGAAATCTATATCCCGCCCGGGCCGCGCTTAGGCGGTGTGGTCATCGAGGCCAAGGGTGTCGGAAAGGCCTACGCCGACAATCTGCTCTTCGATGGGCTCGAGTTCGCGTTGCCGCCGGGCGGCATCATCGGTGTCATCGGACCCAACGGTGCGGGCAAAACCACGCTCTTCAGGCTGATAACGGGCCAGGAAACGCCTGATTCCGGCACGATCAGGATCGGCGAGACCGTCAACCTGGCCTATGTGGATCAGAGCCGCGATGCGCTTATGCCCGACAAGACCATCTGGGAGACCATCTCGGGCGGCAAGGACAGCATCCTGATCGGGAGTCGCGAGATCAATTCCCGCGCCTATGTGGCGCGCTTCAACTTTTCCGGCGCCGATCAGCAAAAGAAGGTCGGCAACCTCTCGGGCGGGGAACGCAACCGCGTGCACCTGGCCATGATGCTCAAGTCCGGGGCCAATGTCATCCTCCTGGACGAACCCACCAACGACCTGGACGTCAACACCATGCGGGCACTCGAGGAAGGCATGGAAAATTTCGCCGGATGCGCGGTGGTGATCAGCCACGACCGCTGGTTCCTTGACCGCATCGCCACGCATATCCTGGCCTTTGAAGGCGATTCGACGGTCACCTGGTTCGACGGCAATTACACCGAGTACGAGGAGGACCGCAAGCGGCGCCTTGGGGATGCCGCCGTGCAGCCCCACCGCATCAAGTACCGCCACCTTACCAGAGCCTGAAGGGACAAGGGAGGATGATGAAGCCGATCGCAATCGAGTACCGCATTACACCGTTCGACACGGCCACGGAGATATTCAATCTGTCTTTCGATCCGCACACCCTGGCCCTTGTCAATGAGGTCCCTGACGACCCGCCATCCTGGACCGAACTTGGCTTTCATCAATGCCACCATTGCCCCCTCGTACCGTCGGAAATGCCGCATTGTCCTCTGGCCGTCCGCCTGGTAGATATTGTCCGTCGCTTTAAGGGTCTGAGCTCCTTTGACAAGACGCTCCTGACCGTGATCACCGAGGAACGCATCATATCCCAGAAGACCACGGCCCAGCGCGCCATCAGCTCCTTGATCGGCCTGATCAGTGCTACCAGCGGCTGCCCGCATACCCTTTATTTCAGACCCATGGCGCGTTTTCATCTCCCCTTGGCCAGTGAGGCCGAAACGATCTACCGCGCCAGTTCCATGTATATGCTCGCCCAGTATTTCCGTCAGAACGCGGAAAAGAGTCCCGAATTCGATCTGCAGGGCCTCAAGCAGATCTACGCCGACACGGGTATCGTGAACTATACCATCGCCCAGCGCCTACGGGCGGCCTCTGACACGGATTCGGCCGTGAACGCCATTGTCCTGCTCGATATGTTCGTCAAGATGGTGCCCTATGCCATCGAAGAATCTCTGGAGGGCATGCGTCACCTCTTCGCGCCTTATTTTCAGGACAAACCATGAAGTGTCTGAAACGCGTTTCCAGTGGCTTGCGGTCCTGGGCCAAGGCACGCACCGCCGGCGCCCGTGGAGACATGGGCAAAAAAGAAAATGCCCCTTTCCCTCTGCATAAAGCCTATACCGAGAAAGGAGCAGAAAATTTGAGTAGAGAACAGATATATGGTCAAATTGTACGGAAAAACGGTGGGCAAAGCAAGCACAAATTTCATGACAGCATAAATTACATAATGCCAGCCTTATGCTCCCCTTTAAGATCCCGGTGGCGTGGAAATTCAGCCCATTCTCGAGGTACAGACATCTTGCACCGGTAGCGTGTGCGCATTATAATCATGGATATGCCAGGCACGCATCCGATCAATAGAGCGCAACGAATCTTTAACATCACATGCACCATTGAACGAATTGTTTAATAAAAACGTTCGACCTCCAGGGGCGCTGGGTGGTCGACCAGTTGATAATGGCCCGCTTATTCGGATGGTTATGGCAATATGGGCATTGGAGAAATGCGTGGCATGTCTATTGCTTTATGACGGGCAGCATTGAGGGCTCAATCATTGAGAGCTCAATCAGAATAAGGATAAAAAATTTTACATAAAACGAAAGGAGAAAAACATGTACCACAATTCAACCAAAGTCTTGTTCGTTGTTTTTGCCACCATGGCTCTCTGGCTCCTGGCAGGACCGCTGTTCGCCGCGGATGCCATCCCGGCACAGGCCCCTTACGTGAAAGTGATCTTTTCCGTGGGCGGCATGATCGGAGCAGGTCTGGCCATCGGTCTTGGTTGTATCGGCGCCGGCGCCGGTATCGGTAACGCGGCCGCGGGAGCATCCGAGGCCGTTGGCAGAAATCCCAACGCCCAGGGCAAAATCATGATGACCATGATGGTCGGTATGGCCATGGCGGAATCGATTGCCATTTATTCGTTGGTTGTCGCGCTGATCCTGCTCTTCGTGAATCCGTTCAAAGATCTGGTACTTGGTTAGACATGGCTTGGGTCTTGAAAAGACGTGAGCATGTCTTAGACTAATAAGGGGGAAAAATACATGCCTGAATCAATGAAAGGAATGCGCATCTTAACGGTTGCACGGTTATTTTTCCTGCTTGTGGTCATCCCCTTATTACTGATTTCTTCCCTGGTAGCCTTCAGCATCATCCGCTTTGGCGGCATATCCAAAACCGGTACCATGGTCGCCCTGGACCAGAAAGCGCAACAGGAGATTAGCGTACGGGCCACCGACCTGGCACAAAACATCGCCGATTTCTTACGGGAACGACAGCGGGATATCCTAGTCGCCACGATTCTACCCGCGACCCCGGAATCAGCCAAGTCGTTCCTGGCAACCAAGGTTCAGGAGCTCTGGGTCAAGAAAGACGGAGAAATCGTCAAGGAGCTCTATCCCTTGTATACGGAGATGTCTTTCATTGACGCGAACGGCAATGAGCTCATCAAGATCGTGGGCGGCAAGGTCGTGCCCAAAGAGGGCCTGGTCAATGTAAGCAATCCCGCCAATACGACCTACAAGACCGAGGACTACTTCCTCAAGGCCAAGGACCTTGGCAAAGGCGAGGTGTACTTCTCACCGGTCTTGGGATGGTATGTCGACAAGGCAAGTTTCGAAAATGGGAAGCGATTTGAGGGGATCATTCGAATGGCCACACCGCTGTTCGACAAGCAGGGTTTCACCGGCGTTCTGACGCTGGCCCTCGATATGAGGTATCTGGCGCGTTTCACGGACAACATCATACCCACGCAGTCCGGCTATGTGCTCAAGGCCGATGTCGCCACCGGCGACTACGCCTTCCTGGTGGACAGCCGCGGCAATGTGATCGCGCATCCGGCCGATTATCACATCACCGGTCTCGATCCGAACGGGGTCCCGGTAGCCCCCATCACCCCGGCCAACGCCGAAGAGATGAAGAGTAAGGGCATCGAGGTCTTGAACTATAACCTCCTGGGTGATCTCGATCCGGCCATGGTGGAGGTCCAGAAAGAGGCCGCCGCTGGCAAATCCGGGATCAAATCCTATGAGCTCGGGGGCGACTCCTATGTAGCGGCCTATGCCCCGGTGCCCTTCTATACCACGGAGTTCCCGAAACCAGCCGGCTTCGGTTGGGTTGGTATGACGGTGGACATCAAGAAGTTCCAGGAGCAGGCCAAGATCGCATCGGATAAGATTGAGAAGGAAGGTCAGGTCTGGTTGTCAACCATCGTTCTGATCCTAGCCTTGGCGATGATCATCCTCTTCGCCATCGCCGCCATCCTGGCGCGCGGCATCAACCGTTCGCTCGAGACGGAATTACCGCCTGACGCCTTGAAGGATCTTGACAAAGAAGACGATTAAGCTTTCCTGCCGTAACGGGTACCACCACGCCCCGTCTCAAACAAGGACGGGGCTTTTTTTATGTCTCCCAAGACTTCCCGTTCGCTTAAAGAAAGGCTTAAACTTTTCCGGGAATGATCTTGAGGACCCTGGCATCATGGCGCGCTGAAGGCTCCGGGATTTCCTTGGGATAGCCGATGATGATCGGGGCCACGATCCTATAGTCTTCCGGCACACAAAGCTCCCGGCGTAAACCCTGATCGCGAACATTGGCGCCCAGGTTGATCCAGCAGGTGCCCAACCCGCGCGAAGTGGCCGCGAACATGAGATACGCCACGGTCAGGGCCGCATCGAAATCCATAGTCGGCATGTTCCTCTCGCCGACCACCAGGACCAGGCACGGGGCGTTGTAAAAGACATTGAAGGCCTCATTCTTGAGGACGTCCACATACATCCGCAGTCGGTCATTCGGGTTGACGGCAAAATCCTTGAGCAGATTGGCCTTGCTGTCATCCGAAAGCCGCTTGATCAACGCGCGCTCCGTAATGATAATGAACTTGCACGGCTGAGCATTGCTGGCCGAAGGTGCCAAAGTCGTTTCCTTGAGCATTTCCATCACGAGTTCCACGCTTACGGGTTTATCCTCAAAATCCCTGATCGACCGCCGTTTCTGTAGAAGCTCTTTGAAATCCATTTTTTTATCCCCCTTTCACACGTACACACTTAGCGCTTCAAGCACTTGATCCAATCTTGTAGCATACTTTGCCGCCCAGTTCCCGCCCAATTGATCGTTGACGGGCCAAGGAATCTTTGTCAGGCCGTGAAAAGAATTGCCTTGTATGGAGAGCTTGGCATATAATATTCCTGAGGTTGCGCGAACATGGCTGAGATCCTGAGCTTTACCTATGACGACTTGTCGACCCTGCATAGTATCGCCAAAATCCTGTCCAAGGCCATGCCGCTCCGTGACCAGCTCGAACAGGTGCTCAACGAGATGAGCATCAAAGACGGCATGAAGCGCGGCATGATCTCCTTCCTTGACCGTGAAACCGGGGATGCCGTGCTGGACGTGGCGCATGAGGTAGATATCTCGGGTATCCAGATCAGCTACAAACCGGGCGAAGGCATCACCGGCCAGGTGGCGCAGACCTGCCGGCCCATGGCCGTGCCTTCTCTGGGCAAAGATTCACTCTTCCTTGACCGCACCGGCGCGCGCCGGGAGGTCAGCCGCACGGACCTGGCCTTCCTGTGCGTACCCATCATCTACGAGGGCCAGGCCGTGGGCATACTCTCGGCCGACAAGGTCAGCAGCCATGTCTACACTCTCGACTACGAGCTGCAGTTCCTCTCCGAGGTGGCCGGTCTGATGGCCAAGGTTGTGCACATGCGCCGCATCGAGGAGGAGAACATCCGCCTCAAAGACATGCTCAGCCGCAGCAAGCACCCCTTCCCTGAGTTTAAAGGCAACTCGCGCATCATGAAAGAGGTCTTCGCGCTCATCATGCAGGTGGCCGACTCCAGCACCTCGGTGCTGATCCACGGTGAAACCGGAACGGGCAAGGAACTGGTGGCGCGCGCCATCCACCACGGGTCTCCCCGCAAGGACGGTCCCTTCATCGAAGTGAACTGCGCCGCCATGCCGGATACCTTAATCGAGAGCGAGCTCTTCGGTCATGACAAAGGGGCCTTCACCGGCGCGCATCAGCGCAGGCGCGGCAAGTTCGAGGAAGCCCACGGCGGCACCATATTCCTCGATGAGATCGGCGAGCTCTCGCCCATGGCCCAGGCCAAGCTCCTGCGTGTACTGCAGGAAAAGCAATTCCAACCCTTGGGCTCGGCCCGCACGGTCAAGGTGAACGTGCGCGTCGTGGCGGCCACCAACCGCAACTTGGAAGACGACGTGGCCGCAGGTGTTTTCCGGACCGACCTCTTTTACCGGCTCAATGTCTTTCCCATCTTCATGCCGCCCCTGCGCGAACGCGGCAGCGATATCCTCTTGTTGGCCGACCACTTCATCGAGAAGTATGCCGAGGAATTCGGCAAGCCGGTCAAGCGCCTTTCCACCCCGGCTATCGATTGTCTCCTGGCCTACCACTGGCCGGGCAATGTGCGCGAACTGGAAAACTGCATCGAGCGTGCGGTGCTGGTGGCCGCGGGCGATACCATCGAAAGCATGCATCTGCCCCCCTCGCTGCAGATGAAACAGGCGGGCACGGAACGCAAGAAGAAGGGTACCCTGCAGGGTCTGGTAGAGTCCTATGAACGCGCCCTGATCACCGACACCCTCAAGGATGTGCGCGGCAATATGAGCAAGGCCGCCAAAAACCTCGGGTCCACCAAGCGCATCATCCAGTACAAGGTGCTGAAATACGGCATCGACCCCCAGCGCTTCAAGGTCAAGAAGTAGCTGTTTTAAGACAAGATTGTACCCTGCATCCACGGGTTATGATCCGCTTCTCATAATTGAACATATTTGTATAATATCAGCCCCGTACTACAATAATGAAGCAACGGTGAACGGCGACCGGGATTGATGCCCTCCAGGCTCAGACCGGTGCAACGAATTATAATAAGATCATTTTATTCATGATTATATCGTCGAACCGCCGATTGAAATCCGGGAAAGCGCCCCGCTATGCGGTGTGACGCTCTGGCATGCTTTTGGCTTTATATTATATATAAACATGGCTTTTTCTCAGCCATCCTAAGACAGGAGGGAATAAACGTGTGCCGACTATTTGGCATCACCAGCGATGAGCCGATCTCGCCCCTGGTTGCCATCAAGGCCCTCGACGTCATGAAAGAGGGTCACGACGGCTCGGGCGTCGGTCTGTTCATGACCGATCTGGCCGGTGAGCTCGAACCTTTCAAGGGCTATCCGATCCTCTCGGGTGTGTTCACCCAGGAAGGCATCCGCACGCTCGATCAGTTGATGATGGAATTCGGGTTTTTGACCAAGCACAAGTACTCGATCCGCCCCACCAAGAAACCCCCGCGCGGCACGCCCGCGCGGGACGTCTACCTGATCCGGTCCTATGAGTACCCCTACGAATGGGAGGGCTTAAGCACCGAAGAGCTTCAAAACCGGCTGGTCGACATCCGCGTACGGCTGAGGCGTCTGGGCGAACAGAATGGGAGCATGACGGTCTTCTCCTTCTGGCCGGACGTGATCATGATCAAGGAGGTGGGCGACCCTATTGAGGTGGCCGATTACCTCGGACTGGACCGCATCGGCCTAAGAGCGCGGGTGATCATGGCGCAGGGACGGCAGAATACGAACTACGCCATAACGCTCTATGCCTGCCACCCCTTTTTCCTGCAGGGCTTCTCCAGCATGACCAACGGCGAGAACACCGCTTTTGTCCCCATCCGTGAATTCCTGTCCTCGCGCAACTTTGTCGGGTATACGGGCTATCAGTCCGACTCCGAGGTCTTCACCCATATCCTGCACTACACCCTCAAGCGTCTGGGTATGAATCTGGACGCCTACAAGCACATCATCACCCCGCTTACGGACGACGAGCTCAAGCGCCACCCGGACGGAGAGTTCCTGCGCCGCATCAAGCACAGCCTGCGCACGCTGACCATCGACGGACCCAACTGCGTCATCGGCTGCCTGCCGGACAAGACCATGTTCATGGCCCAGGACAGCAAGAAACTGCGTCCCGGCATCGTGGGCGGCAAACCCGGACAATACGCCTTTTCTTCCGAGATGTGCGGCCTGGACGCCGCCATCCCGGACCGCGACAAGACCAAGGACTTCCAGCCCATGAAGTATGACACCGTGGCCGTGGACGCCCTCAGGAAGGAGGTAAAGCTATGGAGCCAGTGGGAACCATGCACCCGTCCAGCCTGAGCATCAAGGACCAGCACTGGGTCGTGGC
>JBDKSM010000139.1:0-18160 GCA_039680665.1 Syntrophaceae bacterium | reverse complement strand
CGGAGGGAGCGTATGAAGATACCGATCAATCAGAATCTGTTGGCATCGATCGTCCAACCCCGGGAGTCCCGCGTGGGTTCGATCAATCCGGACCAGAACGCCGAGGCAGCCCTGGACTTTACCGCTTATCTGGATCTGAGCCTGCAGAACAGCGCCGCGCGCCGGACGGAGCAGCCCCCCTTGGGCAATATGCGCCTGCAGAGCCTGATCGAACTGGTCGAGCTCCAGATGCAGAGGGCCTTGCTGAAGGCCTTCCATACCACCGACCAGGATGAACTGATAAGCCCGCTAGCTGCCATGCCGCTGTCCGGTATGGACACTATCGCCGCACCCCCGGATGCGTCAAAATTTGAACAGAGTCGGCCTCAAAGCGACAACAAAACCGCGCGCGCGGACTTCAGCTCCTCCATCGATCGGGCATCGCGGACCTACGGGGTCGATAAGGATCTGATCCGTTCGGTCATCAAGGCCGAGAGCGATTTCGATCCGCAGGCCACCTCATCCAAAGGTGCCATGGGGCTCATGCAGCTGATGCCCGATACCGCCCGTGACCTCGGGGTGAGTAATGCCTACGATCCGGAAGAAAACATCATGGCCGGGACACGCTACCTAAAATCACTACTGGACCGCTACGAGGGTGATGTCCCACGGGCGCTGGCCGCCTACAACTGGGGTATGGGCAATGTGGAGCGCTATCCCGATCGACTGCCGCAGGAAACCAGGGAGTATATCGCTCGCATCACCCAGTATCTTCGCCAGGCCTGATCATCCAGGAGGGTTCCATACCCGCGCGGCAGCGCCATCTTGTCATTTTACACACCTCCGAGACTATGCTATAGCATGCATAGAACTTCGTGACACAAGCGATGTATTGGGGGGTAGACCATGTTCAAAAGAATAGGCCTTTTGATCGGCATACTGTGCCTGGTGCCCGGATTATCCTACGGCTCCGGCTATGTTATCGGGACCTACGGGTTCGGAGGGTCTATGGACGATCCCAGTTGGGGGGCCGAGCTGGGCGGCGTCTTCCTTTCCGACCTACATCCGACGGGTGGCGCCTTGAGCGCGGGCATCGGCTTTTCCGTGGGTGAGACCGATGATGATGTCCCCTCGACCTACCCAACCCCGAAAAAGTTCAATGACGGCAACGAATACGAGGGCTATGTCAACTGTGGCGCTGAATTCATCCCGGGGTTTTTCGGGACGGTCGGTCTTGGCTATGCAACCCAGAAGGTCGTCACCATCGCCCGGGCAGGTGAAATCGACTCCGAGACCGAAGAACATTTTACCGGTATGATCGGCTTGCGCTATGTCATGCAGGGCTTTTCAGCCGGAATCGGTTTTCATACCCGCCGCGGCATCGTGGTGAACGCTGGCATCGCTTTCTAAGGACCGGGGATCGCGGCCGAGAGGCGGTCCACCGCCATTACGTATGTTGAAATCCAGGAATGTTGGCTATAGCATGAGGCATCGCAATTCCTGGGTTATCATAAGTATCTGTGTACTGTTCTTGAATGGTTGTGCCATCTTTCAGGACTACACGCGCAAAAGCGCCCCGGCACGCCTGGCGGTTTCAATAGGGGATTATGCCGGGGCTCTGAATGTATTTCCTCCCAGCGCCGTTAGGGGGGGGGATAAAATCTTGATCCGTATGGAGCGAGGCACCTTGTTGCAGGATATGGGAAAATTCAAAGACAGCACGGTGGAATTCGAAGCCGCGGCGGCCTTGATCGAGGCCGCGGAACGGCGCGCCGTCATCTCGGCCTCCCGAACGGCGGCCGAGGCCGCTACGCTCATCATCAACGAAAAAACTTTACCCTATGAAGGCGCCGACTTCGAGAAGATATTCATCCATACCTATGATGCCCTGAATTACCTGATGCTCAAGGATCTGGGTGGGGCCCGCGTCGAAATCAGGAATGCCTATCGTCGGCAGCAGGAACTCCAGGATAGGCACTACCGGGAACTCGAACAGGCGCGCGAAGAGGCGCGCGCATCCGAATGGGAAGGCCTTTTCGCCCAAGCCGAACCCGGGACCTACGAACGGCTGGCGCAATCCGCCCAAGACGTCCAGAGCATCTACCAGAATGCCTTTGCCTATTATATCAGCGCCCTGGTCTATGAACTCAACAAGGAAACCGATGAGGCCTATATCGATCTGAAAAAGGCCTATGACGCCGCCCCGCGCTGCCGATTCATCCAGAGGGATCTCTTGCGCCTGAGCAGGTCCTTGCACTATGGAGATGATTTCGAGCGCTGGAAGACCCTTTTCGGTGCGCCTGATCAAGCCCCCCAGGACGGCATCGATATCTTCGTGATCTTCGAAGCGGGCTTGGCCCCTTACAAGGAGCAGCTGACCATACCCATTCCGACCGCCAGCGGTTTGTTCGCCGCGGCCTTTCCGGTCTACCAGTTCAGTCCCTCGTCGGTCCTGGCCGGCCGCGTCAGGTGCGGCGAGCAAACGGAAACGACCTGCCTCGTCTCGGATACGGACGCCATCGCCGCCCGCAATCTGCTCGATCAATTTCCCATCCTTTTTGCCAAACAGATCGCCCGCACGACCCTCAAGGCCGTTGCCACCCACCAAATTGATCGTCGGCGCGGGGCGGGAACGGCCTTTCTGGCCAATATCCTGGCCCTCATTACCGAACAGGCCGACCTGAGGACTTGGTCGACCTTGCCCAAGCAGGTCCAAATCGCGAGACTGACGGCTCCGCCAGGCACATCACGGGTGGAGATCGCCGCCCTGCCGGGCGGCGGCGAGCGATCCAGCCTTGACATACCGGCGGGTACCAAGCATTTTATCATCCTGGCCCGGGCGCCTGACGGCGTCCTCACGATACAATCACAGGCATATTAGGAGGGAGAGATATGAGAAATATCCGCTCTATGACATGGCTCATGGTCGTGCTGTTGTTCGGCTGCGCCGGAGGATCGGCCCCCAACATACTGGAAGTCAAGCAATCGGGGGTTAAGAAGGTCGAGATTAACGATAGCATGCTGGAAAAGAAAATAACCTTTGGCGAAGTATCTCTGCGAACGCTGGCGCAAGGCATCGAGGCGCAGGTCATGATCCAGAACCTCACCAAGCGTGACGTCCACTTCGAGTACCGGTTCATCTGGTATGACGCCCAGGGTTTCGAGGTGTCCTCGACGACGGCCTGGATACCGGCCATACTGGATGCCAGCCTAGGCATCGGTGTGTTGAAATCCACCGCGCCTACGGCAACGGCCGTGAACTTCAAGCTCATGATCCGCTCTCCCCATCCGCTCACCAACATGACATAACAAGGAAACCAAGGAGGTTAACCCTATGAAAAAGAGCATATGGTATATGGCCGTCGGTTGGCTGCTCATACTGAGCGCCGGTTGCGCCACGGAGCCGAGAGTTCAATACGGGAGCGCTGATCAGGTTGAAACCGTGACCACCGACTTCGGCTCCACCGACCTGCAGATGATCGCGGAGAAGATGGTGAACTCGCTCTTGGCCACACCGCTCTTACAGTCGGGCAGACAGCCGGTCATCTATGTCCACAAGGTCCAGAATCGAACCGATGAGCACATCGACACCACCTCGATCACGGACAAGATCAAGGTGACGTTGCTCAAATCCGGGCGGGTTCGTTTCTCGGCCGTGGGTGAGGCCAATGATGAGATCCTCAAGCAGCTCGAATATCAGGCCCGATCCGGCGTGGTCGATCCCAGCACGGCCAAGAATTTCGGCCGCCAGGTGGGGGCGGACTATTTCCTCTACGGCGAGATCGCGTCCATCAGGAAACGCTCCGGCCGGGTCGAGGATGTGTATTTCAAGATGACGCTAAATCTGGTAAACATCAGCAGCGGCCTGATCGAGTGGGCGGATGAAAAGGAGATCCGCAAGCAGGCCAAAAAGCCGCTGATCGGCGAATAAAATTCATTACAACAGGGAGTGTATGTATATGAAGATTGAGGATGTTACAAAGGCAAATGTATTCAAGCTCGCATACGCCTACCTCAAGGGCGCCAAACAATTGGCCTCGCTTGAGAAGCAGTATGTAAAAGAGGAAGTCGGCGCGCATGTGAAGACCCTCTCGATCTGGCTGGTGCTGGCCGTGGCGGGTTTGATCTGCCTGGCATTGGGAGGCCTGATCCTACTCGTGGCCGTGATCCTGTACCTGAACATCTGGTTCGCGCCCTGGGCTTCGGCGTTGATCGTCACCGTCGTTCTCTTGAGCACCGGGGCCATCCTGGCGATGATCGGGCTCACCAAGGCCAAGAAGGATCTTGATCAGACCAAAGCGACCATAGAACAAGTCGGAAAGGATATACGATGGGTGAGACAAAGGTGAGAAATGAAATCGAGGAGCTCAAGGCCGACCTCCTGAGCATAAATAAGGAGCTTTCCATCCGCTTTGCCAACATGAAGGAAGACGGGTTGATCGGACTCAAAATCCTAGCCGCTCTGGTCGCGGCCTACTACGGGCTGAAGATCGCACGCTTGGTGTTGAGGATTATCCTGGGCATGCTCTGGAGTCATAAGATCGCGTTGGCCCTTATCGGCGCCCTGTACTATCTGGGAAGTTCCGGGACGAGCACGGCCGAGGACGAAAAAGGACCGCAGGCGGCATGATTGCTTAAGGCCCTGAACCTGCGCGCCATGCCGCGCGCGATCAGGGCCGGATGCATCTAAAAAGAATGGTGCTTGACGTTCGGTGATGGAATCAGGTATCAGCCACAAAAAGAAAAATTAAAAAAGGAATGTGCCCATGGAATTGGCTCAAAAACTGGAAAAAGTAACCAGCCGCACAGGTGTGCTGTATGGCATGATCGCGTTGCTCGTGGTCTTCGCCAATCCCAGCTGGGCCTCGTGCTTCTTCGGCCTGATCTTTGTCGCCGCCGGCGAAGCGCTGCGCTTCTGGGCCGCCGGACATATCCGCAAAAACGACGAGCTTACCACCTCCGGTCCGTATGCGCACCTGCAATCGCCGCTCTACCTCGGCAGCTTCATCGTGGGCACCGGCATGTGCATCATGGCGCGCAACCCGGTCATCTTCGTGCTGACCTCGGTGGTCTTCTTTCTGTCCTATGTGCCCCGCAAGCAAGCCAGGGAGTGGGGCCGCCTGGAGCGCATGTTCGGCGAGCAGTTTCTCACGTACAAAGCGGCCGTTCCCTACTTCATGCCGCGGCTCAATCCGTACCCGGACGGCGCCAAGCATCCTTGGTCCTTTGCGCAGGCCATCGAAAATACCGAACATCAGACCGGTATTGTAGTCTTCTTGATCGCCCTGCTTATCATGGTGCGGTTGTTTTAGAGGGGAAACTTCGCCCCTCTTGAGAGGTCCCTATGCAGACGCGTTCGGCACTGCTCCTCGGCGCCAGCGGCTTGATCGGCGGTTTCTGTCTGGATGCGCTCCTGAACGAAGCCACGTATGACAGGATCGTGGTCCTGGTCCGTCGGCGTCTGCCAAGATCCAGCCCCAAACTGGACCAGCATATCGTCGACTTCGGACGACTCAAGGAATACGCCGGCCTCATGGCGGTGAACGATGTCTTCTGCTGCCTCGGCACCACCATCAAACAGGCCGGCTCGCGAGAAACCTTCCACAAGGTGGACTGCACCTACCCCCTTGAGATCGCCCATCTGGCCTTGCAGCAAGGCGCGCGGCAGTTTCTGGTCGTCACGGCCATGGGCGCCGATCCCCACTCGCGCGTCTTTTATAACCGCGTCAAGGGCGAAGTGGAAGTCAAGCTCAGCCACCTGGGCTATTTCGGCCTGCATATCTTCCGCCCCTCGCTGCTGCTGGGCAAGCACTACCCCTCCCGACCGGGAGAAGATCTGGCCCAGCTCATCGGCGCTCCGCTTGCCCGGATCATGATCGGACCTTTAAAAAAGTACCGGCCCATTGAAGCCAAAACCGTGGCCGAGGCCATGGTGAGAACCGCGCAGCGCGATTATCGGGGCATTTTCATCTACCCATCCGACCGCATCGCGCAACGCTAAAAGACCGGTCGCTTGTTCCCCGCCCCATCTTGGGGGGGGGCTCTTGTCCCAGCCTACCACCCGCCTCCGCCACCGCCGCCTCCGCCGCCGCCCGAAGACCCGCCGCCCCCTGAACCGGAAGAGGACCCCGGCGGCGAGGCGGCATCGGCCAGACCCGCGGCGAATGAACCCAGGCTGGAAGCCAACCCATGCGCGCCGAAACTGTTCAGCCGAGCCCCCTCATACCAGGCCGGTGTGTAGCCCGGCGCGGCACCGGGGGCGCCCAGAAGGTCGGCAAACCGTTCGCACCAGTCCTGCTCAACACCCAAGGCCAGGGCATAGGGGAGAAATTTTTCAAAGGTTTCCGGGGTCTTATCCGGAGGATTGAGCTCCTGGAGCCGGTCTTTTTCCGCTATGGACAGATAGAGTTCCAGGCCCTCGATCTTATCCATAACGGCACGCCCCTTGATGGTGGGCGCTTTCAAAAGATGATAAAAGAGGATGTCAGCCAGGATCACGGACAGGATCACCGCCACGCTGATCACTGAAGTGGCGAAGATCAAAGCGCCTATGCCAAAGAGTTCAAAGCCCAGAAACGGGAGGGCAAAGAGCGATAGGGAAACGGCTTTCCCCCAATAAAGGGATCTGGCCTCGACACGATTCGCGAGAGCTCGCCAGGCACGGTACGCCTGGTAGACAAGCACGGCACATCCGGCCGACCATCCGCTCAGCCAGAGGGTCATGAAACCAGCCAGGGCCTTCTCTCTGGAAAGAGCCACCTCCGCCATCAGCACCAGCACTGAAATGAGCAGCCCGGGGATGAGTTTATCGGCATTGGTAACGAAGTATACGCGTTCATACTCACGTATCAGAATCCTTTTGCAGGCCCGCATGGCCTTTTGTATGCTCACCCGGTTGGCATGCGTGGTGACGGCCGTCATGGACTGCGCACCAAAGAGCGTCTGGGCGATTTTCCGTTCTTCCGTGGACAAGGCGACTTCATCGGTCTTGCGTTTGGTGAAGGTGTAGTCGCCGCCTTCATCCTTGCGAATGGTTATGAAGCCCTTCACGGCCATGTCGATCAGGGCCGCGGCAAAGATTGTTTGGTCATACCCCATGCGTAGGATATACCGCAGCGCTCCCGGTGAAAGGCCTTGCGGGGCCTCGAATTGCGGGATGATCACACCCGAGGCGGGATCGCGTCCGACCTTGGCCCAGACGATAAAGAAGTAGCCCAGGAGCAGCGCCAGCCCGATGCCCCCGGCCGTGGATGCGGCATTCTCTGAAATGAAATACCGGAGCTTCTCGTCCCTGGTCGGCGCCCGAACAAACCCTTTGGGCCAGGACAGGGCAATGGTAAAGCCCTCCTTAGGCTTAAGCGGCCGGGTCGTGGAAAAAACGGCGTACCCTTCACTATCCAAACCAGTGGTGAAGTCGGTGCCCTTGGCACCCTGGGGACCGGTATAGGCGGCGCGGGAGAGAATCCGGGCGCCGTTCGGGAGCTCCACCGTGGCTTGAGCCCGGTCGATGGAGAAGTCCCAGTCGCTGCCGGTCACATTCCAGTAGAGCTCGTCGTAGCTTTTAAAGAAACCGATCTGACGCTCGGTATGATAGGTAAAGGTATAGGTATGCTCCCCGGAATTGAGCACAGTATCGGCCCGGCCGAAATACACCCTCACTCCGCTTTTGAGATCCTGGGTATGCCAGCCTTCCGGCTGGGCATCACGCATGACTCCAAGGATCCGGTAGGCCACCTGCACGGAGTTGCCATAGCGGTCACGGTAACGGGTGGGAAAATCGCGATAGATACCATGTTTGATGGCGAGGCCCTGAGAAATCACGCTGATGGTCTCGGTGACATCCAGGCCGCCGTCCGGCCGAACCACGATATGGCTGTTGAACAAACGGATATGCTCTGTATCCTGGCCGGCCAGAGTGGGCGGCGCGGCCAGCACCCCTAGGCCGATCATCACGCCTAGCAGCCAGCGATACGTTGTGTGCATGCCGCCCCCTTCCCGACACGAAGCAGCGCTCAGATCTTGAGCTGAGGCGTTGCCCTGTCTTCAGCCTCGGCGGCAAAGAATTCCGCCCCCTTGAAGCCGCCCAAACGGGCGATGATCAGGCTCGGAAACGATTCCACCGCGATATTGAGGTTGCGCACCGTCCCATTATAGTAGCGCCTGGCCATCTGGATCTGGTCTTCGATGTCGCTCAATTCTCGCTGCAGGGCCAGAAAATTCTGACTGGCCTTGAGATCCGGGTAGGACTCGGCCACGGCCATGAGGCCGGCAAGCGCCCGCGAGAGGTCCATTTCGATCCGGCCCTTGTCGCCGATGGTCCGGGCCTCCCGTGACCTGGCCCTAAGCTCGGCGATCTCGGCTAAGAGCGCACGTTCATGCCCCATATAGCCTTTGACGGCCTGCTCCAGGTTGGGGACCAGATTGGCTCTACGCTTTAGCTGCACGTCGATGGCGCTCAAGCCTTCCGCCACCATGTTCCTGAGCCTTATCAGGCGATTGTACATCCAGATCGATCCTCCCACGAGGATCGCCGTCAGGATGATGAGAACGGAAACGCCCATTCCGTCGTTCACATCTTCTCGTAATGATCCAGTTTTTCACCCTTGCGGTACACCATGCCCTGGAACACGGCGATGACCTGGCCCTGACCGTCGGTGACGTTGACGGCATAGGTGGCGAGCTTGTGGTTCAGCGCCACCTCCGTGGCCTCGGCAAACAGGACATCGCCCTGGGGCGCCTTGACATAGGAGATCGTGTTGTTGATGGCCACGGCCACGCGCCCGCGTGAATTGGAGGCCGCGGCAAAGACCAGATCGGCCAACGTAAAGATGACGCCGCCGTGCACGGAGTTCAGCCCGTTGAGATGGTGCTCCTTGATCTCAAGCGTGGCCTTGGCCCAGCCGTCCTTGACATCCAGGAGCTCTATGCCGATATAATTGGCGAACTTGTCCTTCTTGAAATAGCGCAGCAGATCAGCGGTGCGAGCCTCGTTCGACATGCTATTCCTCCTTCAACTCCATGATATCTTTATTTTATCGGTAGACCCACGACACGCTGGCCGTGGGTGTAAACCGTAAAGCTTTTGTCCTTGACCCGGCAGATAAGCGTCACCCCGGCGCGCTGAGCCATTTCCACGCCCTTGCTCGTGGTGGCCGCCTTGGAGACGATTACCGGTATCCCGGCCCGGGCGGCCTTGGCCACCATGCCTTCGGGCTGCCTGCCGGTACACCCCAGGATGCAGCGCGAAAGGTCCATGCCCCCCAGGATCGCCGCACCAATGACTTTATCCACGGTATTGTGGCGGCCGACATCACTGGCCTTGGCGACAAGCCTGCCGTTCGAAAACAGGACCGAGCAATGGGCCCCGCCCGTGGCTTGCCAGAGATCGGAAACGATGGCCTTGATGATCCAGAAAACCTCCTCCACGGCAAGCATGAGATCCGAGGAGACGGGCGTGACCGGCCTGGACAGGGCAAGGCCGCCGCTCGATTCCATGATCATCGCCCCCGAGGGCGGCTCCTGCGCCGGGGCATTGACATGGATCTCGGACCCAATTACCTGAACGTCATCAACCGCGCCGGCCAGGCCTTCCGTGACGACGAAGCCCGCCCCCAGCTCCTGCAATTGGCTGGGGCTGGCCACCAGCCGCACCAGCCCCCGGCCGTTGAGCCACAGGCTGTAGGTACGTTCCACGCAGACCTCGCTCAACGCGGGCATAAAGCCCTCACCCTGGAAACACCGCGCCTGAACCTCGAGGGAACACTTGTCCGTATCAGCGTGCATACCCGGTTCAATACCATGAAATCCGGCTGATCCTCAAACGGAATGTAAGCCGCAACCCTTCACGCTGAGGAATCCGCCGGCTAGCGTGCCAGGGCGTACAGCGCAATCGCCGCGCTCTGGGCCACGTTGAGGGAATTGAATGAGGCCCGCATGGGGATTGAGGCCAGGAGATCGAGCTCCTTGTGCATGACCGGCCTTAAGCCCGCATCCTCGCCGCCCAGGACCAGGGCAAACTTGTCGAAAGACGGAATGGATTGCAGCGGCTCTTTGGCGGCGGCGTCCAGACCGATGATCCAGAAGCCGCCCTTTTTCAGCTCCTTGGCCGCCTGCCGCAGATTGGTAACCCGGGCGATTAAAGCATTCTCGACGGCCCCGGCCGAGGCCTTGACCACGGCCGGGGTTACCGAGGCCGAACGGTCGGCCGGGATGACGACACCCGCACCGGCCAGGGCATAGGCGCTGCGGATCACCGCTCCGAGGTTTTGAGGGTCCTCCACCGAGTCGAGCAGCACCACGGTGGACAGCTCCATGAGATCCGTCAGATCGGCATACGGATAGGGCGCAACCTTGGCCATCACACCCTGGTGATTTTTAATTCCGGCGATGGTGTCGAGCTCCTTGCGCGACAGGGGGTTGATGGGGATACCCTTGGCCAGGCGGGCGATATCCTCATACCGCTCGCGGGCCACCATGACCTCGAAAACCCGGCGACGGCCGGCCTTGATGGCCTCCTTCACGGGATTTACCCCATAGATGATCTCCATCTTTCCCCCTATCCTTCCCGCACCCAGCTGATGCTGTACTCGTACCGCTTCGGCAGGATGAGCCCCGGAACCCTGGATTCCCAGTGTCCCTTGAGTCCGGCCTCCCGCGCGCAGAGTTCAAAATGACACATGGCGATGCCCATATCGATACGCTGCAGATCAACGCTCCACAGGGCGCTGAACCCCGAGGTGCGCTCAAGCAGGAAGTGCCAGGCTTCACCATCCGTGATCAGCCGCCAGGGCTGCTTGTTGGCGGCCGAAGGGGCCAGCCGCACCATCTCCAGCGGCTCTGTAAACGCGCCCGCTTCAGCACTGGTCAAGGGCGTTTTGAAATCCTGCTGAAAAAAAAGGTCCTGCCATGGTTTGCGCTTGGCCGACCCGGCGCTGAAGCGAAACAGCGCATCAACGGAACCACGTCTATCGGCACGGTATCCCACCGGGCTGATGGCCGGGACGACCTCTGAGGGTCCAAGTCCGATCCGTTCCCCGAACACCGTCCGGCTGAAGGTGCCGCCCATCCAGCAGGTGCCCAACCCCAGATCCGTGGCGCGCAGGAGCACCTCTTCAAAGACGTAGCCGAAATCCTCCAGGCTCTGCGGACCTTGAGGCGCGGCGCCTACCAGAAAGGTCGATGCCCCCCGGATAACGCCATAGGTCCCTTTGATGCCGCCTTTGGCGGCCGGTTCGTCAAAGACCTTCACGCGGATTCGGTTAGCAAAAGGCGCCGGCTCAAGCCCGTCGATGAACTTCTGCATCAGTTCCCTATGTTCACTCGTGAGCGCCTGGTCGGTGAATGTTCTCCAGGAACACCGTCGACGGATGAGATCCCCGACCGTCGCATCGAACAGTCCGTGCATTCTCGCCATATCCCTCCCTCATGTGGGTTTCAATCATGCGGCCTTTGATTAAGAATTGCAATATGAATTGCCGTTGATCTTTAAACCCTGAACCCTTCATGAACGCACAACATCAAAATAAAAACCATTCCGTGGCAGGACCATCATCATGAAAAAAGGTGATTCCCAGATAAGTAACAAGGCTTGGAGATTCGGCGGATCATTGGCTTTCCTATTCTTTTGCTTGACTATTCTCTTTGGATGCGGCGGATCAAACACAAATGAAACGGCCAACAATGCTGAAAGGTACATATACAATGATCAGGTGTATCCCTACAGCCCCGGTTGGTACCATGGCGTGCTGCACAGTCATGCCCTCTATGATGCCGGAGAAACAGCCACACCCATTGCTCGTGTCGTCGACATTGCCGAGCAGGAGGGATTCGATTTCTTCGTGATAACCAATCATAATACGGTCTTTCAATGGTCTGATCCGGGATATTATTCCACGGAACTTACCATGCTCTATGGCCTGGAGTGGTCCTCGAGTAAAGGGCATGCCAACATATGGTCCGATGAACCGTTTGACTGGGATGCAATCGCGCCGACACTCGCCACCGCGGATGCCAAACAGGCCATCAAAATCGCCCACGGGCTTTCAACCCCTGAGCATCCTGTGCTGTTCTCGATCAACCACCCCGATCGAATTAAAAACGGCCTGCATTCGTGGAAGGCCTCGCTTGGGGATAGTGCCGGCGCCGACGCCATCGAGGTGTGGAACGGGGATGACATCTTCCTGGCATCGACGGACACCTTCCCGGCCTACATCGCGCAGGGTTCGAAAATGACCATGGAGGGAGGCAGCGACGACCATCTCAAAAGCGACGATGCCATACCGGCCTTTACGGAAAGGCTCGGCCGGCCGACTACATGGGTCTATGCCGACTCGAGGAGCGGGAAAGACATTCTCATGGGGATCAAGCAGGGGCATGTTTTCATCAGCGCCACATCCACCGGTCCGCGGCTGAATTTCACGGCCGGCGCTGATCCTGATATCCGCATGATGGGTGATATCCTACCCACCGAAGACCTGGGCACGCAGGTGAATTTCAGCGTGAGCGTCTCGGATGCCGACGTGCCCTACGGTGTGGTTATCATCAAGGACGGGCTGGCGCAGGAACTCTGGAGTCAGACCTTCGCCGACCCGGTAAATGCCTTTTCCTTCACGGACACTCCAGAGCCGGGTGATTACTACCGCATCGAGGTGCGGCAGCTTGCCATCCTGCCCGCATCCTTTGATGAACTCATCAGCGCGCCGATCAGCGCCCTGTCCAATCCCATCTATACCTGGTGATGCGCCATCCTTTCTCAGACACCCGCGGCGGTCTTCAGCTCCGGGGCGCAAGCGGTAGAATGCATTCCGGACCGCTGTTCTGCGGGTTATTAATCAGGGAAGATACGGCATAGGCCTCAAGGGCTACGGTGTTCTTGGCCAGCAGACAGCCCTTGATAGCGTCCGCCTTGATTGTGCCAGGATCGAGCCAGGACGCAGAGCAGTCGGGTGGCAGGATGACCGGCATGCGGTCATGGATAGGGGCAAGCTGCGCGCTGGCCGCAGTGGTGATGATGGTGCTGGAAATTACGCTCGTGCCGTGGTTCTTCCAGGTGTCCCAGAGCCCGGCAAAGGGCATGGGCTGACGGTCGATCCTATGGATGAAGTAGGGTTGTTTGCGTTTGCCCTCGTGACGCCATTCATAGAAACCGTCGGCGAAAATGAGACAACGCCGCTTCTGCGCCAGGGCGCGGAACATGGGTTTATCTTCAAGGGTCTCGGCCCGCGCATTGATCGGATGCACTCCCCTGGACGGATCCTTTGTCCACGATGGAATCAATCCCCAGCGGGTGTAGGTAAGCGTGTGCGACCCATCATTGAGCATGGCCAGCACGGGCTGGGATGGAGCGATATTGTAATTAGGCTGGAATTCAAGGATAACCTGCTCATCAATGACGGCCTCGGGCATCAAGGCCTTGATACGGGATGGATCGGTGAATACGAATCTTCCGCACATGGGTAGAGTATAATCGGATCGGGGCAGAATTTGAAGGGCATTTAAAGACAGAATTCAGAAGTCAGAATTCAGAAGTCAGAATGGAGACAGACAATCAGTCCCGGGGTACAGGTTTTATTCTGAATCCTGAACTCTGTCTTCTGACTTCTGCCTCCTTTACACCCGGCGCTGGTCCGTTTATAATGCGCGCCTATGACCATAACGGAAGCGAACTGTTTCTATCCCGATTCCAACCTGTATTTCGATCCGGCGGGCATGGGGTATGCGCGGGAAGACCTCTGGGTGGACGGTAGCCTGCATGCCTGGTTCATCCGCCCCAAAGAGGAGCATGCCGGGACGGCGACCGTCGTGAACCTGCATGGCAATGCCGAGAACATGACCTCCCATATCCTGGCGTCGCTCTTCTTCCTGGAAATGGGGCACCGGCTCGTGACCTTTGACTACCGCGGGTATGGCCGGTCCAAGGGGAGTCCCACGCTCCAGGGTATCCAGGACGACGCCCGGGCCGTATTTACTTTTGTATTCAACGAGCCTCGGCGTTTTGGCGAAAGCGTGTTCGGCTTCGGCCAATCCATGGGTGGGTTCACGCTGGCGCGTATTTTGCCCGATATCCCCGCGCTCAAAGGCGCCATTATGGACTCGGCCTTGTATTCCTTCCGCGACCTGTTCCAGGACGCCTATCCGGGCGTACCCTGCACGGTGCCGCCGATCTCCGCCCTTGAGACATTGCCTTTGAGCGGCGTGCCGAAGCTCTTCATTCATGGCACGGCCGATGTCGTGGTACCCTACGCCCATTCACGGAAGATGTTCGCCGTAGCGAGCGAGCCCAAGGATATCATGATCCTGGAAGGGGTCGAGCATATTGGCGCCCTGGGTTCGCCGTTGATGGCGGACTATGTTGCCAAGATCGGGGCGTTCGTGGAGACCTGGAACGCATGAGAGACGCCGAATGATTTCTTTCAAGGGCCTTGGGGCGGGATGTATGAACATCTTGATCGAAAATGGTTTTTCCCCACTTGACAAAAGCTGATATTTAACATTAATGCAAGAGTAATGCCGTATACAAAAGAAAAGAGATGTTTCGAACGTATCCATGTACCGAACATATGCGGCATGATAGAGCTGAAAAACGTCAAGAAAGAGGTTTCTATCATCAATGCCTGCAGCGGGGGCGTATGCGTCGCCGGGGTTGAGATGGATCTGGGCGACATCGTGCGGCTGTTTATCGACCACCCCGAGACGGTCGGCACCATTTCCCTGTACTGCAAGGTCGTCTGGGTGGAGAGCAGTACCGATGAGAGCGGTCTTTCAGGTCTGGCTTTGTTGAATACCAACCGCATCCTCTTTGAGCAGGAACTGGAGTCTTTCGGAAGACTCATCGCATCCGCGGCCGTCAACTCCTGAAGAGAACCGGCTATCCACCGATCCGGCTCATCAAGGTCTCGCACCCCTGATGAATATCCAAACCGCTTAAGGGCTTCAGCGCCACTCCGGCACGGATCAGTTCCTCCAGCCCTGCGTCATCGATCCCGGCCCGCAGCGGGCCCAGCAGATCCAGTTGTCTGTCGGAGAACAGACACGGCCGCAACCCGCCGCTGGCCGAAATGCGGATACGGTTGCAGCGCGCGCAGAAGGAACGCTCCGAAACGGGTTCAATAAAACCCAGCAGCCCGGAGGCACCGGGGATTCTATACAAGGCCGCCGGACCAAGTCCTGAAACCACCTTGCTCAGTCCACCCATCCCCTGCTCGATGAGCCGGCGTATTTCAAAGGCCTTGATGGTTTGGGACGTGTCGAAACGGGCGGCGCAGCCCATGGGCATGAGTTCGATAAAGCGCACTTCCACGGGTTCATGAAGCGTCAGCGCCGCGAAGTCCAGGACCTCGTCATCGTTGAATCCCCGGATGGCGACCACATTGATCTTGATGCGCAAACCCTGGTCCTTGGCCGCCTGGATACCGGACATCACCCGCTCGAAGGCATCAGTGCGTGCTATATAGGCGAATTTCTTCTTTTCGAGGGTGTCCAGACTGATATTGACCCGAGAGATGCCGTGAGCGCGCAAGGCCGGGGCCATGGACTCTAAGAGCACGGCATTCGTGGTGAGCGAGAGGTCGGCAATCCCTTCGATTCGGGAAACATTGGCCACGAAGTCCAGAAAATCCTTTCTGACCAGCGGTTCGCCACCGGTCAGGCGCACCTTGTCCACCCCCAACCGCGCGGCCACCTGGATAATGCGCAGGAACTCCTCATAGCGCATGATGCGTTCATGGGGCAGCCAGTCTATGCCGTTCTCGGGCATGCAATACCGGCAACGCAGATTGCAGCGGTCCGTTACCGAGACCCGCAGATACCGTATCCTGCGGCCATGGGTGTCCATAAGCGTGTTCATGCCGGCACACCGTTGTGCGGCTGCATGTCTGGAGCACAATACCAGGCTGCAAGGAGACCGCCCGTTTTTTCACTGGCCATGTTTTCTGCTTTCGCGATCACCTGCGACATCTCCGCGTACGTGCACTCATCCGCGAGGTAAACCACAACCTTTTCCATCATGGATGCCTTCTTTTTTTATGTTATGATTAATATAATAAACTATACTATGATTTTTTGCAAATAGAGAAATTTCACGCCTCATGGATTACCTTTCGGTCTTTGTCGATTCTTCGATAGTCAGGAGCCAATGTTTCTTGTCGAGTCCGCCCGTGTATCCACCCAGGCAGTGGGCGCCCACGACGCGGTGACAGGGCACCACGATCGGCACGCGGTTGGCGGCGCAGACATTGCCGACGGCCCTGGCCAGGCAGCGATTGCCCAGCGCCTCCCCGAGACCGGCATACGATTTCGTTTGTCCATAACGAATCGCGCACATGGCCCGGTAGGTCTTCTGAGGGAAGGTTACGGCCGTGCATCGGGACGCGGTTTTGAACCAGACCGGGCGCTGGCCCGCAAACCCGAGCCCGCCCGGAAACTCTTTCAGCCTGCCCATCAGATAGCCCTCGAGGGCCTCCAGGAACCAGTCGATTTCGCCCCTGTGGTAAGGGCCCTCTATCGGCTGCCATGAAATTTCCGTGATCCGCCCGGCATCTCCGCCGATCCAGAGCATGCCGCACGGGGTGGGCACCTCAGCCGTCAATATGTTCATGCATGCGTCCGCGCAGAGGCCCTTCCATGATATAAACCAGCCGCTCCAGAAGCTGCCGGGTGCGCCGCTGCTCCTCCAGGATCGCATCCATGGTCTTCTCTAAGGTCGGCGTGATATTCTCCTTGGGCGGTTCGAAATCGAACGAGACCTCGCGCAGGCTTTTCGGCAGGCTGACCTCCCTGACCATCTGGACGAATCTGACCCAGAAACGCTCCAGGTTGATGGGCTGGCTCGTCTGCGATAGGAGCGTAGAGGCGATGACCCGATAGCACTTGGCGATATCCGAGGTGGGGAAGCGCACCACCACCGGAACCTGTTCGGTAATGGCGGTCTGCAGACGTTCATCGTGGCAGACCGGCCCCATGTAATCGACCTGCATGTCGAGAAACCGCTGCGCCGGTGTGGAAAGATGTTTGAACAGGGTGTGCCCTGACACATAGTCGGGCACCATGCTCGAAAACAGCCCCGCCCTGCCGCTGTATCCGGCGTTCTTCAGGGCCTTGATGAGGCCGTAGTTCTCCGTGACGGAACTCGGGTCGTCGCGGATCCCCAGGATGATCTCCGACAGACAGGAGAGAAAGGCGATCTGATGCGCGGTGGTCCCCGAGGAGGTATCGACCAAGATAATGTCCTCATCGGCGCTGGCCTTCATGAGCTTATGCACCAGATCGAGATCTCTTTCTTCAGGCAGGTCCGCCCAATCCACCAGCCCCGAACTGGCCGGCAGGAGCCGCACCTTATAATCGGTCTCGACAATGATGCGATCGACCGCCACCTTGCCGAGGAAAACGTCCTCCAGGCTCCTCTGCGGCATCAACCCCATGAGGATATCGAGATTGGAAAGACCCAGATCACCATCCAACAAGAGCACGCGCTTGTCCATCTTTGCCAGACATATGCCCACGTTGAGGACAAAGTTGCTTTTACCAACACCACCTTTTCCGGTTGTTACCGCAATCACTCGCGCCATAGTTCACCGTCCCCATTCATCCATTGCAGTCAATATCGTGAAAAATCAAGGCCAAAATTGCCTTGTGATTCCTGTGTGTTACCATGCCACAGAACCTCATGCACTGTTTTCGCTCTGCAAATCCATGGAGACCACCTTGGTCACACCCGGGACATCAAAAGTAACGCCATAGATGATGTCCGCGATCTCCATGGTATTTTTGTTGTGCGTCACCACCAGAAACTGGGCATCGCGCGCAAAGCTCTTGATCAGACGGTTCAAACGCTCCACATTGGCGTCGTCGAGCGGCGCATCGACCTCGTCCAGAATGCAGAACGGTGAGGGTTTAACCTTGAAGAGCGCGAAGATGAAGGATATGGCGGTGAGCGTCTTTTCTCCCTCGGACAAGAGGCTCATGGCCTTCAGACGTTTGAAGGGCGGACAGGCGAAGATCTCCACCCCGGCGTCCATCCCCTCGCCTTCCTTGAGCACGATATCGGCCTGGCCGCCCCCGAACATCAGGGTGAAGAGCTCCTGGAAATACGCCCGCACCTTCACGAAGGTGGCCATGAACTCCTTGGTGCTCTCGCGTTCGATGCTCGCGATCAGTTCCTTCAGGCGCGTGCTGCCCACCACCA
>JBDKSM010000138.1:0-82334 GCA_039680665.1 Syntrophaceae bacterium | reverse complement strand
AATAATGTGCTATCAGCGGGGGAAGGAAATGAGGTAGCGAAGAAACTTATGATGGTTTGTGATCGATTTTTAGGGGATGTGGCCCTTGACATGCTGGGGTCTCTTCCGCATGATTCTAGTATTCCCGAATGTATTCGTGCGCAGAAGGCGTTCGTGGGGGTGAGCCCGGCGGGAGAAGCCGCGAGAAGACTGACCGGGATTGTGAAGCGATTGGAACAAGCCGCCCCCGCATACAGCAGCGGGAATATACAGTTCTTTTTTAAACGGCTCCTTCTTAACCAGGGCAAGGTGATGAACCATGCAGGACATAGCGTTTCCGGATCTTACTGAAGAAGAGAAGACCAACCCGAAAATCAGGGCCAAGGTCATCAATGAATTCGCCCCGCTGATCAAATATATCGCCAGCCGCATCGCCATGCGGTTGCCGCCGCATATCGACATCCATGATCTGATCAACGCCGGGGTGATCGGCCTGATCGACGCCATGGAAAAATTCGACGCCTCCAAAAACATCAAGTTCAAAACCTATGCCGAGTTCCGCATCCGGGGCGCCATGCTTGACGAACTCAGGTCCATGGACTGGGTTCCGCGCTCCATCCGTCAGAAGGCGCGCAAGATCGAGGAGGCTTATGGCAGGCTGGAAACCCTCCTGGGACGCCCGGCCAGCGACGAAGAGGTGGCCCTTGAGCTCGAAATCGATATGGACAGCTTCTATCGGCTCCTGTCCGAAACGGCCTCGGTATCGCTCTTAAGCCTTGATGACCTCGGCGAGGACAACCAGGATGCCTCAAAGCGCAACCTCCTCGAATACATCATGCAGGATGAGAAGGATTGGCCCACCCATAAGATCGGCCTTGGAGAGATCCGCGATATGGTGGCCAAGGCCATCCAGTCCCTGCCCGAGAAGGAACGCATGGTGATTTCACTGTACTACTACGATGAGCTGACCATGAAAGAGATCGGACACGTGCTGAAGTTCACCGAATCGCGCGTATCGCAGATCCATACCAAGTCCGTCCTGCGCCTTCGCTCCAAAATGCAGAAAATCCTCAAGGAGATCCGGGATTAAAACCAGGGGGCGAGGATCAGCCATGAAGGCTCTGATCCGGGGAAGGCTTGGGGCGAGTGTTTCCCTTTCAATCCCTTAAGCCCTACAGCCCTCATCCCTAAAGATTTTTCCCCCGAATTTCGATGAGAATAAAAAGAACGCCGGGAGGATTGAATGACACTTGACAAGAACATGAAAATACTTGTCGTGGACGATTTTTCGACCATGCGCAGGATCGTTAAGAATATCTTACGCCAGCTGGGGTTCAATAATATTCTGGAAGCAGATGACGGCTCGACCGGACTGGACATCCTGCAGAAGGAAAAGATCGACATGGTCATTTCCGATTGGAACATGCCCAAGATGACCGGGCTCGAACTCCTGAAGATAGTCCGGGCCGACGACGCTTTGCGCGACATACCCTTCCTGATGGTTACGGCCGAGGCTCAGCAGGAGAATATTATCGAGGCCGTGAAATCTGGGGTCAACAACTATATTGTCAAGCCTTTCACGGCCGAAACCTTGGGTAAAAAGATCGAACAAATTTTCAATAAATAATCGAGGTCGTTCGTGGCCAAACCCGGTAAGAAGGCCGAGCTCGACAAAGACGGCATCAAACTGCCCGATAACCAATCCGCTGGAACGCCGGGCAAGGTTGAACTTGATAAGGACGGCATCGCCCTGGCCAAACAGGGCAAGGTCGATCTCGACAAGGACGGCATCCCTTTAGCCAATCAGGAATCCTCCGAGTCAACCGATGCGGCTGAAACCCCGGAAGAGACGGCCGCACAAAAGCCTGCCTCCTCCCGGCGCACCACGATCATCATCGCCGCCGCGGCGTTATCCGTCGTCGTACTGCTGGTCATGGGCGTGGGGGGGTATCTCTGGCACAAGAACTCGCAGAAATCTGCCGCCGTGACTCCATCCACCCAAAGTCTGGCACCCAAACCCTTGAACGTCCTGAACGCGGGCGAGATCACCCTGGATCCTTTCATGGTCCTGTATACGCCCCAGAAACAGGGCAAAGCCGGTCTGTTAATGGCCGAGGTGGTCCTGTCCGTGAATCCGAAAACAGCCGCCAACGTCAGGGACCGGCAGTATGAGATCCGCGCCCTGATCAACGAGACTTTGAACAAGAATGTCGAGGTCTATACCCAGTTCGAGATCACCGAGATGTTAAAGGAAAGTTTGCGGGCCTATGATGTTTCCGATGTGACCTTCACGCGTTACGATCTTAAATAAGATCATGGTTTTTAGAGGATGACGTGTATGGAGCTATCCGCGATCGACAAATTGGCGGCTTCGGCTGATCCGGCCGAAAGAAGGCAAGCGGCCTCGCTGTTGGCCGATATCGGCGGGGAAGAAGCCCTTGATCGGCTCGAAAAACTGGTCCAAGACCGGAACGAGGCCGTGCGCGAGGTGGCCCAGGACACCATCATCATTCTTGGCGGCCATGCGGCGGTCAAGCGCATCGCGCCCTTGGTCGGGAGCGCGGATGCCGGTATCCGCAATACCGCCATCGAGATCCTGCGCCGCATCGGCGAAGACGGCCTGGACATCCTGCATGCGCTGGCCCACAGTCCCGACGACCGTCTACGGCTCTTTATCGTGGATGTGCTGGGATCTATCGGCAATCACGAGAGCTTGGAAACCCTGATCGAATGCCTGTTTGATGAAAACGCCAATGTTCGCAACCAGACCGTGATATCATTGGGGATAATCGGCAACGCAAAAGCCTTTGAGCATCTGAAGGCCTTGATCAATGACGAGGAGTGGATCAGATTCTCCGTGATCGAGGCCCTGGCAAAAATCGCCCATCCCGAGGTCGTCGATTTTCTGCTGTCCGAGCTTAAGCGTTGGTCCAATGACGAGATCACCCTGTCGGCCATCCTCGAGACCCTGGCCACCATCCCTTCTGATAAAGTGATCCATCCGCTCATGGATATGATCCCGGAAGCGACCCCCTATATCCGCCTGGCAATCGTAAGCACCATTCTTAAGGTGATCCCTTCCATAACCTCCCTTTCAAACACCGCTATAGCCTGTCTGAAAGGGATCATCGACGAACGTTTGCGCGATGCCGACGATGATGTGCTTAAGTATATGCTCACGGCCTTGTCTACCATCGGGGATCGCGCCAGCATCCAGAAGATCATCGAGCTGGCCGAGGAGACCGACCCTGACAGCCGACCGGACCTTTGGGATGACATTCAGAACACCTTGAGTTCCATTGGCGACAAGCAGGCCTTGCTAAACCTGCTCGATGCCGAGGATGAAAAGCTCAAGATACTGGGCGCACGGATTTTGGGCCGCATCGGGGGCGATGAAGAGACCCATGCGATCAATGTGCGCATCCATGACGCCCAAGGCTATGTCAAGCGGGCGTATGTGGAGGCGTTATGCTCGATCGCCTCGCCTGAGAGCCGCGAGACGTTCAAGGCCTTGATCCACGACAAGGACGGACACGTGGCGTGTTATGCCATCCGGGCCGTGGGGACCATGGGCAATCCGGATGATATCGACGATCTGAAGATCTTTCTAGCGCATCCGTACGCCGATCTCCGCGACGCTTCCCTGTACGCGATCGCCAAGATCGGATCGGCTAAGGCCCAGGGGGCGTTCTTGAGTCTCCTGCACCATGCCGATCCCCAGATGCGCATCATGGGTATCTCGGGACTGGCGCGGCTGAATGCCCCCATGCTGGCCGAGTCCGTGCTCAAGATGCTGGACGACAGCACCGTCGAGGTACGCCTGCGATCAGTTCAGACCGCCAAGGACGCCGGGTTGCCGCTGTCCCTGGAAAAGCTGAAGGCCTTGCTCAATGATGAATCGCATGATATCCGCTTCGTAATCCTCGATATCATCGGCCAGCAGCGCCTTGCCAAGTTACGGTCGGTGCTGGATGACGCCATACGCAGCGACGACATGTGGATAGCCTACCATGCCATTGAGGCCCTGGGGCAATTCCATGACGATGAAGCCAAGGCCCGCCTCCTGTCGATCCTGGCCGGCTCTCAGGATTTCCTGCGCATCGCGGCGATCAACACCCTGGGGGAATGGGGCGATGAAGCCCTGGCCGATGAGCTGGAGATCTATATTGACGATACGAATCTGGATGTCGCCCGTAGTGTATCACAGGCGATCGACAAACTGAAAGGGCTGGAATCCTGACATGACAAGCATCCTCGAAAAGATCAAAAAGATCGACGATCTGCCCACCTTGCCGGCGGTGGCCATGGAGGCGCTCTCCCTGGCACATGCGCCAAATGTGAGCATTTCCAAGCTCTCTGAGGTGATCCACAAAGATCCCCCGCTGGCGACCAAGATGCTCAAGATGGCCAACTCCTCGTTCTATAAACGCGGGGACAAACCGGTGGAAACCATCCAGCGCGCCATTACCATACTGGGTCTGTCCGAGATCATCAACATCACCTCATCGGTATCGGTTATCTCCACGTTCACCAGCAAAAAGGGGTTCATCTGGGAGTCCTTCTGGGACCACTGCGTAGCGACCGCCATTGTCGCACGCACCATGGCGCGCAAGATCAGGATGGAAACCCAGGGTCGCGAGTTTGTCGGCGGGTTGCTGCACGACATCGGCAAGATCGTGCTCGACTACACCGTACGCGACGATTTCAACAAGGCCCTCGACCTTTCCATCACGCGCGATTGCCCGCTGTATGAAGCTGAACAGGAAGTTCTGGGCACAACCCACATGGAAGTCGGCGCCTTCCTGGCCGAGCGTTGGAACCTGCCCGATTACTTACGGGATATCATCCGCTGGCATCATGCCCCGGAGATGTCCCAATTCAAACCCATGACGGCCTTGATCTCCATCGCCGATCTGTTGGCCAAGGCCAAACAGCTTTCCTACGGCGGCGACAAGTTATCGTTCGTGCTCGCCGATCAGACGGGCTGGCAGACCCTGATCGAACACCGCTACCCCATGGATGAATTGGATCTTGAACGCATCACCTTTGAGATGGATTCGCTCGCGGACACCGTGCGGGAATACATCAAGTCGATGAGCGAGTGAGGATGTGAGGGAAGCCCCATGGAATTAGCCAGCCAGCCCAGCGGAATCCTGATGACCGGTGAACAATTTCTGCAGCTGAGAGACTTCATCTACGAAAAATCCGGCATATACTTCGCCGATTCCAAGAAGAGCCTCTTAGAAAACCGGTTGACCTTCCGGCTCAAGGCCTACAATTTCACCGATTACGAGAAGTACTACTACCTGCTCAAGTACGACCCCCAGGCGGCCAAGGAATTGCGGTCGCTCTACGACACCATCACCACCAACGAGACCAGTTTCTTCCGAAGCCCCCCCCAGATCGAGGCCTTTGCCGAAAAGGCGCTGCCCGATGTCATGACGCGCCGTCAGAAGGCCGGGGAGAAAACGCTCAGGCTCTGGTCGGCCGGCTGCTCCACCGGCGAGGAGGCCTACACCTTGGGCATCGTGCTCAAAGAGCTGCTCCAGGATACCTTACGCGAGTGGGACATCAAGATCTATGCCAGCGATATCAGCGAGAAGGCTCTGCGTAGCGCCAAACTGGCCACGTATAATGAGTATGCCCTGCGCGGCGTCCCGGTCGAAGTACGCCAGAAATACTTCAAGGCCGAAAACTCCCAGTTCGTGGTCACGGACGAGATCCGTGCCCTGGTCGAGCTCCAGTTCCTGAACTTCATGGATTCCCAGCGTATGCAGCTCATGAAGGGCTTCGACATCATCTTCTGCCGCAACGTGTTGATCTATTTCGATGACGCGGCCCGCAAAAAAATCGTCTCGCATCTCTATGACAACATCAACCCCGGCGGCTATCTGTTCATCGGCCACTCCGAATCGCTGCACAACATCACGCGCGCCTTCAAGCTGGTGCATTTTCCCGGTGCGCTGGGCTATAAGAAAGAGTAGGTGGTAGATGTCCATGGCAAAGATACTGATCGTCGATGACTCCGTGACCGTGCGCAAAATTCTCGTGCACACGCTCAAACCCAAGAACTTCAAGTGCGTGGAGGCCGTGGACGGCATCGATGCCTTGGAAAAACTGGCCCAGCACCCGGACGTCAAACTGGTGATCTCCGACCTGAATATGCCCAATATGGACGGCATCGAGCTGATCAGCAATATCCGCGGCAATCCTGATTTGAAAGACCTTCCAATCATCATGCTCACCACCGAGAGCGGTGCCGAACACCGCCGCAAGGCCCATGAAGCCGGCGCCAATCTCTATCTGGTAAAGCCCTCTCCGCCGCATATCATCCTATTCAAGGTGCAAAGCCTGATAGAAACGTAAAAGTAAACGCCTCCCGATTGATAAGGGAGGCGTTTGTATTTCCGGACCGGCTTACGGCCCACTCAAAGCACAAGCCGATGTCTTGGATCGGGATGATTTATGCTCCAAGCACGGTTTCGATAAAGCACATACCTTTGCTGCTCCCATCGGAGGAACCGCTGGTAGCAGTGTTTGCGGCTTTGGCATCTTCGGCCGAGGCCGAACCCGTTCCCGCTTGAGCAGCCTGCTTGGCGCATTCCTTATCGAGCCATACTCCGATCAGCGGGAAGGTAATGTATGGGGCGTTGAGTCCGCAGATTACATCCAGGTGCGCAGAATTGGGGATAAGATGGTACTCGTCGCCAGCATTATAGGTCTTGGCCTCCATGAGATACGTGATCACATCATCTGCTCTCACCAGGGCGTCGGAATAGGAAAGGATAGCAATCGTCGGAATGGTCAAGAGATGCATGTTCCTGTCATAGTAATAGTAACCATCCCTGCCGGGATCCGGCTCAGGGGCCTGGACGACATCCTTATTCTCTGCGCCGTTTCTCCAGAACTCACGGATAGACCTATGCAGACCGATATCGCCCCACTGGCCGAGCCCGCGGATATAGACGCTCGAACAGGCATAGCGGGCGAAGAAGTCGTTCACGAAAGGATGCATGTTGGCCATGTACCAGAAATCAAGACAGGGGATGATGTCGAGATATTCACCGTATTCACTGTTGACCTCGGTGATCAGGTCCATGACCGTATCAATGGCGGTGATCATGATATCGCTGTCCGTGATCAGGGGGTTGACGACATTTTCCATGAGGGTATCCAAATCAAGGTAGCCCGCCTGTCCGAAGATCTCCCACATGAGCGGCACATCAATACTCTGAGGCACGTTAGGCGTTAAACCCGGGTCGAGGGCAATATAGCCCTTGATCATGGCATTGCGCGCCGCAGCCAGGAGAGGGTTGGCCTTCACATGCGGTGTATACCCGTTCGCGGCCCCCTCCTTGAGTTCATCCAGATCAAAGGTGGCGCCTTGCAGGTAGGCATAACACGTAAAGCCGCCCGTGCTGTGACCGCCGATGAAGGGCGCCTGACCGGTCACCTCGACAACCTTGTTTACGCAGGCAACGGCATCAAGAATGCCCCAAACATCGTTATTCGTCAGGAGATTGCCTTTGTCGCTCACGAATTCGCCGCGTCCGGTGCCGCGGTAATTGGCGAGCCACACATCATAGCCTTTCAGCCACAGATAGTGGGCAAGACTGTAATACCTCATGGGATCAGCCTGAATATAAGGGTCATCCTTGGCCCAGTCGGCAATGGGCACAGGCAGGGTCATACCGGCATAGTCCTTCGTGCGCTCTTCCGGGGTAAAGCTGAGAAACGCATTCATGTTGCATACAATTCCCGGGAACAACAGAACCGGCTGGCCACCGACCCTGAAGTTTGCATCCGGTGCAGGGCGATAGCGCAACATCTTGAGCGTCACTCCATCATCGGTAACGGTCGAGAAGAGACCGTCAGCAGCCATTGCCGGTACGGCCAGCCAGAGACAAATAAGACAGCACAAAACTACATGCATCCACCGGTTGTTCTTCATTTCCATCGTCGATTCTCCTCATTCGTGGATTGTCTTCTCAAAAAGATCTTTTCCTTGGTTTCCTGACCGGGCCAAGACGCGAAAAGTTCTTTACACGATTAGTAAATTATAGATTATAATAGATTATATTTTCATAATACTTGTCAAGCTATAAGTTTCAGTGCCAGCCATGGCCCACAACAGGAGGGCACCGTAAGGACTTCCTGTGATCAAGAACCCTATCTGCGAACGGATTTCAAATAACCATGTTTCCATGAACCAGCTGTCATCTCCATCAGAAGCGCGAGTTTTTATGTCCTTGCGTGATGTTTCAATTTGCCCTAGAGGGAAGGGCTATGGAGCGTTTCGACATCATTGTCGTGGGCGGCGGGCATGCCGGGGCCGAGGCCGCCGTGGCGGCCGGCAAGCTGGGGTGCGAGGTGGCGCTGTTCACGATCAATCTGGACACCATCGGCCGCATGCCCTGCAGCCCGTCGATCGGCGGGCTGGCCAAGAGCCATCTGGTCAAGGAGATCGACGCCCTGGGCGGCATCATGGCCGAGGCCGCGGACGCCACGGCCATCCAATACCGGGTGCTCAACACCAAGAAGGGTCCGGCCGTGCGGGCCACGCGCACCCAGAACGACCGGCGGCGCTATGAGGCCGCCATCAAGTCCAGGCTGGAATGCTCCGGGGTGCATCTGCGGCAGGCCAAGGTCGTGCGGATCATGACCGAAGGTGGACGCGTCACGGGCGTGGTCGACCAGAAGGGTGATTTCTGCTCGGGCAAAGCGGTGATTATCGCTGCGGGCACTTTCCTTTCGGGGCTTATTTATATCGGCACCCAGCATTATCCGGCGGGTCGGGCAGGGGAAGAGGGCGCGGACGAACTCTCCGAGGCTTTGAAAGCTCTCGGGCTCAAGACCGGCAGACTCAAGACCGGCACGCCGCCAAGGCTGCACCGGGACAGTCTCGATCTGGCGGCCATGGAGCACCAGGACCCGGAGCAAGGATGCCTGCCGTTGGGTTTTGGCTCCACACCCTCTGAGCTGCCGCAGCTGCCCTGCTATCTGACGCGCACCACGGCCGAGACGCACCGGATCATCCGGGATAATATCATGGCCAGTCCCTTGTATTCCGGGGCCATCACCGGGACTCCGGCGCGTTACTGCCCTTCGCTGGAGGACAAGATCATGCGCTTCGGCGACCGCGCCGGGCACCAGGTGATCATCGAGCCCGAAGGCATCGACACCAGGGAGGTATACGCCTCGGGCCTGGGAAATTCCCTGCCGGCCGCGCTGCAGTGGGAAATCGTACGTTCCGTGCCGGGCCTTGAAAGGGCCGAGATCCTCAGGCCGGCCTATGCCATCGAATATGATTTTATCCTGCCTACGCAGCTCAAACGTACGCTCGAGGCCAAGACCGTTCCCGGTTTGTACCTGGCCGGACAGGTCAATGGAACATCCGGTTACGAGGAAGCCGCAGGCCAGGGTATCATGGCCGGCATCAACGCCGCCTTGGCGGTCAGGGGACAAGACCCGTTCGTGCTCGATCGGTCCGAGGCCTATATCGCGGTCATGATCGACGACCTGACCACGCGCGGCACCAGCGAGCCCTACCGCCTGTTCACCTCGCGCGCCGAGTACCGGCTGCTGTTGCGCGAAACCAATGCCTTGTTCCGGCTTTCCGTACGGGCCTCTGATCTCGGGCTCATCACTCCTGCTCGGTGCGCGCAAGTACAGGAACTCGCGGATCAGATCGAACAATTGCGGACCACGCTGATGCGTACATCCGTGGCCATCCCGGCGGCGCTTACGCCGGATAAGACCGAGGCGGGGGAGAAAACTACCCTGGAACGTCTCCTGAAAAGGCCGGAGGTCCATCTGGACGACCTGCAGCGCTTGAACCTCGTGCCGCCGCAGCCGAGACTCGTAAGCATCGAGGCGGAGACCGGCATCAAGTATGCCGGCTATATCGAGCGCCAGCGGGGCGAGATCGGACGCCTCAAGAACCTTGAACATATCCGTATACCGGAAGATTTCGATTATTCCGCGCTGTCTGGTCTATCCAACGAGCTCAAGGCTCGCCTCGCTTCGGTGCGGCCGTCCACTCTAGGGCAGGCCGTGCTGATCGAAGGCATGACCCCGGCCGGCATTCAGGCCGTCAAGCTGGGGCTGCAAACTTCATAGATCCTGATTGCGGATGGCCGCCAGGATTCCGGCCTGGCGTTTATACACATATTGTCGCACACTGACGATATCGGTTTCATTGAGGATCAAAATCATGCCGTAATTGAACAGATCGGCACGTATGACTTCTTTGAACACCGTGTTGGCACTGCCCAGGATCAGTTTGCCACCCGGAAGCGTAAGCGCTATCGGGTAGATCGCGTTCAAGTTCAGGCCCGCAAACGGCGCATTCAAGCCGATCCCGCCTTCACTCACGTCCCGCACCATGAAGGCTTTGGTGGCGCTGTTTTCAGGTAGGATGTGCATGGTAACCGGATCTTTGACGTCAGGCTCCACGCGGAAAAACCGGCGTTTATTGTCGAACATGGTCGCGGGCAGCAGGACCGTGATCTTATCCATGACCGTGTGCACGACTCTGAGCTCGAAACCAAGCGATTCCTCATCCGTGCTCACATAGGCCACCAACGGCTTGCCCTTGGCCATAGTGCGGTAAAGCCCCACAAACTCCTGGGGGTTGAACTTGTCCAGCACCAGTTTGGTTTCGACCTCGCCCACCATCTGAATGACCTCACAGGTAACGCTTAAGGTGGGCAAGTCTTCACGGAACTGGCACGTAACCAGCAGCCTGGTCCGGCGACGCATGATCTGCCGTAGCATCTCCTTGATCTCCTCCATGTCTCCGGTAGCCCTAGAGGGGACTTTTTGAGGGGGTTGCTCCGGTTCGGTCTCGGGCTTGATTGCTTCTTGGCTCAGGCGCAGAAAGGTAAGAAACCCAACCATCATGGGTTTGCCGAAGCGCGATGCGTCCATGAAGAGTACACCTTGGCTGGCCATATCGCTGATATTCATGAACAGGGTCTCACCCTGGGTATAAATGATAATGGGGCCGACGATGCCGCGGTCGCGGATATGCCCGACGACCTCGGTATAGTTCCTGAAAAACGGCAGCATGATGATATCGCGGGGCTGACCGTCCTTTAGAACCTCGTACAACAGTTGTTTGACTTCCAGGATCTGGCTGGGAAATTCATGCCCGGTCAGTCCCAGATCCTTGGCGATCTCCCCGGCGATCCACAGGGTACAATTGCCCATCTATCGATCCCCGGAAGCACCCATGTCATTAAGCGTACGTTGAGCCTGTTTGCCGAACGGTCCGTCTTTGTCCAAGCGTACGACCTCGCGCAGGTGTTCGGCCGCTGATTTGTAGTCTTCGTCCTTGATATAGATAAGGGCCAGATCCCAATGCGCCTCGGTAAAATCGGGGAACTCCAGCAGGGCATGCTTGAAGGCGCTTTCGGCCTGGGCGTTGGAACCTTTCTGGGCATTGATTTTGCCCACCAGAAGCCAGGCCGGGGCATAGTGCGAATTCTTGGTCAAGGCGGTATTCAGGCTGGCCTGTGCGTCATCAATCTTGCCTTGCATCATATAGATTACGGCCATGTTATAGAGGGTAAACTCGGGGGTGGTATAGAAATCATCCTTCAGGGCCTTTTTAAAGTTGTCCATGGCCTCGTCATAGCGTTTGAGACCGTTGAGGATATCGCCTTTGAGGTTATAGGCCTCGCTCTTCATGCCCGGATGCTCGAATCCGAGCTTGTTTCCATATCGGATGGCCTTATCGACATAATCCAAGGCCAGTTGCGGTTTGCCCCATTGACGATAGGTAAGCGCCAGACCATAATAAACCTCGGGATCGGACGGATTGGCCTCCTCAGCCTTCTTGAAGTCGATCAAGGCGCCCTGAAGATCGTTCTTGGCGACCTTTTCCATGCCGAGCTTCACCATGGGACGCGAAATTTCCCGTTTCTGCGTCGATATGGCGGCGCACGAAGCGAGCAACGATATCATGATCAAGAACAGTACTTTTTTCATCGTCATATACATTCCCCTTTGATGCAGTATATCGTCAACTGGTATGTTTTATTCAAGCAGAACTTCAAGCCGGGCGCGTACTAGATGGGGGGCTTATCCCATCCCCGCCGACATTCCACCGGCCAGCTGTCCGCAGGCGGCCTGGATATCCCGGCCGCGTTCCCGGCGGATCAGTACGCTGAAATCACATTCTTTCAGGTAGGCCTGGAAGGCCAGTACCGCCGCGGGCTCGGGGGCCGTAAACGGCGCGCCCGTCCAGGGATTGAAGGGTATCAGATTCACCTTGCAGCGTACGCCGTGCAGGGTCTTTACCAGCGCCTTGGCGTCGGTAAGGCTGTCGTTGACGCCGCCCAGCATAACATACTCGATGGTGATGCGCCGTCGGGGGGGGAGGGGATAGGCCCGCAAGGCCTCCATCAACTGGGGCAACGGGTATTTGGCATTGATCGGCATGAGTTCCGTTCGTTTGGCGTCCATGGCGGCGTTCAATGAAACGGCCAGGCCGACATGCGTATCCTCCCAGAGTGTTTTGAGATGCGGAATGATGCCGCAGGTGGAAATGGTGATACGGCGCGTGGAGATGTCCGGGCCCTGCTCGTCGGACAGGATGCTCACGGCCTGGACCACATTGGCATAGTTGAGCAGCGGTTCGCCCATGCCCATGACCACGATGTTGCGGAACAGGCGCTCGGGATAGCGCTGCATGGGCATGAGCACCTGGGCCAGGATCTCGCCCGGGGTGAGGTTGCGCTTGAAGCCCTGCTGCGCGGTGCAGCAGAAGCGGCAACCCATGGCGCAGCCGACCTGGGATGAAACGCAGATGGTCCAGTGATCTTCTTCGGGGATGAGCACGCTTTCGATGATCTGCCCGTCAGCGAGCCGGTACGCGAACTTTTCGGTCGTATCAGCCGCCACCTGATGCCGGGCGATGCTCGGATACGCGATCACGGCCTGGCGCGCGATCCGCTCACGCAGATCCTTGGGCAGGTTGGACATCCTGGCGATGTCGTCGATACGCTTCTGGTAGAGCCATTGGAAGACCTGATCGCCGCGATAGGGCTTATCGTCGATCAGGGTCTTGATGGCGTCTCGGTCAAGGTCGAGCAAGTTAATCATTATGAACGTCCCGCCTCCCTATACCCAATGCCCGCGTATTGTTCAATGTCAAAACTTGCCAGAACCCCCTGGAACACATGGGGCCTGCGGGCAAGCGGGCTTTTAAGCAGTTGACAAATCCTATGCTCCTAGTCTATTAGAAGTCACTGGGCGGGCATAGCTCAGCTGGTAGAGTGTCAGCTTCCCAAGCTGAATGTCGCGGGTTCGAACCCCGTTGCCCGCTCCAGAAATGCGAGCGCGAGGGAGGGAGAAGTGGGCTTTTGCCCACTTTTTTGTTTCATATGCGAGCGGAAGAGATCACTGAAAAAGTGCGTGGCGCTGTTGGCGGCGAAATCGCCTCGATGGGATACGATCTCATCGAGGTGAGCTTCAGCCAGGGGCTCTTGCGGCTGACCATTGATACGCCCAAGGGGGTGACGCTCGAAGACTGTGTGGCCGTGACCCGCCGCGTGGGTCTCACCCTGGACACGCTGGATTATATACCGGGCCGCTACCGCCTCGAGGTTTCTTCCCCGGGTCTTACCCGCCGGCTGACAAGCCGCACCGATTACGAACACTTTACCGGCCGACGGGTGAAGCTGATCCTGAAGCAGGGGAGCAGGTGCGGAGTGCTGCAAGGCGTGGAAGGTGAAAACCTGCGTCTGGAAGTTAACGGCGTTACGGAAAACATCGTTATGGCGGATATTGTGAAGGCCAATCTCGACTTTGAGTTTTAGGGAGAGGGTATGGTTTTAAATATATCGAAGGTGATCGAGCAGATCGTAAAGGAAAAGGGTATCAGGCAGGACGACCTGGTCCATGTGGTGGAGGCGGCGGTCCTCTCGGCGGCTAAAAAGGTATATGGTGACTACCCCAACATCGAAGCCCAGTATAATCCCGAGATCGACGAGGTCGAGGTCTTCCAGTTCAAGGTGGTCTCGGACGATGTCACCGAACCTTATATGCAGATCGATCTTGAGAATGCGCGCCACCTGGACCCGAGCTGCGAGATCGGGGACGAGCTGGGTGAGAAACTGGACACCTCCAAGCTCGGCCGCATCGCCGCGCAGAACGCCAAGCAGGTCATCATGCAGAAGGTCAAGGAGGTCGAGCGCGACGCGGTATACAAAGAATTCATCGACCGCAAGGGCGCCATCATATCCGGGTTCGTGCACCGTTTCGACCGCCGCGACGTGATCGTGAACCTCGGCAAGGCCGAGGCCATCCTCAAGGAGAAGGAGCAGATCCCGGGCGAAAGCTTCCGGCGCGGCGATCGGGTGCAGGCCTATATCCTGGATGTAACCAAGTCGCTCAAGTCGCCGCAGATCGAGCTGTCGCGCACGCATCCCAAGTTCCTGGAAAAACTCTTCGAGATGGAGGTGCCCGAGATCGCCGAGGGTATCGTCGAGATCGTGGCCGTGGCCCGCGAGCCAGGTATAAGGGCCAAAATCGCCGTGCGCTCGCACGACACCGGCGTGGACCCGGTGGGCACCTGCGTAGGGGTCAAAGGCGCGCGCGTCCAGAACGTCATCCAGGAGCTCAGGGGTGAGCGCCAGGATATCGTGGTCTGGTCGGAAGACCCGGTGCGCTTTGTCTGCAATGCCCTCTCGCCCGCGCGGGTATCCAAGGTGATCGTGGATAAGGGCGCGCGGGCCATGGACGTCGTGGTGGCGGATGATCAGCTCAGTCTGGCCATCGGGCGCAAAGGCCAGAATGTGAGGCTGGTGGCCAAGCTGACGGGCTGGAAGATCGATGTGCGCTCCGAGGGCATGGAAGAGGTAATCTCCTCGGAAGACAAACACGCCCTTTCCCGGCTGGAGGAGATCGACGAGGCCCTGGCGGAAGCCCTCCAGGAAGAGAAATTCAGGACCATCAACGACCTGGCCAAGACCACGGTGGAAAAGCTCATCGAGGTTGAAGGCGTGGATGAGGATCTGGCCAAGGTTTTGATTGAAAAGGCGAATCGGATCGTACATGAGGGATAGGACCTTTCCTATGCGGCAGTGTCTGGGATGCAAAGGGGTGTTTCCCCGGCATGAGCTCCTGCGGCTGGTGAAACGGCCGGACGGCGCCATATGCTTCGACGCCTCCCGGCGGGCGCAGGGCCGCGGGGGGTATGTGTGCCCTGATATCTCCTGTCTGCGCAAGGCTTCCAAGTCCAGACACCCGCGCTTTAACCTTTCCCTTACCGAGATAAGGACCCTCGTGGAAGAAATGCGGAAGCACTACACCGGCGGAATCGCCCGCGCGGTCGTGCGTGCGGCCAGGATGGGGTATCTGAGCGAATCCGGCGCTGCGGACCGGTCGGACCTGGGACGTGTCGCCCATGCATTGTGCGAACACGCCCGTCACGGCGCTGAACCCAACGGATATGCCTGTCCTGCCCCGATCAAGGAAGGTTACCCATTTCTGCCCGCGCTTGCGCGGGATCTGAAGTTACTTGAAAGGCTGTCTTCAGAGGTGTTCTAGCATGAAAAAAATGAGAGTGTTTGAATTAGCTGCCAAGCTGGCCATCGATGCCAAGGATCTGCTCAAGATCGCCAAGGATCTGGCCATTTCCGTCGAGAACAACATGAGCATGGTGGATGTGCACGACATCGAGCGCATCAAGAAACGGCTCGAACGGGAGAGTGAAAAGCAACATGATGAGGCCAAGCCTGAGGCCTTTGAAGAAGAGCGGGTCAGCTCGAAGGTGATCAGACGCCGTGCCCGCCCGACCACGCCGGCGGAGGCCGAAGCGTCCAAGGAAGAAGAGGCGCCCGTTAAGACGGCGGCCCCGGTTGAGGTTGAAGCCGAGGCCCCGGCCGTCAGCGCGCCGAGTCCCAAGGCCGCACCGGCCAAAGAACGCCCGCTCAAGGCCGCACCCGAGATCGAAACAGCGCCCGCGCCGGTAGCGCCGGTGGTCGAACCCGCGCCTGTCGTAGCCTCCGAGGCCGCCAAGGCCGAGCCGCCCAAACCGGCCACAACCGCCGAGGAAGAAGAAAAGAAAAAGAAAAAGGCCAAGAAAAAAGGCAAGGTAGAAGCCGCGGCCCCCGAGGTCGTGGAGGAGAAACCGGCCCGCGCGCCGATCAAGAAGGCCCCCAAGTTCAAGGAAAAAGAGAAGGAAAAAGAGGTCTTCACCCAGTTCGAGATCTACGATGACAGCAAGCCCTCACACGGCAAACGGGCCTTCAAGGGTAGGGAGAAAAAACCGCTGGCGCCGCTGCCGGTGAAGAAAAAGATCTGGATCGGCCGGACCATCACGGTCCTCAATCTGGCGCGCGAGATGCGGGTCAAGGTTTCTGCCGTGACCAGGGTTCTCGCTGGTCTGGGCCTGAGCACCAGTGAGAACCAGTACCTCAACTCTGAAGAGGCCATTCTGGCGGCGGGTGAGATGGGCTTCGAGGTCGAGGAGGCCCGCGACGACATCAAGGAAGATTATATCAATGAACCCCAATATAGCCCGGAAGACATGAGTCCACGTCCGCCCGTGGTGACGATCATGGGTCATGTCGACCATGGCAAGACCTCACTCTTAGATGCTATCCGCTCCGAAAATGTGACCGAGAGCGAGTTCGGCGGCATCACGCAGCATATCGGCGCCTATCAGGCCCACTTGAAGGATAAAACCATCTCCTTTATCGATACCCCCGGCCATGAGGCCTTTACCTCCATGCGCGCCCGCGGGGCGCAGGTCACCGATTTCGTGGTTCTGGTGGTGGCCGCCGATGACGGAGTCATGGAGCAGACCAAGGAGGCCATCAACCATGCCCGGGCGGCCCAGATCCCCATCATTGTGGCCGTAAACAAGATCGACAAACCCAACGCCAATCCCCAACGCGTCAAGGAACAGCTCTCGGATTTGGGCCTGTTGCCCGAAGCCTGGGGCGGCGATACAATCTTCGTCGAGGTCTCGGCCAAGAAACATACCGGCATCGAGGAACTTCTGGAAATGATCCTGCTCCAGGCTGAAATGCTGGACTTGAAGGCCGTCGCCAAGGGTCCGGCGCGCGGGGCGGTGCTGGAATCCAAACTCGATAAGAGCCGTGGTCCCATGTCCACCATGCTGATCCAGAGCGGCGAGCTCAAACAGGGCGATATCTTCGTGGTCGGCAATACCTGGGGGCGGGTAAGGGCCATGTTTGATTTCCGCGGCAACCCCATATCGAAGGCCCTGCCGGCCACCCCGGTCGAGATCATCGGTCTGACCACTCCGCCCATGGCCGGGGATCGCTTCTTCGTGGTGCCGAATGAGAAGAAGGCACGCGAGATCGTGGACTACCTCGCCCAGGAGGCCCGCCATGTGACCACGGTTGAACCCAAGGCCCAGGTGACACTCGAAGACCTCTACAGCCAGGTCATGGAAGGCCGGCTCAAGGCGCTGAACCTTATCATCAAGGGCGATGTGCACGGTACGGTCGAGGCCATTGTAGGGGTCGTCAAGGGTCTTGAAACCGGTGAAGGCATCCGGGTCAACGTGGTGCATTATGCCGTGGGCGGCATCACGGAAAATGATATCCTCCTGGCTTCGACCACCCAGGCCGTCATCGTGGGATTCAATGTCAAACCCGACCCCAAATCCAAGGTCGTGGCCAAGCATTACGGTATCGATATCAAGCTCTATACCGTGATCTACGATTTAATCGACGATATCAAGCAGTCGCTGGCCGGCATGCTCGAACCGGTCTACGAGGACGTGCTGCAAGGCAAGGCCGAGATCCGCAGCGTTTTCAAGATCTCCAAGATCGGCACCATCGCGGGCTGCATGGTCCTGGAAGGCAAGATCACACGCAATGCCGACGCCAAGCTCATCCGCGCCGGCGATCTCGTCTACGAAGGCAAAATCGGCTCACTCAAACGCTTCAAGGATGATGTGCGCGAGGTCGTGGGCGGTTATGAATGCGGCATCGGACTGGACGGGTATAACGATCTCAAGGAAGGAGATATCGTCGAGGTCTATACCAAGGAGAAAGCCACGCCGTGATCGTCGGGACCCTGAAGGTGCGCATGCAGATCCAGGGCGCGCGCTCGCTCAAGGAGAAACGCAAGGTGATCAAGTCCATCAAGGACCGTCTCTCCCATATGGGCGCTTCGGTGGCCGAGGTGGACGATCTCGATAAATGGCAGGCCGCCACCTTGGGCCTGGCCGTGGTAAGCAATGACGCCGGGTTCGTCAACAGCATGCTCGATAAGATTATGAATACCTTTTTCAATCAGGACGAGGTTGAGGTCATCGGCAGCGACATGGAGATCCTGCATCTATGAGAAAGCCCTCCTTACGCCAAGCCCGCGTGGGCGATCTCTTAAGGGAAAGCCTGGCGGATCTGCTCCTGCGCAAGGTCAAGGACCCCCGCGTGGCCGAAGTGACGATCACGGGCGTGGAAGTCAGCGCCGACTTGAAGCATGCGCACGTCTTCTTCTGCATCCGCGACGACGAGCTTAGGGAAGCCGCCCTGCAGGGTCTCAAGAGCGCCGAGGGGTTCTTCCGTTATGAGCTCAAAAGCATGCTCACGATCAAGACCGTCCCCAGCCTGACATTCACCTATGATACCTCGTTCGATTACGGTACGCACATCGACGAAATTCTGGACAAGATTAAGGCCGATGATGAAGGCTCTCATTGAGTATATTCAGGCGCATACGCGCTTCGAAATCATAACCCATGCCTGGCCGGACGAAGACGCCGTGGGTTCAAGCACGGCCCTGGCATACGGCCTTGAACGCCTGGGCAAGACCGTACGGGTGGTTTACCCGACCGCGGCCCCGGAAATGTTGATCCTTGACGCGCCGCCGAAGGTGGCATCCGCCTTTACGCCCGAGATCTCCTTGCTGGTGGATGTGTCGGACCCGGGAATGCTCAAGGAGGTCCGGCCGGCCGGCACGGTGGCGATCATCGACCATCACCGCACCACTACGAATTACGGCTCCATCCGCTGGGTGGAGGCTAGCAGGTCCTCGGCCAGCGAGATGGTCTTCGAGCTCCTCAGGGCCATGGACATAGCGATCGACGAGGCCATGGCCTCCAATCTCTACATGGGCATCTTCGGCGACACCGGTGGCTTTACGCATGCCAACACGTCCTTACGCGTCTTCGAGATCGCCAGCGACTTGGTCCGCCTCGGCGCGGACCCGCATGCCATAGCCAGCCGCTTGAAACGCAACAAGCCCTTGCGTTGGTATCGTATCCTGTGCCTGGCCCTCGAGCGGCTCATCATCGTAGACGGCGTTTACGCCAGTTATCTGACGACACATGATTTTGAGATCCTGGGCGCCACGACGCAGGACGCCTCCGGGATCGTTGAGGAGCTCGCCAGCCTGGCCGGGGCCGATCTGAGCATCCTGGCCCGCGACGGCGACGGCGAAACGGTCCGCTGTTCCATGCGCAGCCGGCATACGCCGGCGGCGCGCCTGACGGCCGAGGCTTTCGGCGGAGGTGGACACGACCGGGCGGCCGGCTTTACCGTGCCGGGTCGGGCCGCGGAACTTATACAAACGATCGTTGAGGAAGGCAAGCGATGGTCCAAGACGGCGTAGTACTCATTGACAAGCCGGCGGGCATCACCTCGCGCCGGGCCTTGGATCGCGTCATGCGCATCCTGAAGACCAAACGCGGCGGGCATTTCGGCAGCCTCGACCCCTTTGCCACCGGGCTCTTATGCATCGGAATCGGGCAAGGCACCAAGTGCCTGCCCTTTCTCCAGGATCAGCCCAAGGAATACACCGCCCGCATCGGGATCGAGATGTCCACCGACACCGACGATATCACCGGAACGGCGCTGGCGAGCTTTCCCCAGGCCGAGCTCAAACTGGATAAGGTTCAGGAATGGATCCAGGCGCATACCGGCCTGGTCATGCAGACACCGCCCGACTATTGCGCCCAGAAGTTCGGCGGCACGCCGCTGTACCGCTTGAAGCGCGCCAATCAACCCGTAACCCCGCGCGCCAAAGAAATCCATATCGCCCACATGGAGATCCTGGCGCATAACCGGGACAGCCTCGAAATACGCATCGTCTGTTCGCGCGGCACTTATATCCGCGCCATTGCCCGCGATCTGGGAGCCGCCCTGGGTTTCGGCGGATATCTGCGCGAGCTCAGGCGTCTGAAGAGCGAGGGCTTTAGCCTGGAAAAGGCCCTGACCCTGGAGGAACTGGAGGCCCGGGCAACAACAGGGACCTTTGGGCTCATCCCCTTACCGGAGGCCCTGCATCTGCCCACGGCCCGAGTGACCGCCGCGGGTCAGGCCGAGATCATGGACGGCAGGCCCATCCAATTCGCGGGCCTGATCGATCGCCCCGAGGTGCCAGATGGGAGCTATCTCGCCCTGGTCAATACCTCCGATCAACTGCTGTGTGTCGCTAAAGTGCAGCGTCAAGGGGGTATCTTTGGGTTTATCGAAAGGGGTTTCCAGCCCTTTTAGCTATTTACAGCGTTGTCAAGGGTGTGTTAACGTCAGCACCCAAATACAGGAGAAAAAAAATGAGGAGGAAGTACCGTGGCTTTAAATGTGCAAATCAAAAAGGAAATTATTGATAAGTTCAAACTCCATGAGGGCGATACCGGATCCCCCGAGGTTCAGGTGGCCCTTCTGACCAACCGGATCAACTCTCTGACCGAACACTTCAAGACCCATAAGAAGGATCACCATTCACGCCGGGGTCTCTTAATGCTCGTTGGTCAGCGCCGCAGGCTCTTAAACTATCTCAAGGAAATCGACGTGAAACGCTACCGCGAGATCGTCAAAGCCTTGAACCTCCGGAAGTAGGAACTTATGCGCGTAGAAACCAAAGGTAACGTTAAACCCCTCATCTTCGATGTGGGGACGGTAGCGAAGCAGGCGGATGGTTCCGTACTCGTCTACCAGGGCGACAGTGTCGTGCTCGTAACCGCCACGGTATCCAAGGATGTGCGCAAGGGCATCGATTTTCTGCCCCTGGTGGTGGATTATCAGGAAATGTCCTATGCCGCGGGGCGCATCCCGGGCGGATTCATCAAACGTGAAGGCCGCCCCGGCGATCAGGAGATCCTGACGGCGCGCTTAATCGACCGACCCATCCGGCCGCTCTTTCCCGACGGGTTCTACAACGAACTGCAGATCATCGCCAGCGTCTTGTCGGCCGACCCGGAGTCAAGCCCGGACGTCATGGCTATCAACGGCGCCTCGGCGGCCCTGCATATCTCGAGCATCCCTTTTGCCGGACCCATCGGCGGGGTTCGCATCGGCCGCGTCGACGGCAATTTCATCATCGATCCGTCCTATGCCCAGCTGGCCTTAAGCGACCTGGAACTCATGGTCGTCGGCACCAAGGACGCCATTGTCATGGTCGAGGGTGAGGCCAAGGAATTGCCTGAAAAGACCATCCTGGACGCCATCCTTTTCGCGCATGGCCGTATCCGCGAGATCATCGAGGCCCAGGAAGAGCTGCGCGCCAAGGTCGGCAAACCCAAGCTCGTGGTCACACCACCGCAGGAAGATCCGGCGCTGTATGTCGAGATCAAGAACCTGGTAGGCGACCGGGTAGGCCAGGCGTTGACCACGCCCGGCAAGCTGGAGCGCCACGCCGCTTTCGACAAGATCAAGGCCGAAATCCTTGAACGCTACCAGGAAGCGGGTGAAGAGAAGCTTGTGCATGTGCGGCACGTGATAGAGACCCTGGAACGGGAATTCGTACGCGGACTCATTCGCAGCCAGAAAAAGCGCCTGGACGGTCGCTCTCTGGATGATATCCGGCCGATCGCATGCAACACCAAGCTCCTGCCGCGCACCCATGGATCGGCGCTCTTTACCCGCGGCGAGACCCAGGCCCTGGCGATCACCACCTTAGGGACCCCGCGCGACGAGCAGCGGCTGGAATCCTTGCTGGGCGAATCGACCAAATCCTTTATGCTGCACTATACCTTCCCGCCGTTTTGCGTGGGCGAGGTCAAACCGTTGCGCAGCCCCAGCCGGCGTGAGATCGGGCACGGCAATCTGGCCGAGCGCGCTCTGGCTCAGGTGCTGCCGGCCGAAGGCACTTTCCCCTATACCATCCGGCTGGTCTCCGAGATCCTGGAGTCCAACGGCAGTTCATCCATGGCCACGGTATGCAGCGGCTCCATGTCGCTGATGGACGCGGGCGTGCCTATCCGTAAGCCGGTGGCCGGCATCGCCATGGGCCTCATCCAAGAGGGTGACGAATATCTCGTACTTACCGATATCCTGGGCGATGAGGATCACCTGGGCGACATGGACTTCAAGGTGGCCGGAACCAACGAAGGCGTGACTGCCCTGCAGATGGACATTAAGATCTCCGGCATCCCGGAGGCGGTTTTGTCTTCGGCCCTGGAAAAGGCCAAGATCGGTCGTCTGAAGATTTTGGACATCATGGGGCAGACCATCAATCAGCCCCGGGCGGAGATCTCGCCCTATGCCCCGCGCATCTATTCCATCACCATCAACCCGGAAAAGATCCGTACCGTCATCGGTCCTGGCGGCAAGGTCATCAAGGACATCACCGCCAAGACCGGCACCAAGATCGAGATCGACGACTCGGGCAAGGTGGATATCTTCTCGCCTGACGAGGAGCATGCCCGCATGGCCGTGGAGATCATCAACACCCTGACCGAAGAGGTCGAGATCGACAAGGTCTACCCGGGCAAGGTCGTCAAGATCATGGATTTCGGCGCCTTCGTGGAGCTGCCGTCCGGCGACCAGGGTCTGGTGCACATCTCCCAGCTGGCGCACGAGAAGGTCAAGGACGTGCGAGAAGTCGTCAGTGAAGGCGATGAGATCGTGGTCAAGGTGATCGGCATCGACAAGAACGGCAAGATCAGACTGAGCCGCAAAGAGGCGCTCAAGAGTACCGGCGCTTAAAAACAGCATGCCCGAGATCACCCGGCTCGCCAATGGTGTGCGTATCCTGAGCGAGACCATGCCGCATATGCGGTCGGTCTCGCTCGGAATCTGGGTCAAGAGCGGGTCCCGCCAGGACCCGGCCAAACAGCTGGGTATGGCTCATTTTGCCGAGCACATGCTCTTCAAAGGCACCGCCAAACGCGACGCACTGCAGATTGCCAAGGATATCGACGCCCTGGGGGGGGTGTTGAACGCCCAGACCGCCAAGGAATACACCGTCTATTATGTCAAGGTCCTGGACGAGTCCCTGGCCAAGGCCGCCGACGTGCTTTTCGACCTGTTCTTGAACTCGCTTTTCGACCCGGAAGAACTGGAAAAGGAGAAACGGGTCGTGCTCCAGGAAATCGGCATGACCGAGGACACGCCGGATGATTATATCAACGACCTCTTTGCCGAAGCCTTCTTCCATAAATCACCCCTGGGCACCTCTATCCTGGGGACGGCCGAGACGGTCGTCAGCATCGGCCGCGACGATATTCAAAGCTACATCAAGCAATGCTATGATGCCGGATCGATCGTGATCTCCGGGGTCGGCAACCTCAAGCACCAGCAACTCTTCGACCTAGCCGCCCCCTACTTTTCGAGTTTGCCCGCCTACAAGCGCTCAGGCGAGCTCGACAAACCACGCATGGGTGGCAACCGCGCCATCCATGCCAAGGACCTGGAACAGATCCATTTCACCTTAGGCACCATCGGCCCGGCCATGCGCGATGAAAACCGCTGGACCTATATCGTTTTGAACACCATTTTAGGCGGCAGCATGAGCTCCATGCTCTTCCAGGAAGCACGTGAGAAACTGGGGCTGGTATATTCCATCTATTCCTATCTAAGCGCCTATCTGGATTGCGGGGTCATGGCGGTCTATGCCGCCACCAGCCCGGAGAATATCTTCAAAACCGTGGATGTTGTGGGGACCCAATTCAAGCGCATTAAAAACGGCGATTTGGGCGATATGAACCTGGAAGAGGTCAAGGCATTGATCCGCGGCAATCTCTTGCTGGCCCGCGAAAGCACGGAAAACCGCATGAGTTCGATCGCCAAGAATGAGCTCTACTACGAGCGCGATGTCCCGATCGACGAAGTCCTGAGCAAGATCAACGCCGTCAGCGCCGAGGCCGTGATCGAGCTGGCCCGCACAATATTCGTGAACGAAAAGATGACTCTGGTTTCATTGGGCAAGGACCATCTCGAAAACTTCGACCTCGGCGCGATATTGTAACAACCCTCTTAAATCAGGGGCATCAGAAAGTAAACGAAGTGCCCAGCATAAAGTTGACGTCGCTGGCATTCAGGGAGTGATCGATCTCGCCGGATACCCCTGCGGCATCAAGATCTTCCATTTTCACATAGCGATAGAGCACTGTCCCGGTCAACGCGAACTGAGGGGTGAGGTAAAACGCCACACCGCCGCCGATATTGAACCCGGCCCCACGAAATTCCGCGTCGTCCGAACTGTATGGATCGGCGGCGAAATCCTTGGCGGTCAGGGTCGTCAGATTGATGCCGCCATAGATAAAGGGCTGCACAGCATCTCCGGTATTGAAGTAGTATCTGGCATCCAGGTTGAAAATGGAAAGCTCGGCCTCATCCCCCGTGGCGACCCATCCCGCATTGCTCCAGTCGGCATCATGGCTGGACTGAAGATAATTTATCTCAAAGGAGGCCTTGGAAAATCGATAGCCGAAGGCCAGACCCAGTCCAAAAGCACTGTCAATCTCCGGCAAAAGGACCATGACCTCTTGGTTGTCATCGGTCATGTAGGATTTCCCGTCAAAGTCTTCGTCACCCACGGCATTATACGGTAGATACAGACCAAGATAGAATCCCTGCTTGGCATACCCTTGCGCAAAAGCGCACGGAGCCGCCACAAGCAGGATCAGCACAATAACCGCGCAATACCGCACCCCATTCTTTCCACAAATATGCATATGAACCTCCTCTCCTATTTTATTTGTCTACGTTCATGCCGGCTTTCTTTTTGACCCAGGCCAACGCATCCTTGCGGCCTACGAATTTCTGGAAGCCCACCGGGAACAAGCGCTTGAGCCAGTCCAAGACATAGGCATCGGGGCCCACCATGATGCGCGCCCGGTTCTTCTTGATACCGGCGATAATAACTTTGGCCGCCGTATCGGCCGGGGTACGCGCAATGAGGTCGAACAGCCTGGCAGCATCGTCCTTGCTCAGGGAACCATCCGAAACCTTGTAGAACCGGGCATGGCGGGCGATGTCGGTCTTAACTCCGCCGGGATGCACGCAGGATACCTTTACCGATGTTGAGCTCAACTCCTGGCACAGGGTCTCGGTGAATCCTCGCACCGCGAATTTCGATGTGCAATAAGCCCCATTGTTGGGATCGGTGTAGATGCCGTTGACGCTGCTCATATTGACGATATGGGCCTCGCCCTGCTGCTTCAGATAGGGGAGAAACTCCTTGCAGCCGTAGACCACGCCCCAGAGATTGATGCCCATAAGCCATTCAAAGTCTGCATAGCTTATGTCCTCCAACGTTTCCGTGACCACGACCCCAGCGTTGTTGATCAGCAAATGCACCCCGCCGTGAGAGCGCACAACCTCTGCGACATACCGGGCGACCTGTTCCCGCCGGGCGACGTCCACCACGTGCGTGGTGACAGTTATCGGATAGCGCTTAAGCTGATCGGCGGTCTGCCCAAGCCCCGCGGCATCGATATCGGACAGAGCAACATGACAGCCGTGCTCGGCCAGGTTGATTGCCAGAGCCCTTCCGATACCGGATGCGGCGCCGGTGATGGCCGCTACCTTTCCCTTGAGATCACGCATGCAATCCTCCGTGCGATTGAGTACCGTACCAGAGACAAAGCATGCCGTCATGTCGGGCTCCAAGTCAATAACCAGATCCGTGACTTTACAAAACTTAAAGGGTACTTTTTTGCCAAGGGCAGTGTAAATTATTACCGTTCGGTAAATTATTATCCCTTTACCACTCTGGAGGGGCTCATTTTTTCAGCCAAATCAGAACATGTCCGGTCTTGAATTTGTATTTACACAATGGGTAAGCTCGAATGATTTAGCGTTAATTACACAAGTGTTTTTAAATTGACCAGCAGCGCGTGCGATCCGGTGAGCAACACCGTTTTTGGCCTTGGTACAGGTATTGCTAAATAATAAAACATATATTGTTCCGATTTGCATGCAAATCTTTTTTTACAGGGGGGATCATATGGTTGGCGACGTTTTGTTTAACATTTGGTTTATTCTCAAAGAGGAGGTTTACGGGAAATTATACTTGGTTCCAACTCTGGTCCTGGCCTTCTGCCTCGGGATGTCCATGATGCCGCAGACGGCGCAGGCCTCCAGCGTGCCGTATGATCCTCAGGGCATCTACAGCACACCGGCCGATGACGGCACCACCATCATGCTGTACCGCTATCGCCCTGATGCGAACTCGGCCTTCCGCGACCAGGGCACCCCGGTGCTGCTCTTCACAGGCATCGTGGAAAACATGAACCAGTATCTTGCGTGTACACCCGAGGTCATGCAGAACTCCTACAGCCGGCTGAACCTGCCCGATGCGGTAGCCGACTGGGCCATTGCCAAGGACGCCCAGGGGAAAGCGCTGTACAAGGACGGCCAACCGGTGCTCGAGCCCTCCATCCAGGCCGACAAGATGCGCTACTACAGCATGGCGCATTACCTCTGGCTTCAGGGCTACGACCCCTGGTTCGCCAATTACCGCGATACCGGCCGCCTTACTATGCGCAGCCAAGGCGACAATAAATGCACGCTCAACACCCTGGACACCTGGGCCACGCTTGATGTCCCGGCGGCAATAGCCAAGGTCAAAACTCTCACCGGCAAACGTATGTACATCGGCGGACACAGCACCGGGGGCCTGGTCAGCTATGCCTACTTGCAGGGCTGCTATCTCGATTATAACGGCCAGGTGGATAAGACCGCGTTCTATAAGGCCGCGGGCGAGGAAGGCTACCAGCCGCACGTCAAGGCCGATCCGCTCCTGGCAATCGCTCGCAACGCCGATATCAAAGGCTTTATCGCCCTGGACCCTGCCGGGAGGCCGCCGCTGCCGTCCTACTTGAACACCGACATCTTCTGGTCGCTCATGAGCTCACGGTTTTATCTGCCCCTGGACGTGGCCTCCCAGAGCCTCTTCCAGCTCTTCCCCACCGAAGTGACGGTAACGATCGAGCAGGTCCTGTTCGGCGCCATCAATACCTGGGATCAGATCTACCTCATAAACGGCATGGAAAACAGTCTGTTCGGGTATCTGGACTTCTGGTACATGCAGGACACCAACCGCTACATGCAGGATTTCATGGCGCGCTATGTCCTCTCCGGCTGCAGCGTGCGCTGTCTGGCACATTACATGGACAACGGCTTGAACCAAACCATACGGGAATTCTGGATGAACGGGATCGAGAACCAGGGCACGATTATACCTCCAACCCCGGACCCAGGCCGTGACGGTTACTATTACTACAGCGAACACATGGACCGTGTCACGGTCCCGATAATCGCCTGTCTCTCCGACTCGGGCTCGCTCGTCAACCCGCTCTACGCCTACCAGGATATCATATCGAAAAAGACCCCCCATAGCCTGGATGAATGGTACACCATCGAAGGCACGGCCCATGTCGACCTGGTAATCGGCAAGAAGACGCCCTCTGAGGTCTTTCCTAAAGTGGGCGCCTGGCTGGCCAAGGTAGAAGCCGCCGATGTCGCGACCGCGGCTGCGGTTGATGCCGAGACGGAAAGCGGTACGGGCAAAGGGGCCTCACAGGCGGCGACCGACGATTCCGGCGGCGGCTCATCCGGAGGCGGGTGCTTCATCGCCAGCGCCGCGTCCTGGTAAGAGACAAAAGCCCAAGGCTTAAACCTGTTTCACGATGATGCGGATTTCCGTTCTTGCCACGGAAATCCGCATCGCTGTATTGATATAGAAGTCCTAGCCGCCGCTCACTTCCCGTGCGATCACGAGCCGCTGGATCTCGGAGGTGCCTTCGTAGATGGCGGTCACGCGTGCATCACGGTAGAGCCGCTCGATCTTGAACTCCTTCATGTAGCCGTAGCCGCCATGGATCTGCAGGGCCTTGTAAGCGGCCTGGTTGCACATCTCCGAGGCAAAGAGCTTGGCCATGGAGGCCTCCTTGGTATATGGCAGCCCTTGGTCCTTAAGGCTCGCCGCCGACAGGGTCAGAAGCCGGGCGGCCTCGATCTGGGTGGCGGTATCCGCGATCATCCATTGCACGGCCTGGAAAGCGCCGATGGCGCGGCCGAACTGCCGGCGCGTCTTGGCATAGGCAAGGGCCTCATCCAGGCAGGCGCGCGCAATCCCTATGGATTGTGAGGCGATCCCGATCCTCCCGCTGTCCAAGGCCAGCATGGCGATCTTGAACCCCAGACCCTCCCGGCCCAGGATATTTTCAGCCGGGATGCGGCAGTCCTCGAACACCAGCTCCACGGTGTTGGAGGCGCGCAAGCCCATCTTGTCCTCTTTATGCCCAATGGAAAACCCGGGCAGGCCCTTCTCGACGATAAAGGCCGACAGCCCCCGGTTGGCCTTTTCCGGCGTGGTGCGGGCCACCAGGATCACCACGTCGGCATAGCCGCCGTTGGTGATGAAGACCTTGGTGCCGTTGACCAGATAATACCCGCCCTTAGCTTCAGCCCGCATGGTCATGCCGCCCGGGTCGGAGCCCGCCCCCGGTTCCGTGATGGCAAAGGCCCCCAGGTATTCCCCTCGCGCCAGAGGCGCCAGGTATTTCTGCTTCTGTACCTCGCTGCCGAATTTCAGGATCGGGTCCTGGGAAAGGGTGGTCACGGACATGGTCACCGCGGTCGAGGCGCAGGCATAGGCGATCTCCTGCAGGGCCAGCGAATAGCTCACCGCCCCGGCCGCGGTGCCGCCGTATTCGAAGGGGACCAGCATGCCCAACAGGCCGAGCTCTCCCATCTTCCGCACCGCCTCCAAAGGGAAGTGCTCACTCTTGTCCCACTGAGCGGCAAAGGGCTCCAGCTCCTTGCGGCTGAAATCGTGCGCCATGAGCCGGATCATTTCTTGTTCCGTGGTAATGGGGAAAGACATGGGTTTTCCTTTACGGTACGTAAATGACCACCAGGAGCATGGCCGTCTGGGATGAAGGGTTATTGAGCTTGTGATGCAGCGAGGAATCGAAATGGATGCTCTGGCCTTTCTTGACGGTGTTCATATTTTCACCGATCTGGATTACAAGCTCGCCTTCGAGCACGTAGACGAACTCCTCGCCCTCGTGATGGTACTCAACGCCTTTATGTTCCGTATTGGGTTCGATCGTCACCTGATAGGCCCTCAAGTGCATGTCCGTCTTGGGCCTGGTCAGGGCCTGATAGGCATAGGAGTCCACGCGCCGCTTGTGGCTCCTGGCCCGCAAGCGCGTAGCCGTGGTCCCGGCTGAATCATCGGACTCCATGTCGAGCTTGAGGATGCGGCTCAACTGGAGGATCAAGGCCACGGGCGGGACCATCTGCTCCTCCTCTATGGCGCTGATGACCTTGGCGGTGTAGCCGCTCCGCTGTGCCAGCTCATCCAGACTGATTCCTAAACGCGACCGCGCTTCCTTGACGCGCTTGCCCAATGACAGTACCGCAGGTTTTGCTTTGGCCATAGGCACACTCCATTACACGGTTATAAGAGATGCGTATCATATTTAAAGCAAAACCGCAAAAGCTCATACCCAACCCCACGGTTTCCTAAAAGAGCACACAGTGAAGTTTGCACTTGCTCCCCATTTGGGATCAGGGCATACTTATCAGCAATATTGAAATGAAGATTAAACCCATAAAGACAGAAACCGATTATGAGGCCGCGCTCAAAGAAATTGAACGGCTCCTTGACGCAAAGTCCGGCACCGAGCAAGCCGATCGCCTCGAGGTTCTGACCACCCTTGCGGAAGCCTATGAGGAAAAACAGTATGCTGTCCCGCTCCCTGATCCCATCGAAGCCATCCTGTATCATATGGAAAGCCGTGGGCTTTCTCGCCATGATCTGGAGCCGTTCATCGGGAGCCGAACGCGTGTTTCAGAAATCCTAAACCGAAAGCGTTCGCTCACCATGGAGATGATCAGAAGCCTTCATACCGGCTTAGGAATCTCGGCGGAGGTGCTCATTCAACCGTACAGGACCATCAAGAATGTGGCATAAAGAATCACATTCTCCACAGGCAAGACGTTGTCTTTGCCCATGGCACCAAGAAAAGGGCCTGTTCCATTATCGCTTGTCAAGGCTACCCGCAGGGCGCGTTCAAGGAAAAATATTCTGATGGCCAAAATAGAAAACGGAGTTTGACGTGAAAATATTCATTCCAAGCGTGTTACTGTTTGCTATTTTTGCCCAATCGACATTAGCCCATTCTGGCGGCCAATCAGTACCAAAGTCTATTGCGGAATACTTCAAAAACAACAAACTGATTATCGAACGGAAGGCTTTTTGCAACGCTGACGCAACACAGCGGGTGGAATATTATTGCGAAGATGAGAATTTGCCGGGTGGGGCCAATGAGGGAGCAAGTAACCCAGCGAATGTGCATTGCTCTGCTGCCTTATTTATTAAACGGTCCGGGAAATGGATATTCAGCGACAGTATCGACCTTCGATATGGTTCGGTGAAGAAATTTGCCGGACAAAAACTGGTAGTCGAACTGCTGGAGTACAAGAGTAGCGATGCCTTGTGCTGTCCAAGCGAAAAGACGACTATGTTTTTCAATACTGATACTGGGAAGTTTGTTGAAAACATAGCGAAAGAAAGAAAGCCCCCTCTTGTCTACGCAATCGAAAAAGATGCGGAGCCAAAACAAATTGCCAAGATGATCAGCCGAGGTGCTGATGTTAATGCACAAGATGCAAAAGGCCGAACGGCATTGATGATTGCCGTGAGACAGAATAAGGAAGATTTAATACGATTACTTCTAAACCATAATGCCAAAGTCAATGTAACACCAAAGGATGGGGAGACTGCGCTAATTTCTGCCACCTTATGGGGTAATGTCAGCATCGTACGTTTGCTGCTTGAAAAAGGTGCATATGTCAATGCAATGCGGGAAGACGGTTCGACTGCGTTGATGTTTGCGATTACTGGGGGATCAACCGACCTGATTAGGCTGTTGCTGGACAAAGGAGCAGATGTCAATACAAAGGACCAGAATGAATGGAATGCCTTGAATTATGCAGTTACGGCTGGCAGGCCTGACGGCCCCGAAGTTGTCAGGCTACTGCTGGAAAAGGGGGCCAATGTCAACGCAAAACAAAATGATGGTGCGACTGCATTGATATTTGCAGCCAGTGGACGAGCCGACAGCATTAAGCTGTTGCTGGACAAGGGAGCCGATGTCAATGCATCAGGAAAGAATGGAATAACTCCATTGATGATTGCTTCAAGATCAGAGAATGCCGAAAATGTAAACTTGCTATTGGACAGGGGTGCAAACATTCATACAACCAACAGAGATGGCAGAACGGCACTTATAGCTGCTGTCGAACAGGGCAAACAAGAAATCGTCAGTTTGTTGCTTAAAAGAGGGGCCGATCCAAATGTGAAGGACAAAGATGGACTGACGGTGTTGATGGTACTGCCACCTTACTCTTACACCTCAGAACAAACTCGCACAGTTGGAAAGGTCAGGTTATTGCTAGATAATGGAGCAGTCATCAATGCAAAGTCAGCAAATGGTCGGACAGCATTAATGTGGGCGTCCTTAAAAGGATTAAACGAAGTTATAGGTCTGCTCTTGGAAAGAGGTTCTGCAATCAACGCAAAGGACAAAGAAGGCTATACAGCATTAGCTTTAGGTGTCGCCCAGGGGTACTTGAACTGTAATGGTATTCGGCTCTTCTTAGATAATGGGGCGGATCCCAATGCCAGAACACCCCAGGGTTCGACAATATTGATACAAGCAACAGCTCGGAGCCATGATCTCGAATGCTTAAAAATGTTGCTTGAAAGAGGAGCTGAAATCAATGCCCAAGACGAATCTGGTCACACAGCCTTGGCATATGCAGCCCTTCACGGAAATCTAGCTAAAGTTGATTTTCTTTTAAGGCAAGGGGCCAATCCGAATTTAAGGACCAATAGTGGTGAAACTCCGCTGGATATGGCAAAAAGTAGTGCATTATCAAATTCAAAAGTGGTGAAGCTCTTGGAAAACTACAAAACACAATAATGGCATTCTCCTATCTTGTTGTCGCAGAAAGAGGAAGGAGATCGGGACGGCGGGTGGCCCTGTTACAATGAGATGCGTGTGTGCCACTGGCAAAGGCTTCAGCCTTGCCAGTGGATTCAAAAAATAAGGAGGTGGACACATGGCCTTGTTGAATGCCGAGACAACCAGCCAGGCCCGTGCGATGTTGAAGGGAACTGGAAGCTGCCGATCCTGGCTTCGGCCGTGTATTTCTCGATCATCTTCCTGCTGAACTGCATCCCGGTGATCGGCTGGCTGGCCGGCATCGTGATCTCAGGGCCGCTGATGCTGGGTTACTGTCTGGTGTACTTAAGCTTTGTGCGCACGCGGGATATGCGGCTCTCCCAGCTTTTCGAGGGCTTCCGGCGTTTCGTCAATGCCTTCCTGGCCTATCTGCTGCGCACGCTCTTCACCCTGCTCTGGACTCTGCTGCTCATCATACCGGGCATCATCGCGGCCTTGAGCTATGCCATGACCTTCTTCATCCTGGCGGACAATCCCGGCATGGAGGGGTTGGCGGCTATTACGCAAAGCAAGGAACTCATGCGCGGGCATAAATGGAGGCTCTTCTGCCTGGGATGCCGGTTCATCGGGTGGACCTTCTTGGGCATACTGACTCTGGGGATCGGGTTTCTCTGGATCGTGCCGTATTTCCAGACCTGCCTGACCATCTTCTATGAGGACTTGAAGCGCAACGCGAACGTGGCCGGAGCGCCTTCGCTGCCTGAGGGGACACCGGGTACTGCGTGACAATGACCCCATGGGAACAGGCCGCTGAAAAAGTTAGGCAGCCTGTACTCATGGGATGGGCAAGGAAGGCATCTATTCGTAGTAAATCGGGGCTTTGCCGCTGATGGTCTCATTGATGGAGCTGGTGAGATTGGCGATGGCGCCTTTGGTGTCGCGCTTTTCGATGAGGTGGTAGAGCTCCCAGGTGGTTTGCTGCAGTTTTTCATGACCATAGAGCTCAAAGTAGCGGGTCCAGAGCATCTGCTGCAATGTGCTGAAGGAATAGAAGATAATCGGCAGGATGGTGTTGCCGGATATCACGCTGATTTCATGGTGAAAGTCGTAGATGGCCTGAGCCGCGGCCGCGGGGCTGTCCGCGGCGCTGTACTGTTCCGCGATTGATTTGAGTCTTTTCAGGTCATCCTTGGTGGCGCGGGGCACGCCCAGCTCCAACGCCAGGGTCTCGAAGACAATCCTGAATTCCAGGAGCGATTTGATGTCGGCCTTGGGCAGCACGCCGCCGTTGTAATGCATGATGGAGGTTAACGTTTCGGTCGTACCATGACGGCGGTAATCCGCCACGATGGCGCCCACCCTGGGCTTCATCTCGACAAAACCTTTGCGGGTCATTTCAATGAGCCCTGAGTTCACCACGGCGCGGCTCACGCCCATGGACGTGGACAGCTCACGCTCGGTCGGAAGCTTGGAACCGATGGGCAGCTTGCCGGACAGGATCATGCCTTCGATCTCTCTGATGAACAGCTCTTTCAGGCTGGGGGCGCTGAGTTTTGCAAATTTCATCCTAGCCGTCCTTTCTCATCCATCATTTCTCGTATTGGCTCAGCCATATACCAGATGATTTGTTAACATCCATTCGGCCACTTTTCAAGATAAATATAATTCTCATAATTATGCTATTGCATCTTTCTAAATTATCCGATAAGGCTTTTGGTATGTGGTATACCAGTGACATTTAAAGCGAGGCTCATAAAAGTACCAGGGAGCGATAATGCTTGGACTCAAGAGAAATACCGATGGTCCAGTCGGCACCGTTAAAATTACGGACATCCGGCAACTCATAAAAAATTAACGGCAACGTGGAGGTGTAGAGATGTTTACTTTCAGCACGGACGTCAGTTCCATTTTAGTGTGGCTTGTTTGGTTCGCGGTTCTGGTCGCATTGTTCGTATCGAATGAAGTCGGGCGCAGATACAAATGGGCAGGGTTTGCCATGTTTGTTGTTTTGCCCATCATCCTGACGGTGTTATGGCTGACGGCTTTGAAGGATACGGCCTATATGGACTGGTTCCATGTGGCCAAGGTGTATTCATCGACCGCCGGCTGCATCGGTTTCTGGTGCATCAGGCACCTGCGCGGCAAACGCAAAGACGGTACCGAGTGGCGCTTAAGCCAAATGAAATGGGCGTTGTGCTTCCCGCCGCTGATCCTGGCCATCAACATCATGGAAGCGGTTATGCGCGACTTTGAGGTCGGTGCAATCTACCAAGTTCCCACCATTGAGTTCCTGCACAATCAGATGCAATACTACATCGGCGGCTCATGGAACTATATGAATGGCATCGCCGGCATCCTGAACATCATCACGATCACGGGCTGGTTCGGGATCTGTGTCCGTAAAAAGACCGCCAAAGACACAAGCATGGACATGCTCTGGCCGGATATGCTCTGGTTCTGGATCATTGCCTATGATCTCTGGAACTTTGCCTACACCTACAACTGTCTGCCTGGTCACTCCTGGTACTGTGGCCTGGCGCTATTGATCGCGCCCACGATCTGCGCCTTCACCGTCGGCAAGGGCGCCTGGCTGCAACACCGCGCCCAGACGCTGGCCCTTTGGTGTATGTTCGCCCAGACCTTCCCCTTATTTATCGACAAGGGGTCCTTTGCGGTGCAATCGGTTGCCAGCGCACAGATTGCGGCAGCGGCAAAAGGCATGGCATTAACCAAAGAGGGTTTATATCCCGTGGTCTCGGCCACGCCTGATACGACGGCATTGTTTGTGGTAAGCCTGCTGGCACTGCTCTCGAACGTGGCCGTATTCGGCTACATGATCTACAAGATCGCCAAGACCAAGCGCAATCCTTACACGGGCGAACTCTTCACGGATCTCAAGCAATACAAACTCATCAAGGCCCTGGCGGACTAAACATACCCCTGCGCCGGTGCGTATGGCCGCCTTCACCGGCGCAGGGATGATTCTTGATAAAAGGCGGGAAGATTCCAAGATACGCCCGCACGATTGGCCAAAATGGCTCTAAGATCCGGGCGTGGTGGCTGTGTAAAGGACATAAGAATTGTCACGATAAATAACCACAAACGCGAAAGCAGCATCTAGGAGGCGACACCCCATGGCAAAAGAAAAGGTATTGGATTTTGCTAATAAGGTCAGTAAAAAGAAACGCGGCGCAAAAGACGCCATCAAGCCCGAAGATCCGGAATATAGAATTCTGGAGCCCGTTGTTACGGAAGAAATGGCGGAAGTGGCACTCGTCCTTGAGTTCCGTATCCCACAGAGTGCGGAAGAAGTTGCCGCCAAGTGCGGTAAATCCATCGAGGAATCGACAAAACAGCTGGAAGCATTGGCGGACCTCGGCGTCTGCTTTGTCAATAAAAAGGACGGTGTTGATAAATATTGGTATGATACCTGGATTCCGGGCATCATGGAATGCATGGTCAACAAAATAGAAAACGTTAAAAAGTATCCGCAAATTGCCGAGGCCATGGAGGCCTACGGAAGAGTACGAGGCCCGCTGACGGCCGGTATTTTCCCTGTCGGCATGGGCTTGATGCGCGTTATCCCGATCGAAGAATCGATTATGGCGGAAAAGAGAAGGGCCTCATACGAGGAAGTTTCTAAGTACCTGAATGAAAATACATTATTTTCGGTTTCGAACTGTTCCTGCCGCACAACCAGAGAAATCATGGGAGAAGGCTGCGGCCACCTGAAGGAAGATATGTGTATTCAGATGGGGCATGCCGCTGAATACTATATCCGCACCGGCAGAGGACGCGAGATCACCCGTGCAGAGGCCTTTGAAATCATTAAAAGAGCGGAAGAAAACGGCCTGATACATCAGATACCGAACACGGACGGTCCCGGGAAAACGCACGCGATCTGTAACTGCTGCGGATGCGGGTGCCTTTCTTTAAGAACGGCCGAGATGTTCTACAACACCGATATGGTACGTTCCAACTACGTGGCACAGGTGGACAAAGATAAATGCGTTGCCTGCGGAGAGTGCGTTGAAAACTGTCCTGTTAATGCTTTGAGATTAGGTCAAAAAATCTGCACCAAAGGTCCTCTGCCGAAACAAAAGAGAAGAGAGCTTCCCAGTAATACCGAGTGGGGCCCGGACAAATGGAATCCCGATTATCGTATGAACAGACAGGTTGTGGTCGCTACCGGCACGAGTCCCTGTAAAGCGGAATGTCCTGCCCATATCGGCATTCAGGGATATATCAAGCTGGCCTCCCAGGGAAAATACCGGGACGCCCTGGAGCTCATCAAGCATGAAAATCCTTTCCCGGCCGTATGCGGACGCGTCTGCCCGAGATATTGTGAATCCGCGTGTACCAGAGGCGACATCGATGATCCAATCGCCATCGATGATATCAAGAAATTCATCGCGGAACAGGATCTGAGGGCGGAACACCGCTATGTGCCACGGCTAAGACATCAGTACGGGAAAAAGATTGCCATTGTCGGTGCCGGTCCTGCCGGACTCTCTTGTGCTTACTACCTGGCTATTGACGGGTATAAGGTAACCGTATTTGAAAAACAAAAAGCGCTCGGCGGCATGCTGACACTCGGCATCCCCTCTTTTAGGCTCGAACGAGATGTCATTCATGCGGAAATCGACATTTTGAAAGAGTTAGGCGTTGAGTTTAAAACCGGCGTTGAAGTCGGCAAAGATGTAAGTCTAAAGGACTTGAGGTCTCAGGGGTTCAAAGCCTTCTATCTTGCCATCGGAGCCCAGGCGGGCAGAAAGCTCGGTATCGAAGGTGAAGATGCCCAAGGTGTTATCACCGGTGTTGATTTCTTACGGAATGTCAACTTGGGAGAAGGCGCAAAACTCGAAGGGATCGTGCTTGTCATCGGCGGCGGTAACGTCGCCATCGATGTAGCCAGAGCCGCTACACGAGTCGGCGCTTCAAAAGTTGCTATGTACTGTCTGGAAAACCGGAAAGAAATGCCGGCCCTGGACGAAGAAATTGAAGAAGCAACATCAGAAGGCATCACCATCAACAATTCCTGGGGACCCAAACGTATCCTTGCCGAAAACGGACGCGTCACGGGTGTGGAATTCAAAAAATGCATTTCCGTCTTCGATGAGAAGAAAAGGTTTAACCCCCAATATGATGAAAATGACACGAAGACCGTCGAGGCGGATCAGGTCTTGATCTCGGTCGGCCAGGCAATTGATTGGGGTACGTTGATTGCAGAAAGTAGCCAGGCATTGAATCCCAACCAGACCATTAAGGCGGATCCTGAGACATACCAAACCGGAGAACCCGATGTATTCGCCGGCGGCGATGCCGTAACCGGACCAAAGTTCGCTATTGATGCTATCGCTCTGGGCAAAGAAGGCGCGATCTCGATCCACCGCTTCGTGCAGCCCGGACAGAGCCTTGTTATGGGCCGTACGAAGAGAGCCTACCGTGCGTTTGATAAAGCGAACGTGGATCTCGAAGGGTATGATCGTCTTCCAAGACAACGAGCAGCCCATGTCGACGGAGATAGATCCGATAAAACCTTCAAGGATCTGCGCGGCACCTTTACAGAAGAGCAGGTAAAGAAAGAAACGGAACGTTGCTTGAGCTGCGGCGCTACGGTTGTCGATGAAGACCTGTGCGTAGGGTGCGGAATGTGCACAACCAAATGTAAGTTTGAGGCAATCAAACTGGTAAAAAAATATGACGCTCAAAATATTGAATTCAAAAACCTGAAACCGGTGATTATCAAGAGCGTGTTGAAACGTAAGCTGAGAATTGCCTTCAAAAAGGCCGCCAAGCCCCTGACATCCATATTCAAAGCCAAGACGAAATAATGGATACCGAATAAAAGCCAGGGGAATACGCGTTCCCCTGGCTTTTCCCTAGATACAGAGAATCTCGTCTATGGTGAGATGCTCCACGGTCACGGGGTCAATCCCTTTGAGCCTGGCGGCAAGCTCTTTAGCGGGCATCTCGTTAAGGGTGCTCACGATCCGATAATCATGCTCGTCAAGCCAGAGAAAAAATTTCCAGGCATTGCAATCCTTGCAAAGGGTCCTTTTCTTTTCCAGATACACATCGCCTTCCAGAGATTCCAGGTCCTTATGCCGGGGGCACTGGATATCGACACAAAAGGTGCCGGCCTTGTATTTCTTTTTCATCATTCCACTCCTTTCATGTGCGTATATGCGTGGCCGAATGGATTGAGGACGTGAACGTCATAATACCCGTAGGCAACCTCTGCTTGAGCATCTCCCGTTATGCCCGCAGCCGCGTGCGCGCGATGATCTCCTCTTTGGTGGCGTCGGGCAGGTCGTCGAAATAGGCGCAGTACCCGGCCACGCGCACTACCAGTCCCGGGTATTTACCGGGGTGGGTCCGGGCGTCTTCCAGCTTCTCCGGGTCCAAGACATTGAGCTGCATCTCCATGCCGCCCTGGGAGAAGAAGCCTTCCACCAGCGCCGACAGGACCGTCACGCCCTTTTCACCGGCCAAGGTCTCAGGATCGAAGCGCAGGTTCAGGGCATAGCCGTTCATGGCCAGTTTGGAATCCACATGCGCCACCGAATTCAAAAGCGCGGTAGGTCCCCGGCGGTCACTACCGTTGCAGGGCCCTAGGCTGGAGGCGAAAGGTTCGCCGGCTTCTCGGCCGCTGGGCAGGGCCGGGGAGCGCTTGCCGAAGGCCACGTGGCAGGTGACGGAATAAAAGCCCGGCACATAGCCTCCGCCGCGGATGTTGCGGTGTTTGGCCAGGGCGTCATGGTAGATGTGCGCCGCCAGATCGGCATAGGCGTCGGGCAGCGGTTGATCGTTGCCGAACTTAGGGGACTTCAGGAGCTCAGCGCGCAGCATCTCTTGTCCCTCGAAGTTGTTCTTCAGGGCTTCTATGAGAGTGGCGAGCGAATATTTCTTGTGCTTGAACACGACCTCCTGCAGGGCGGCGAGCGAATCGGCCACATCCGCGATCCCCACCCCCTGCACGCCGCTGGAGTTGTAGACGGCGCCGCCAGCCGTGACATCCTTGCCCGTCTCCAGGCACCCATCTACGAGCAGGGAGGAGAACGGCGTGGGGTGATAGTCGCGGTTGCCTTGCTCCATGACCTTGAGATCCGCGATCATACGGGCCACCATGAAATCCACCTGGCAGCGGAAGGCCTCGATGACCTGCTCGATGCATTTGAAATTGGCCGGGTCCGGGGTTTTGGCGCCCAGCCGCCGGCGTTTCCCGAAGCGCTTACCTCTATTCAAGGCCAGTTCAAGACACAAGGGCAGGTTGAAGAGCCCGGCATCGGTGGAGAAAAAACTCTTGCCCGGCAGTGACAGTTCCACGCATCCTACCACGGCATAGTTGCGCGCCTCTTGAAGAGGATAGCCATGGCTGACAAGCGCGGCGATGGCGGCCTCATCGCCGAACAAGGCCGGCATGCCGCCGCCGTGCCGGGCCACATCGACCACCCGCTGAAGGTAATCAGGCGGGCTGTCTCTATGAATGCGCGCCTGATAGTTTGGATCACGCAGGCCGAGCTGCTCCATCACGTCCAGGAAGAGATAGGTCAAGGCATTGGTGGCGTCTTGACCCTCTTTATCCATGCCGCCGATAATCGCGGCCTGCACCACCAGGTACCCGCCGTGATACTGGCTGGTACGCTCGGAGAGCAGGAAGACATGCTCCACGGCCTTGGCGGAAAAGAGCAGCAGCAGCTCGCGGGCCTCGTCCGGGGTGATCCGGCCGGCGTCGAGATCGGCCTGGTAGTAAGGGTAGAGGTATTGATCGATACGGCCGAATGAGATGGCCGAGTTGAGCCCCTCCATATTGACGGCCATATGGGTGAGCCAGAGGGCCTGCAAGGCCTCGTGCAACGTCTCAGGCGGGTCCATGGGCACCTTGCGGCAGATGCGCGCGATCTCCTGAAGTTCCGCGGCGCGCCGCGGGTCGCGCTCCTTTTCCGAGAGCGCCTGGGCGGTTGCGGCCACCCGGCCGGCATAGGCGGCTAACGCCTCACAGGCGATGCACGCCGCGCGATGGAAATCGCCGTCCTTGCCCTCCAGGGCCGCCAGGTATCCCCGCAGGCCCAGTTTGAGCACCTTCTCGTAATTGGGCAGGAAATGTCCGATACCGCCGGCCTCGTTGATGAGATAGTAGGTGGCGTTCAGCTGTTCGGCCACATAGCGCGCCATGGTATGAAAACGCGGGAAGAAGGCCTTGAGCGCCATGTTGCGTACCAGCCAGTAAGGATGGACGGAGAGGAGCAGGCGCAGGCGTTCACGCCAGGGCATTTCAAAGGGCGTGGTGGCGCGCTTGTCGATCCAGAGCAGCTCTTCGCTCATAAAGACGCTGGCCAGTTCCGGCTGCATGATGGCCGAGATGCGCCGCGTCCCCATATTGCCCACGATCAGTTCCTCCGGATAAATCCGGATGGCTTTGTGTTCCAGCAGGTAGCCCAAGGCCCTGGACCGCCTGACCACCATGGGTTCGCGGCGGTTATCGTGTTTTTTGAAGAACGTAGTGATCAGTTCGGCCCTTTCCGGGCAGAGATGCACCTTGCTTGAGAGCAGAGTTTGCTTGATGCGCTCGAAACGGGGGCTCTCCCCTCCTGGTTCAATTACCGCTTTCATTGCAGGCACCGACATGTTACCCTCCTTGCTGTCAAAGTCATGATCATGATAATGATCCGTCGCTCTTTTTCAAGTACTCTTTATGAAGGAGGTCTAAGAACGCATGCAGCCCCTTGACCGTATGGAACGCGATTGCCTGATCCTGCACGGCCTCTTTACCCTGGTCGCCGTGGTGGTCCTGATGATCCCGGGCGCGCTGCCGGTCGGACCCCGCTTGAGCGCCCTGGTCATTGCGTACAACCTTGCGCTCCCGATCACCGGGATGCGGCAAGGCTATCCGGAATGGACCCGCCTGTGGCTCTTCCTTTTTCCTTTAAGCATCCTGCAGATCTTCCCGGACTGGTTCCTGGCCGCGCAGCTGAACGTGCTGGTATTTCCGGATACGGGTTCTCTGCGTGTCGGCGCGGTCCCGGCCTTTATGGGCGGATTATGGGTGATCCCCCTGTTCATCACCGTATTCCTGGGACAGCGCTTGGCCCTGCGCACGTCCCGGAAATATGTCATTCTGGCGGTATGTCTGTCATCTTTCTTGCTGTTCGTAGGATCGGAAACAGTCTTGTGGGCGGTACCGATCTGGTATGCCCGGGACGTTACCACCGTCGCCCATGTGGCGCTCTACCTGATCGTGCCCGAGATACTGTTCGGACTCAGTGCCTTCCTGGCCTATGAAGCTTCGTTGGGCCGCGCCATATGGTATCGCCTGGGGGCCGCCTTCACGGTCATGATCATCTATCTGGGCAACCTGTGCTTCTTCTATTTCGTGATGGAAACGCTGCTGTAAGGGATGCGGCAAAACCATTGACCGAGACAGTGCCAATGGTTATAATTTGCTTAAGCATATGAAACAGGAGCACCGGGCTATGCAGACAGGTCTGACGAGGACGTGCAAGGTCATCTGGATCAGTTTCTGGGCCGGCATCGCTACGGTGATGTTGTTTCTCCCCATGACCATGGCGGCTCTCATGAGCACCACCGGCAACCTGGCGTTTTCCATCTCCAAGCTCTGGGCCTTCTTTCTCCTCTTCATGACGAACGTGCACCCACGCATTAAAAACAGGGAAAAGATCAAACCCGGCCAATCCTATATCATCGTCTCCAATCACCAGTCCGAGTATGACATACTGGCCCTGGTCACCACCTTGAGAATCCAGTTCCGATGGATCATCAAGCAGGAGCTCCGCACAATACCTCTGTTCGGATATGCGCTGTATGTCGCCCGCAATATCTTCATCGACCGCTCCAACCACGCCCAGGCCATCAAGACCATCCACGAAGGGGTGGACCGCCTGCCGCCCGGCGTGAGCGTGATGTTCTTCGCCGAAGGCACGCGCTCCCCGGACGGTCGGATACAGGAATTCAAGAAAGGCGGTTTCACCATGGCGGTCGAGAAAGGCCTACCCATCTTGCCGGTCACGGTCAACGGCAGCCGCAAGGTGCTGCCCAAAAAAAGCCTGTGTTTTACGCCCGGACCCATCGAGGTCGTGGTGGGCGACCCCATCGAGACCACCGGCTACACCCACGATGACTTGCCGGAGCTCATGCAGCGCACCCGGCAGGTCATCATCGACAATTACAAGATCGACTATCCTTGAGTGTTGGCCCCTTTAAGACCATGCAGACCGCCCTCCTCGCTATCCTCGGCATTAGCCTGATCGCCTTTGCGGTCTTGTTCATCTTTTCCATGGTGATCGTGGCCGTGCATCACCGTACCGGAGGGGCCATGTTCGTCCCGACGCCAGGGGTGATGATCCGGCGGCTCACGGACGCGGTGGATTTTGCGCGCTTCAAGAGCATCCGTGAGCTCGGCACCGGAGACGGCCGCTTTCTGGCTTCCATCGAAAAGCGCTACGGTGTGAGCGCCACCGGGTATGAGATCAACCCAATCGCGTACCTGATGACGCGCCTCAGGATCAAGCTCCTCGGGCTCAAGTCGCGGGTGTTCTTCCGCGATTTCTGGCACGAGGACTTCTCGGCCGTGGACTGCATCTACTGCTATCTCTTCGTCGATATCATGCCCCGCCTGGGGGAGAAACTGGAGAGCGAACTGCCCGAAGGCGCAATGGTCTTCAGCGCCAACTTCCCCATCCCCGGCTGGCGCGAGGAGGAGATCATCAAGGCTACGGAGACGATCTTCAACGACCCCATCTTCGTCTACCGCATCGGCGTCCATAAAGACAGCGTGGAGGAACCTTGCCCGCGCTTGGCAGGTCAAGCCCATGTCCGATAAATCCACGCTACCCAACGACAGCCGCGTTCCCGAGATCAAGCGCTTAATCGCCGTCATAAAGCACTCTGGCTAACATGACCTGGTCTTGAACATGCGCATCAGATGCACCATTTACTCGGTCGAATGATTCAAACTGGCGGCATTACTCTGGGTGGTCTTTGCCACCTGAACGATCCCCGGTTATGCTCTTCCACGCCGATGGATTGCTCGGCGCTGGCGGCGACGATTTCCTGCATGGCTACCATGGGCACGGCCGTGGTTTTATTGATCTCCTCCATCAAATAAGAAGATTTCATGGCGTGTTTTTCCGTGAGAACAGGGGCGCGGCATGGCATGATCAGAAGACCCTCAGACACACTACACGGCATCCTGTGGATGATAAGCTCGACCGGCATCTTCAGCCTGATGGCGGTTCTGGTCAGGATAGCCAACCAGGCCTTCGGCGTCAATGCCTGGCAGACATCCCCGTTCCGATTCATCATCAGCATCGCCGTTGTTCTTGTCATATCCGCCTGGCTGCGCGATCCCTTAAAGTTCGTCAACCTGCCCTGGCTCTTCATCCGCGGCTTCTTCAGCAATACCGCGGCATGCATCTATTTCTATTCCATCACGCGTATCGGCCGGGCCAAGGCCGCCATCCTCACCTACAGCTACCCCCCGTGGGCCGGACTCTTTGCGCCCCTGCTCCTCAAAAACCGCATATCGCCTGGTGTTTGTGGATCTCGGTAATTTCGGCCTTCATAGGTCTCTATCTGATCATTGTCCCGGCCGAAGGTCTGAATTCCATGGCATGGCACGACCTGCTGGCGCTCTTGGAGGACAGCTCTCGGGCTTGGCCATCCTGTCCATCAAGAAGCTGCATGCGACCGACTCTTCACGGGCCATCCTCTTTTGCCAGTGCTTCTTCGGCCTTTTGATCGCGGCCGGGCCGGCCCAGGCCGGCGGCTACTCGTTCCCGGACCTGCCATGGATTACGCTTTTAGCGTGTGGGGCACCTGCGCCGCCGCAGCACAATTGCGCATGCCCCATGCCTACAAGTACATCGGCGCCACGGAAGGGGCTCTGCATGCTCTCCCCGGTGATCAATATGTGGACGGGGCTGCTGCTCTTTCACGAACCGGTGAGCCCGTGCATGCTGAGCGGCTGCATCATAGTCATTGCCTGCCGCACCTACGCCGCCATACCTCAACCAATATCCGAGAAAGGCGCCGGGGTGTAATGCTCCATAGAGATATTTCAAAACAGGCATTGAAATATTTCTATTTCACGCCCTTTGGAGCAACCATGCCTGCTCCATTTTATTGATATGATTAGCGATAAAATATGCCAAGGCATGGCACACTTCATGCTTTTTACCCGACCAAGTAAGCCACAAACAAAAGGAGCACCTTGTGCCTTGCACAAGGAAGGATGAGGAACATGCACAAGTTACTACTGTATACGCACGGTTGCCCTTCTAAGAGAGTTTCGGGGCAACGGACCATGCGCTCGATGCCGTCCGGAATGGGGCTCTTCGGTTTACGACAGGATATAACGCCGCTGCTTTTTATGGCACGTGTACGGATACAAGAATTAGGTTGTAACAATAACCGCTCTGCCGTTATAACCGGTAAAAATAAATAAAAATCGGAGGTCATTATCATGTGGATTTTAAAAAAAGTGTATTATCGCATCTATCAATTCGTCATGGGTCTGGGAATGAAGGTTCTGCCCTGGATCGAACCCGAAATCATCGATGGGGCGGATAGCATAAAGAAACTACCCGCGGTCATCAAAAATAAAGGCTTCACCAGAGTTCTGGTAGTCACCGACCCTGTCCTTATGAGCCTGCACCTGCTCGATTCACTTTTTGAGGCCCTCGGAGCTGCAGGTGTTCAGTATGCGCTCTATGATCAGGTGCAACCCAATCCCACCTTCGACAACATAGAAGCCGCCCTGAAAATCTATCATGCCAACAACTGCCAAGCAATCATAGCCTTCGGCGGCGGATCCCCGATGGATTGCGCCAAAGGCGTGGGCGCACGGGTTGCCCGCCCGGCGCGATCGGTCAACCAGATGCGGGGGCTGTTCAAGGTCATGCTTCCCGCCATTAAAATGGGATCGCTTTTCCCTCCGACGATCTTCGCGGTTCCGACCACCGCCGGTACGGGTTCCGAGACCACCATCGCGGCGGTCGTATCGAACCCTCAGACACATGAAAAATCTCCAATCACCGACCCGGTCATCCGTCCGCGCTACGCGGTGCTTGACCCGGTGCTGACCGTCGGCCTTCCGCCTCACATTACCTCGACAACGGGCATGGATGCCTTGACGCATGCGGTCGAGTCCTATATCGGCAAGTTCTATAATAGTACGGATACCACGGTAAAAGCCCTTCTGGCCGTTGAAATGATCTTCAACAACATTGAGAAAGCCTATAAAGACGGCAAAGACCTTGAAGCGCGCGGACAGATGCTGCGGGCCGCATATTACGCGGGGTATACGTTCACACGGGGCGGGGTCGGTTACGTGCACGGCATCGGCCACAACCTCGGCGGCATGTATAACGTTCCGCATGGACTGGCCATGTCGGTTATCATGCCCTATGTCCTGGAATGGTACGGCGAAGCGGCGCACAAGCCCCTGGCCCAGCTTGCGGAACTGATCGGCGTTTCCAAACCCGGCATGAGCAATGCAGCGAAGGCCAAGGCTTTTATCGAAGCCGTCAAGGCCCTCAACCAGAGAATGAACATCCCGAACAAGTTCGATTGCATCAAGGACGCCGACATCCCGCTCATCGCGGAGCGCGCATTGCTTGAATGCAACCCCACCTATCCCGTGCCGAAAATCATGTGCAAAAAGGATTGCATGGCGGTTATCAGATCGCTCAAAGCCTAGCCAACACCATGATTGCATATAAATATGACGACGGCATGGCGATCTTGAAAAGTATTTACTAAACCAATCATCGTATCACCCCATCAGCCGTCGCCCCCAGTGATCCTGCCCATCCACTGGGGGCGACTTTTTATTCAAGCGAATGTATTTCTATTGCGCCCAGGCGCATCTGACCACGGTTATCAGAGCTTCCTTCGCCAAGGAGTCCTGCCCAAGGCCATACGCCTGGCAGACCATCAAAGAATCATCCTGGTCCAAAGCGTGGGGTATTTGAAGGAAGAGTCTTGATGAACGGCCAGGTCTACTCAGTGATGTAGGTTAAATAATGGCGTTGAATATGAAGTCCTGAGACGAGAGTCCTTCTCCATCCCCTTTCCCTCTGTTGGGGAAAGAGGATGGGATAAGACCCTATACGCTCTCCGGGGCTGCCGCTTGCGCCGGCTCCGGTTGGGGGACGGCCATGATGATGGCCATGACCGGGCATTCGACGGCGCAGTAACCGCAGGCGATGCACTTCTTTTCATCGGCCAGATAGGGGTGGCCGTGGGGGTCCTTGCCGGAGGCGCCGGAGAGCGCCAGACAACCGGCCGGGCAGGCGTCGATGCAGATACTGCAGGACATGCAGGTCTTGTTGTCGATCTGGGGCTTTGGCCAAAGGGTGCGTTTGACGGCCGCGCAGGTATGCCCGATGCTATTCCGGATACCGCCCTTGGGGCAGACGCGTCCGCAGGCACCGCAGTCGATGCACAACTCCGCCTTGATGGTGTGGGGTTTTTTCTTTTCACCGCTGATGGCCTGAGCCGGGCAGACCCGGACGCAGGCCCCGCAGCCGGTGCAGATTTCGGTTATGGAATACGACATGTGCGCCTCCTTAGGATTGAATGCCCAGACGCTTGAGGGCCTTCTCGGTCGGTTTGCCGGTCTGCGGGTCCCAATCGAAGTGCTGCCAGTAATCGTGCCTGAGCTTGTCGATCGGGACGGTGCGCCCCTTGTTGGCGCCTTCGGTAAGCGGCGGAAGACCTAAGGCCCGATCGGAGAGCTTGTACTCCCTGGGCTCGATCCCGTGCTTGACATTGAAGGCCTGCTTGATGGTCTGGATACGCTCACCGATATCCATGTAGTCGTTAGGGCTCATGTCCCAGCCCGTGGCGGCATTGATCCAGTCAAAGGTCGGGATGCGTTTGATGCCCAGGAAGACCCCGAACAGACACATGCCGCAGGCATTGACGATGTTCATGTACTTACTGCAGGCCGCGGCCTGCAGAGTCTTGCCCTCATCCGCGACGTATTTCTCGTCCTTGTGATACAGAGGTTTGATCTTGGGCAACCCCTTGACCGCCTTCCAGAGCTGGAACATTTCATAATACAGCTGGGACCCAATCGTATGCCGTCCCGGGGTGGGCTCGACCGAGTAATGCAGACCGAAGCCCGGATCTCCGCGGCCGTCGTGCATGGCCGGTTCCTGGCCTCCGGCCTGGATGGCGTAGTCGATGGACCCTTTACCGATCTTTTTGGCGGCCGCCTTGGAGCCGTCGGCCAGAATTTCGCCGATGCCCTCGCGTTTTACCATCTTTTCGATTAGGGCCACGATAGCCTCGGTGTTACCCCAGGTGAGCTCAAGGCCGCCGGTATCTTCGCGGGTAAGGATGCCCTTTTCAAAGCATTCAATGGCATAGGCCACGGTGCCGCCAGCCGAGATGGTATCCATACCGGCGCGGTTGAGAACCTCATTGAGGTAGAAGATGCTGTCGGCGTCTTCATTCATGACAAGTCCGCCTAAAGCCAGCACGGTTTCGTATTCGGGCTTGTGGGTCTCGGTATATTTGCCGCTGATCGAACAGATCCCGCCGCAGCCCAGGGGGCAGGAATAGCAATGATACTTCACGGTCTCGCATTTAGTGAATACATCGGCATTGACGGTCTTCGATTTCTTCAGTCCAAAGTCCACGTTGCTGCCCTTCCAGTTCTTGATAGGCGAGTCGCCCATGCCGATCGACATCTGGTTCATGCTGCTGGTGCCCCAGATCCGGTTCAGAACCTTGTAGAGAAAGCCGTCGATGGCCATCTGGGAGGGGAGAAGCCCTATGCCCGCGCCCAGGTAGGCGTTCAAGAACCCAGGCCATTTGGGAAGATGGAACTGCACCCAGCGGTTGCATTTCTGGCTGATGCGCTTGATCTCGTAATCGTTATCCGTCCCGATGCGCAGGCACCCTTTCAAGACTACGGCCTTGAGCTTCTTGGAACCCATGACCGCGCCCAAACCCGAGCGGGCGGCGATGCGGCCGCGGTCGTTGCAGATGCCGGAGATAAGCGAGAGGTTTTCTCCCGACTGCCCAATGGTGGCCACGCGGACATCCGTGCCGTGTTCTTCCATGAGGATTTCCTCGGTCTCCACGGCGTCTTTGCCCCACAGCCCGGTAGCGTCCTTGAGCTCGATCTTGCCGTGTTCGATCAGCAGATAGACCGGCTTGGCACTGATGCCCTTGAAGAAGATACCGTCATAACCGCAGCGTTTGATGGCCGGCGCGAACTGGCCGCCGCAATTGGCGTCGCCCCAGCCGCCGGTCAAGGGTGATTTGCCCACCACGGTCCAGCGTCCGGAAAAGAGGCTGCCGGTGCCGGTCAGGAGTCCGGCCATGAAGCCCAGCAGGTTGTCGGGTCCCAGCGGATCGGCCCCGGCCGGGATGCGGTTATACAGAATGTAGGCGCCCAGCCCTTGCCCGGCAAGATACTGCTCATAGATCTCATCGCTTACCTGTTCTTCCGTCCAGGTCGCGTTATCAAGATCAACGGTGAGGATCTTTCCCATATAGCCTTTACCCATGTTTCCTCCTCTTAGTATCAGGTTCTTTCCAACCCTATCGCCGTATTACTGGTCTTTGCGTTCCCCTTCCAGATCATGGCGGTCGCAAAAGAAGGTCGCCCTATTTTAACCCTTGTGGGGTGGGGGTTGGATGGGCGACCTTCTTTTGCTCTAGCCGTGAAACAAAGGGGAAAAGAGGGTTGGCTGTGTGTGTTAGAATTTCGCAATCATCGATGATCAGGGTTTGGGCGGCCGGGCTTGGCCGCGCCGTTCCCATACAGACAGGGCAGGTGAGCGCAAAGCGCCGACGCTCGAAGGCAGTGCCGCAGCTCAAACATTCCATGCGCGCCTTGGTAGCGGTTACCGTAAGCCTGGCGCCGGCAAGACCGGCTTCCTCGGAGAGGAACTCGAAATACTGGCCCAGCCTTTGGGCAGAGCAGCCGCTCATCTCGTCGATGATAAGCTCGATATGCGGCACACCGGCAGGGCCTCCTTGCGCGGCCTTGTCAGCGGCGATGCCGACGATCTCGGCTGCTAGTGCGAATTCATGCACCCCTGGCCACCTCGTGCGCGAGCTCTTTTTCCAAAGACGACACCGGCTGGGAATAAGCGCTGTCCATGCGCAGGCAGTGCTTGGGGCAGGCCTCGCAGCAATTGGCGCAGGCGATGCACTTGAGCCGCTGAATCTCCCAGGTCTTGGCCTCGCGGTTCACTTCGATGGCCAGCGTGGGGCACTTCTTACCGCAGATGCCGCAGAAGACGCACTGGTTTACCTCAATAGCCACGTGGCCGCGGGTGATGGCCGAGCATTTAGGCTCGACCGCCGGATACAGGCGCGTGGCCGGTTTCTTGAAGAGATTCGCTAGTGTTGATCCTGCCATGCTGAAAAATGCCATTGTTCACCTCTCGGTACAGCTGATGCACGGGTCGATGGTAAGGACGATGGTGGGAACATCCGCGAAGTTTGCGCCTTTCAGCACCTGCATCATGGCCGGGATATTGGCGAAGGTGGGGGTGCGGGCGCGGAAGCGCGTCAGAAACTTGGTGCCGTTGGCCTTGACGTAATAGACCACTTCGCCGCGCGGCTGTTCGAAGCGTACCAGCGCTTCACCGTCCGGCACGCCCTTGAACTTGGCGCAGATTTCGCCGCCCGGCATCTTGGCTATGGTCTGGCGGATGATGTCGAAGGACTGGTAGATCTCGCGGATACGCACGCTACAGCGTGCGTAGCAGTCGCCGTCCGTCTCGGTCACGATGGAAAAATTGATGTCGGAAAAGGCGGCATAGCCCAGCTTGCGACAATCATAGGCCAGCCCGCTGGCGCGCAGCATGGGTCCCACCGCGCCCAAGGCATAGGCATCTTCCCGAGAGAGGAGGCCCACTCCGCATAGGCGGTGTTTCACCGAGCTGTCCTTCAGGAAGATGTCACAGACCGCCTGGACCTCGCTTTGCAGCTTGTTAAGGACATCCGCGATACGTGAAAGCGTGTCGCCATCGATATCCTTGCGTACGCCTCCGATCTTGCAGGCCCCAAAGATGACACGTGCGCCGGTGGTCTCCTCGATGATGTCGAGCACGCCTTCACGGGCCCGCCAGGCCTGCATGAAAAGGTTCTCGAATCCGAAGGCGTCCGCGGCCAAGCCCAACCAGAGGAGGTGGCTATGCACGCGGGAAAGCTCGCTCCAGATCACCCGCAGGTTTTGGGCGCGCCCCGGCACCTCGATGTGCATGATCTCCTCCAGGGCCTCGCAGTACCCCATGCCGTGGATGAAGCTGCAGATGCCGCATATGCGCTCGGCGACATAGACAAACTCGGTGAATTCCTTTTTGCTGGCCAGGATCTCCAGCCCGCGGTGGACATACCCGATGGAGGGGATGACATCGACAATCTTTTCATCCTCCAGCACGAAATCAAAGTGCAGGGGTTCGGGCAGCACCGGATGCTGGGGTCCGAAGGGGATGACGGTATGTTTGGACGATGAGACGGATGACATGGCCTAGCTCCTCTCGCGGGCCGCTGGGTCGACGGCTGGATTGAACGGTCTGGCCACCGTTACCTTGTAGAGCAGCCCCTTGAAATCCACGTTGATGTCCTGGATGGTCAGCCCAAAGAGATCGTGGATCTCGTTCTCGTAGAGAAAGGCGCAGGGGTAAATCGTCGTGATGCTCGGGACCGGGGCTCCTTCGGCGATGCTGATGCTCAGATCGATGAGGTCGTAGTCTTTGTCAAAGGTGTAGTGGAGCACAAGTCCTTCGGTTTCCTTGACGCAACAGATCTGGACGAGGCGGTACCCCTGCGCGCAGTAACCCTCAACCGCCTTGAGGAGTTCCTGGTTTTCCATTTTGATCATGGTTCGCTTAGCGTTCATAATTATGCCGCCTTTGCACGCGCGTAGCGTTCTTCTAAGATGGCTAAAGCCTTGACGACACCGTCGATGATGGCCTCGGGCCGCACCGCGCAGCCCTGGACATACACGTCCACCGGGATGACCTTGTCGATGCCGCCCATGACGTTGTAACACTCGGCGAAGATCCCGCCCGAACAGGCGCAGATGCCGGCGGCGATCACCACCTTGGGCTCGGGCATCTGGTTATAGATGTTGCGGATGATATCCACGTTCTGCTGATTGACCGAGCCCGTGACCAGGAAGATATCGGCATGCTTGGGATTGCCGGTGTTGATGATGCCGAAACGCTCGACATCGTATAAGGGCGTCAGGCATGCCAGCACCTCGATGTCGCAGCCGTTGCAGCTCGACCCGTCGTAATGAATGAGCCAGGGTGATTTCTTGAAGTAAGCCATATCATGCTCCTCCCATCAGGGCGTACAGTGCGATCAGGTTCCCGCCGCCCAGCACCAGGGCTACCAGCCAGGCCGAGCGGAAGGCGAGCTCCCAGCGGAAACGGGCGAAGGTATTGTCAACAAGGATCTCGAATACATAGGTCAGGATCACGGCCGCGATACCCAGCACGGGCGAGAAGCCGAAGAAGAGATAGACAAGGCCTAAGAGGAAGACGTTCTCATACCAGTGCGCGATCTCGACCATGGCGATGGACTTACCCGACATATCCGACATGATGCCCTTGACCAGCTCCTGGTGGGCGTGATGCGAATAGGAGATATCGAAGGGCGATTTCCTGAGCTTCATGGTCAGGATATAAAGGAAGCCCACAAAGATCCCGGGCAGGTAAACGATCAGGGGCTTAGCGCTCTCCAATATGGCGTAGAAGTGGAAGCTGTCCGTGACCTTGTAGATGCCGACCAGCATCATGAGCACCATGGGCTCGTAGGCCGTCATGAGAATGAGCTCGCGTTCGGCGCCGATATGCGAGAAGGGCGATCCCGAGGCCGAGGCGGCCAGGACCAGGAAGACCCCGGAAAGCGTGAGCACGAAGATGATCAGAAGGATGTCACTGCCCTCGAAAAACAAGAAGCCCGTGGCGATCATGAAAAAGAGGTGGCAGAAAATAGCAGGGTTCTGCAGGCGGTTGACCACCACGGTCTTCTTCTGGAGGAGCTTGAATATGTCATAGAACGGCTGCAGGATGGGCGGGCCGACCCTGCGTTGCATACGCGCCGAGATGATGCGGTCCAGTCCGACCAACAGCCCGCCGATGACCGGGGCCAGTATGACATACGCGATACCGATGGCGATGGTTTTCATAAGAGTGCCGCTCCCAGCATGAGTGCCAGCAGGCAGGTCCCTGCCAACACCCCGACTTTCATGAATTTTTCTTCGCCGAAGATTCCGGCGAGGTAGTAATTTTTTAAGGTGGCCTTGCGGCGCTGCGAGAGTGATCCGTCATACATGCGGTCCGGATACTCATTGAGTCCTGCCATGTAGGCGGTGCCGAAGACATACCCGGCCTTCCTCTGATACGGGAAGGCGATTGTCGGCAGGATCAGGATCAGCGCCACCATGATGCCGGTCAGCATGAGATTGCCCGCCTCCATGCCCGCGGCCTGCCCGAAGACCTCGGCGACATACGGCTCGACCAGCTGGCTGGATACGAGCGGGAAGGCCAGGCAGACGCCGATTGTGAGCACCGTATGCGCCCAGTGGGCGAAGCGCTCGTCATACGATATGGCGTCTTCCAGCGGATCATGGCCGGTGCGCAGCACGCTGACCTCCATGATTTTGGCCATCCACTTGGTCCAGAAAAAGACCGTGACCGCGCTGCCGTAGGCCAGGAGCAGGATCAGGATCGGGCTCATGACGGGGCCGGCATGGACAAAGGCCCGGATGGCGGCCCACTTGCTGATGAGCATGCCGAAGGGGGCCACGAACATCCCGCCGATGCCGATCAGCACCATGACGGCCAGGGTGGGCATCTTGATCAGGATGTTGTCCATGTCCTCGATATCACGGCTGCCGATGCGGTGCTCCAGCGTGCCCACGCACAGGAAGAGCAGCGACTTGGCTACGGCGTGGAAGATGATCAGGAAGATCCCGGCCCAGACCGCGGCCGCGGTGCCGACGCCGGCGCAGGTGACGATCAGGCCCAGGTTGGATACGGTCGAATAGGCCAGCACCTTCTTGGCGTTGCTCTGCGAGATGGCGATGAAGGCCGCCAGCAGAAAGGTGACGCCGCCCACCAAGGCCACCGCGGCGCCGACATAGCTGCCAGCCAGGACCGGCGCCAGACGCAGGACCAGATAAACACCGGCCTTGACCATGGTGCTGGAATGCAGCAGGGCCGAGGTCGGCGTAGGGGCCACCATGGCGCCTAAGAGCCAGGAGGAAAACGGCATCTGGGCCGATTTGGTGATGCCGGCGAAGCACAGCAGCGCCACCGGGATCATGACCATAGCCTGGGGCGAGGCGATAAGGGCCTTGAGCTCAAGGGGACCGCCCGACCAAGCCAACCAGACGATGGCTCCGGCAAAGGCCAGGCCGCCGCCCAGGTTCATGATCAGGGCCTTGAAGGCATTGGCGGTGGCCTCAGCCGTCTTGGTATAGCCGATCAACAAGAAGGAGCATAAGGTTGTGACTTCCCAGAAGAAGAACAGCCACACCAGGTTGTTGGCGAAGACCAGCCCGAACATGGCGGAAAGGAAGACGAACATGACGAAGAAAAAATATGGTCTGCGATCCGGCATTTCGCGGTGGTGGTCATGGAAATCGCGCATGTAACCCAGGGCATAAACACAGATGAGTCCGCCGATGACCCCGATAATGATCGCCATAATGAGCGAGAGGCGGTCGAGGAAGAGATGCTGTTGAATGGTAACCGTACCTGACAGGGAGAACTCATACCAGGCCATCAACGCGAACTGCAGGGTGATCAGGACTGACGTCAGATAGTGCTTGTATTTGAGACCCAAGAAAAATATCAGCCCGGCCAGGAAGATCTCGATGAAAAACATAGCCTTGCCGGCCCACTCGGCATCGAAGCTGAAATAGACGGGCAGGCCCGCATTCATGAGCCAGGGCAGCCCGATGGAGGCAGCGACAATGACGCCCACGGCCAGGCGCGTGATGACACCGCGCGCGCCGTCATGCTTGACGGCCAACAGCAGCACGGCCGGAATGAGTGGAAAGAGTATCAAAAATAACAGCGCTGTCATAGTGCGTACCCCTTTTCCTAAGAATGCATCCGTGCCTTCAGCGGCACCTACACCCCCATAGCACCATTCATGCCAGGGCTCGTGCGGGAGATGGGAATATATTTACTCCAAAATATTAATTGGTTATGGGCAATCATGATCGGCAATCCTTAAGAGCGGGGGGGAATCATCGAAATATTGCAAATTGCAATTACCAAAAACTCAAATCCATCTAGCAACGACCCGGCCCTATCATCATACGAATCATCGAAAACAGAAAGTTCTCGTTCAACTCCTAGAGATCAAGACCGATTGAGCGAAATACCACCAAGGCCCAGAGCAAACATACCGGACATACCGGCCTGTTGCATCCGGGCCCTGATGATTGAGCAATTCAGCAAACTCTCCTTATGACATCCGTATTAACGCTTGCCCTGCTGTATGGCCTCATAAAGCATCCTGGCCTCGCGCTGATAGTTATGATTCTCCGGGATCAGATTGTTAATATCCGGATTGCGGGCCAGAACCCTCTCGAGTATCGCCATGGCCTCCTTCTTCTTGCCCTTGTAAGCCAGAACATCGGCGTGGCAATATGGCAGGTAATCGTAATCCGGGTGAAGCATCTCGGCCAGCTCAAGGCCATTCGTGATCATGTCCACGCTGATGCCAACCATCTTCATGCCTTTCTCCGTTACCCAGCCGCCGTAGGTGATCATGGTGCCGACGATGTCCAATATATTGAAGTAGAAGTAACCGACATCCTCTCTGGCGCATAAAAGCGCGGGGTGCAAGAGATCCATGAGATAGCGTGCCTTGTTCATCAAACTTGTAAACTGGATGGACCGCGCCAGATTCAACACATACCAGTGATTCGCGGGCACGTATTGGGGATCGAGCTTCAACGCTTTTCCGGCATAGGCAATGCCTTTTTCGTAATTGGGGATGGCCTTCTTATCATGCTCCTTCAGTGAGGTATTAACCTCGCCGATGTAATAGTACACCCGCGCGGCCCAGACTTGGGCCAAGGCATCCTGGGGGTGGGCCTGGGCCATTTTTTCGGCCAGCGCCGCCGCGGCCTTGGCCTTTTCCATATCGATCCGTGCCTGCCAAAGCGGCAGGAAGGCGTTCCATTCCGGGTATTGCGCCATCTCCGGCAGCACCTCACCGTAGGCTTCTTGCATGGGCGCCACGGATTTGAGATACTCGCCGTAATGGGAAAAGATATAGTTCCTGTCGCGGTTAAATACCAATGCCTCGACGAGTGCGCGGATGGCATATGGGTTGGCAGTCTGCATTTTACAGGCCTGGACGGCACACATCTCCCCTTTTTCGAAATATCCGCGTTTGTCCTTGCCGAAATACCAGGCGTGTAGATTATACGCCTTGGCCAAACATAAGTAGACCTCGATTTTATCCGGATATTTGCTTTTGAGATTGGTGAGAATGACGATGATCTCGTCCAGATTCTTGCCTCCGGCATGATTGCGCCACAGGGTCTTTACTTTATTCCATTCCGGGTCGTTGGCGAGCATGGGGGGCTCGGCATTCCATTTATAAACATATGCCAGCGCGGGTGATTGCAAAGCCAGAATCGCAACCCCAACCAGGCAAACCAATACTCCGAATCTTATCCTATTATTTTTACAGCGCCAATGCATCCTCTTTCCCATAGGATTAATAACCCTCCTCAAAATATTACGGGCGAATTGAACCTCCATACCCGCATCCACTACAGCGGTGATTCTCGGCAGCCCGCGCCCCTGTCCTCAATTCAAGTGCGGATGTTTATAGGCCGGTGGCCAGCGGACTGGCGTCCATGCGTCCTTGCCCGCATGGACGCCAGCCGTACATTCAAGGCCCTGTTATTTATTTTTTGCCTTGGTGGCCTTGCCGCCCATGATTTCGGTGGCAACCATATGCTTGGCCAGGCGATTGCCCAAAGCGGCCACGGTCCATACCACCGGCAGACCCATGGCGCGCGGGAAGACGCTGGCGTCGCAGACATAGAGGTTCTTCACCTCGGTCTCGAGGTTGGTGTCCACCACATCGCCGATCTTGGCCGTGGCGCAAGGGTGTGCGCCGCAATGGGGCAAGGTGACGATGTTATCGGCCTTCATCTTCTTCAGGATATTACGCGCCTTCTGGTCACCCGCCTTCATACGCCGCTGGTCTTCGGGCATGACCGGCTTGGAGAAACCGAAAACCTTGTTGTCCGGATAGATTTCCCCGGCGAGCTGATCCTGAACCTTGGTCATGATCCAGGTGTATTTAAATGTTCTGAGCAGGCTCATGATCTTCTGTGGCGCCAGGGACAGCATCATGGCGTGCATGGCCCAGGTGGGCCCGAGCTCGGTCATGATAAAGCCGTCGTTCCAATCTTCCAAAGTGCCCACGGCCATGTCCATGCAGCGGTAGGAGGTCACGCCGTCCACCACGCCGCCGGTAAATACCAGGAAGTCGCAGGCAAAGGTGCGACCGGCGCCGTCGATGCCGGCTTTCCTCAGGATCCCCACGTCGGAGACACCCGCCGCAAGGACCACGCTCTTGCCATGGGCCTCGAAGTTCATGCCGAAACGTTTCCCCTGGACTCCTGTCACTTTGCCGTTCTCTACGATGACATTAGTGACGCGCGTGTTGCAGAGCACGGTGCCGCCGTGCCGGATGGCGTCGTCGGCCGGGATGCGGGCCGTCCACTTGGCGCCGCGACCGCAGGAGAGCATGCATTCACTGCAGTTGGGAATGCACATATCCATGTTGATATGCTTTTGGATATTGTCCCAATTGTAGCCGCAGTCGCGGGCGGCGTCGCGCAGGCGAATATTGCCTTCTCCCACCATATTGTCTGGGGCCTTGACGACCCACATTTCATCGGCCAGCTCCTTGGCGTCCGCCCTCAAATCAACGCCCACCTCGTCGAACATGCCGTAGGCCGGTTCCACGGCCGTGCCGCAGTACACATTGGTGGCTCCGCCATAGGCGTTGCCGATGCCGACGAAGTTGAATTCCTTGCTGAAACTTAAGCCACAGTTCTTGAGCTGCAGGCCCTGGGCCACTGAGTTCTGCTTAATCCAATTGATCTCCATGCCACGCTCCAGGATCAGGACGCTTTTCCCTGCCCTGGCCATTTTTTTGGCGACAGTGGCGCCGGCCGGACCGGAACCGACGACGATGACGTCATATTCCTTGCGCGCATCGAAATCGTTGTAGAGCATGATGTCTTTGATCATTGCTGAATCCTCCTCTAGTTTTGTTTTCTTGTATGAGTTCCTTTGTTCATCCCTCGCTTGGATGCCTTAGTGCACCATCCATGCCAGGGCTTTCCAGGGGAGACCCTATGTCGAAATCAGACCAATAAACAAAGATATATAATAGCCATAGGAGAAAACAAATCTGGTGAGGATGACGTAAAATCTCGCAAATATTCGATCTGCATTTTTCAAAATTCAAATACCTATCGCTGCGGTTGAGCGCCATGGTTAGTGTAGGCGCAAACAACCATAGCCCGGCCCAGAGTATCTTCGTGAAGCTTGCCGGGAGGTGGCGGATTGTGTTAGATCCACTTCTAGGCGCCAAGACCGCTATAACTACGGGAGATATGGATGGCCGCTGAAAAATCGAGGAAATCCGGCCGAAAAAAGGTGCTTGACTGTACCCAGTGCGAAAATAGTGAGTATTGGGAACAGATCAAACCTTTTCAGGACATGGTGGAGAATTCTCTGACCGGCATTTGCATTATCCAGGACTACCGCGTGGTGTATCTCAACCCCGAGCAGCAGCGCATCGCGGGCAGCATGCCGATGTTGGGCAAGCCGCTGCCCTTCGAGCGCGTACACCCGGACGATATCGAGCGTGTGAGAGAAAAGTACGCGATGGCCTGGCATGAAGAGATCCGCAACGTGGATGTGGACTTCCGTTACATGAGCTGGGAAAAAGAGGGGGCGCCCTCGCAAATGAAATGGATTCAGAGCCGGGGATGCATCATCCAGTACCATGGACGCGAGGCCCTGCTGCTCAACATGATTGATATCACCAGGGCCCGCAAACTAGAGCAGATGATCTCCATGGAGGACAAAATGGCCTCGCTGGGCCGGATGGCCGCCGGACTGGCGCATGAGATACGCAATCCCCTCTCCGGGATCAACATCTATTTGACCATGCTCAAAAAGCTCCTCGATTCGGGCCAGGGCCTGCACAAGGTACCGGACATCATCACCAATATACAGGAGGCCTCGCTCAGGATCGACGCCGTCATTCGGCGCATCATGGATTTTTCCAAGCCCAGCGAGCCGAAGTTCATTCTGTGCAACATCAATGCCCCGATCGAGGACGCCATTAGGCTGGCCGCGGTGACGCTGCGCAAGGCCGGGATCGTGCTCACGTCGAACCTCGCGCCGGGCAAAGGCATCTGCCGCCTTGATCCACAGATGATCGAACAGGTGCTCCTGAACCTGATCACTAATGCCGCCGAAGCCATGCAGGGCTCAGGCGGCGACAAACACATCACGATCAGCTCGTCCATCGAGCCCGGGCACGTGGTGGTGAGGGTAGCGGACTCCGGGCCCGGCATCCCGCCGCACCTAAGAGGCAAGATCTTCGACCCCTTTTATACCACCAAATCAGATTCCACCGGCATCGGCTTGTCGCTGTGCCATCGGATCATCTCGGATCACAAGGGCTATCTGCGCATGGATGAAAGCACCTTGGGCGGAGCGGATTTCATTATTGAGCTCCCGCGGGCGCATGGGAGGACTTAGATGGTAGGCTATACGATCTACATCGTGGATGATGAGCAGACCATCCGGGAGGGCATCACCATGGCCCTGGAAGACGCCTACATCGTCAAGAGCTTCGCCACGGCCGAAGCGGCGTTGGCGGCCATACAGAGAGGCCAACCCGATCTGGTGCTCCTCGACATCGGCCTACCGGGCATGAACGGCATCGAGGCCCTGGGCCGCATGAAAAAACTCTCTCCGGAAGGTCTGGTGATCATGATCACGGCCTATGAGGACACCGCCACCGTGATCTCCGCCATGAAGCAAGGCGCCTATGACTATGTGGTCAAACCCATTGTCATGGACGCCCTGGAGGCGACCATCCGGCGCGCCTTCGAGACCATCCGCCTGCGCAAGGAGGTGCAGGCGCTGCAGCAGGCCTACCTGGAGGAGAACCAGCCCTGCTTCATCGCCGAAAGCCAAGCCCTACAGGATCTCATGGAGTTCATTACCAAGATCGCCTTAAGCCCGGACACACCGGTGCTCATCGTCGGCGAGACCGGGACCGGCAAGGAGCTGATCGCCGGCGCCATCCACTACCGCAGCCCCAATTTCCGGGGCCCCTTCATTACGCTCAACTGCGCCGCCATACCGCCGCACCTGATCGAGAGCGAGCTCTTCGGATATGAAAAAGGGGCCTTCAGCGGGGCGGCGCCAAGCGGCAAAAAGGGTCTCATCGAAGAGGCCGCGGGTGGGACCCTGCTCTTAGACGAGGTGGGCGACTTGAGTGTGGAAGCCCAGGCCAAGCTTCTGCGCTTTTTGGAAAACGGCGAGTTCTACCGCGTGGGCGGCACTAAGCCTCTTTCAATCAAGACCCGGGTGGTTTCGGCCACGAACAAGGATATCGCCCACATGATCGAGGAGGGGACCTTCCGCCAGGACCTCTATTTCCGCTTAGGGGTCATCACGGTGCGCCTGCCTTCATTGGGCGAACGTCCCGCGGATATCATCCCCTTGGCCACCTACTTCCTGCTGGAGTTCGGCAAGAAATTTCACAAGACCTTTACCGGCATCAGCCCCCAGGCGCGCCAAACGTTGCTGGAATACCCCTGGCCCGGCAACGTGCGCGAGCTCAAAAACGTGATCGAACGGGCGGTGCTCCTCGGCGCCGGGCCCGAACTTGAGTCCCAGGATCTGCGCCTGGACAAGGGGAGCTTACGCACTGTAGGCCCGGTGGAATTGCCGGTCCTGACCAGCGCCGGCGTCGATCTGGAACAACTGGAAGCCGATATACAGCGCTATTACATCGACACCGCCCTGTCCCTGGCTCACGGCAATGAGACCCAGGCCGCCAAGCTGCTTGGCATGAACCACCATACCTTCCGCTACCGGCACAAAAAACTTACCTAAGGCTCTCCGGACGCATGCGCCAGGCCCCAACGCACAGCCCTTTGGCGTAGCGGCGCGAAGGTAAGTCCTTAGACAAACAATCACCTGAAGCGTGGCACACCCATGCCCTTATCTTTTTATGGCTTGAAGTATCCGTTCGACGGCGCTCAGGGCCTGTTCCATGGAGAGGAAGTTGGGCATTTCCACCATGATGCCGATATTCAGCGCAATACCCAGGGAGGCGATCTCCCATGCCACCACGGTCACATCGAGATCGTCTTTGAAGAGCCCCTCGCGGATACCTTGCCGGACGGCCTCTTCGATCATACCGATGGAGCTTGAGAATATCAGCTGTATCTCTTCACGCAAATCTTCGGTGGGCGGCGCGCAGACGAACTCGAAAATCAAGCGCGAAAGCCGGGGATCGGCCAGCGTCAATTCATAAACGCTGCGCGCGGCCTGTCGTATGAAATCTTCGGCATTTTCAGCCGGTCGCACCGGCAAAACCTTAAGGATGCTCTCATTGACAATCGATGACAAGGTCTCCAGCAGGATCTCACGCCGACTCTTGAAATGGTAATAGAGCGTCGCCTGGCTTATACCCAAGGCTTTGGATATCCTGATCACCGAAGCCCAGGCCAGTCCTCTTTCAAGGATCAATTCCTTGGTCGCTTCAACGATCTGCGCCCTGCGAATCTCCGGCTTAAAACGTTTTTTTTTATATTCTTTCAACGCTTCTCCATTCCTGATGTTTGATCATGGTTGCCGATCTTACCATTGGCGGTGGCAATTTGTACAGACACCTTGGAGGTATCCATCAGATGAAAAGGGGGCAAATGATCTGCCCCCTTCCATGAAGTGGGAAAATCCCTCCCTAACGGGAAGCTATCAACCGTTTAAGCATCTTGAGCCCCGCGATAGCCATTCCGACAAGCGCGAGGGGCTGCGCGGCCTTCATGAGCGGAACCAGACCGGCCGATGGATTGAACTCGGTATTGAGCTTGACCGTCTTCTTGAGCTTGTCCTCAAGGATCAGCTCGGAGCAGTGGTTGGCGGTCCAGATAGCCGCTTCCATGCCGCCGGAACTGACATGCGTCTTGGTCCAGTCGCCCGTAAGGTAGAAGTTGGCATAGGGCGAACGCTGATAAGGCCGGTGCTTCTCCATACCCGGGTAGGGGCGATAGACACCCTGGCGCTCGCGCACCACCTTGTACTTCTTGACCTTGGCGTCCCGCGCCGCGGGGAAGAGGCGCTTGATGTCGGCAATGGTCTTGTCATAAATGACCTCGTCGGGCATGTGCCGAACGGCGTCGGCCGGCGAGATGACCATCTCCATCATGCTGCCGCCCTTGAAGATATGCGGCAGGACATTGGACAGGTCCGCATACGTGTTGAAGATGCAGTCGGTGGAGAAAAAGGTTACATCCACGTCCGTGAGCTTCTTGTCGAACCAGATCTGGATGGACAGGGAGGGAGAATTCTCGAAGTAGCAGATATCCTGGAAATAGGAGTACTTGAAGCTTGATTGGGGGATGAGCTTGCGCAGCGCGTACGGGCTCATGGCCGAGACGTAGATATCGGCGGTACGCTTTTCCTTGCCGTTCACGATAACCTCGGTGATCTTGCCGTCCTCGACGTTGATGACCGTGACCGCCTTCTTGGTCTCGAATCTGCCGCCCTTCTTCTTGATGTAGTCCAGGCAGCTGCCGACCCAAATTTCGCCCAAGCCCCCGTTGGCAAAGGCCAGACGGGAATATTCATAACCGGCCCCGACCTTGGCGGCCCAGTTGCCCATGACCTTGGCCGAGAGCGCATAGGGTTCGGTGAAGGTGAGCCCATGCGCGGCCGGATCGAAGAACTTGAAGGCGCCCTTGGGCGCATGCCGGATGCACCACTCGCCCCAGGACATGTCATCCAGCTTATCCATTTCCTGCTTGGACTTCATGACCACCGAAGCGAACGGAATAAGGGCCATAAGCATCTTCCACTTGGGGATGCCCTGATATTTGCCCACCAGTCCAAAGGTCGCGCCGGCGGCATGCAACGGCGCCGGCAGATTCTTGAAGCCCAGCACCGGCTGATTGCCGTTGTCCTGGGCATAATAGAATTCCGGCTGTTTCCAAAGCAGGTTTTTCTCAATGCCCATCTTCTTGAAAAATGCCATCAGGTTGACATAGTAGGGGAAGAAGACGTGCAGGGCATTGTCGATCATATCCCCGTCTTCATCCAGCCATGAATTGGCGCGGCCACCGAAGATCTCATCCGCCTCGATGATCTCCACCTCAAAGCCCTGTTCCAGGAGATTGACGGCCGTAGCCAAACCCGACATTCCACCACCCATGATCAATGCTTTCATATTTTCGCTCCTTATCCGTTATAGTAGTTATTTTGTTTTGACTTCTTCAGCATAGCAGCGCAGCTCCTCGGGCCATTCCCGTTGCGTGATATAGCCCTTGGCGTGCTGGTATTTATCCTCTTTGGCCAGCTTACGGATATTCTGGAAGGTAAAGACGCCGAAGTACTTCATGACATAATTGATAACCGGCGCCGGGAGCTTGTCGACGGCGCCGCCCGGCAGGAGCATGTTCTGGTAGATTACCTGGCAATGCGCGGCATCGATCGGTTTGATCATCCACTCCATCTCGCAGAACGGAACGCGGGTTACACCCTTGGTGAGCGGCATCGTATTTTCCCCCACCGTGACTTTGACGAGCACCTCATTGGTCGGCTTATGGACATAGAAATCCAGGCTGCCGTAACCGTCGCGGTCCTCAACCGGCCAGGGCGCCCCCTGCAGCAGATAGGCGCAGTAGGTATCGGGGCTGGCTTTACAGAAGGGCATCGCGGCCGATTCGGCCTTCTTGGACATGAAGAGGATCTTCTTGTAGGCGTCCCAGTCGCGCATCATATTCTCTATGTTCGCGGCCGAGCTGTTGATCACGCCCACGCAACGGACTTCCTTCAAGGGTACGCGCGAGTTGGTGCGCGCGTAAACCATGATGCCGTCTTTTTCATTGATCTTCTCCCAGGGCCCCACCTTGCCCTCTTCCCCTGCCATCAGTGACGAGGAGCACAGCAGTAAAACCAGGACCGAACCGATAATCACGCTGCATCTTTTCATGCCTTCTTCTCCTTTAATGAGGTGTTGTTTAATAGCAGCTGCCGATATGGGCGAAGCCCGGGATGGCGAACAGGGGAATGTGTCGATCCTCTCGAATAATCGCTCCCAGAATTTTCTCAAGGCGTTTTGATCCGATCAGATTGACGGCCTTTTCCATCCCGGTCACGTTGGGCCGGATGAAGGGATACCAGAGGTAGTTTTTGATATACAGCGCGCGCTTGAAATGTACGGAGAAGCGGGCGAACTCACGCTGGGCAGCGTTCATATCACTCACGGCCATGGCCGCGATCTTGCCGGAGATAATGGCGCCCGTGATCCCGAACCAGCCCATGGGGTCCATGAACCCGCTGATCGTGCCGCAGTAGATGTTGCCGCCCCGCACGAGCTGCGGGTTGCTCGGGTCGGCCACCGGCACCGCTCCGGTGGCGTACTGCCAGTTGTCGTGCTCCACACCCTGATGGCGCTTGATGGACTCCTTATAGCGCTCCAAGGTCTCCTTGGAGACCGGTCTGATGGAAAACAGCAGGTCGAAATAGTAATCGTTAACCGAGCTTAAATAGCCGTATTCGGTGATACCTTCGTCAAACCAGATCCAGGAACGGCCGTCAAAACCGATCTCACCACGCGAGATCCAGCCGTACCATGTGCGGTAGGGGATATTCAGCATATCATAGACCTGGGGCGTCAGGCCGCAGGCAATGATGGTGCCCGGCGCCAGGGAGGAGAGGTTTTCTTTCTTCAAGGGCGAACCAAATTCGAACTTGACGCCCAAGTCGCAGGCCATGGGGTAGAGTAAGGCATCCAGACTGCTCGCTCTGTTGCCGCGCTCCACGGTGTACATACCGCTGACCGGAAAGTGCAACACCGTATCGTGAAAATAGAAAGGGCAATCCATTACCGGCTTAAAGGCCGGCGTGATGTCAATGCCGATATAGTCCGAAACCTTCTTGGGCAGGATCGGCGTGGTGTGCGTGGACGGGTTGTACTGGGGATCGCCGCCGAACTCCTTCTCGCGGTCATGCACCGTGACGGCATAGCCTTCGCGCGCCAGATTGATGGCCGCGATCAAACCGGACATGCCGGCGCCATACACGGTTACCTCTTTCTTGCTTGCCATGGGAACTCCTTTCTTTTTAGCCATTTTTCTAATTTCTTGCGCTTAAGGCCGCTTGTGCCGCCACGCTGCCGCTCTTGGCCGCCGATTCCACCGAAGGCATGTTCAGGTACTCACCAGCCAGGTACAATCCTTTGACATCCCGGTAATGCTGTTTTTTCATGCGCGCCATGGCGGTCAACATCCCGGTGGGAGCCAGGCACACGGCCTCGCGCCAGCGTCGTATCTCGGTAAAGAGCGGCTCGTCGGGCATGTGCGGCATAAACCGCTGCAGATCCTTGATCAGGGCGCGCTTGACTTCCTCGTCGGATTGTTCGTTCAAGGCATGCGCATAGTGATCATAGGTAAAGCAGCTGATCTGGGTGCATTTGGACGGAGCATAATAAGGCGATTTCACGGCATTGTTCGTATACCCACTCACGAGGGCCTTGAGCATACGCGGCGTGGAGAGCGCATACCAACCCTCGGGCAGCAGCGGTCCGGGCAGGGCGAAGATCACATGACAACAGGCCGAATAGGTAACCTTCTCAAGGGGCTGGCGGATGGTTTCCGGGAGGCCGGGAGCCATCTTGAGCAGGCGCGTGGCGGTAATGGCCGGGATGACGACATCGGCCTCCACCAGGGCGCCGCCCACCTCAACGCCCTTGACCTTGCCATCTTCGATGACGATCTTTTCCACCTTAGTCCCATAGCGGATACAGGCGGCGTTGCGCTCGGCCAGGCGCTCGGTGATGGTGCCGATGCCGTGCTGAAACGTCGTCAAACCGCCGATCATATTGACCAGCAGGCCCAGGCCATAGGCCGCGCTCATCTTCTCGGGCTGCTCCAGGGTCATGGTCGAGGCGACGGACTGGAAAAGATACTCCAGCAGTTCCCGGCCGCCCTTGCGGATAACGAAATCGGCAAGCGTTTCATGATCGAGGTCCAGGGCCTGCTCGAAATCGATGAAATCCAGGTCGCGATAGCGGCTCGCAAGGGTTGGAACAACCCCCATGGCCTGGAGCCGCGCCTTGAACGGGATACTCGTCCCCTGCAGGAAATACATGGTCTCGGCAAAGGTCTGAACGATCTCGCGGGGATTGGTTGTGGCCACGACCGGCCGCCACCCGCCCCGGTCCGGGAACCCCACCCTAAACGTCCACTGGCTCTTCTGATTGCCGATACCAAGCTCATCCGCCAGGGCGTAACAGGTCTGGTAGTTCTTGAAGAAGAACTGCGCACCGACATCCATGATAAAGCCATCCCGCCGAGCAGAGACAACCCTGCCGCCCGGCACGTCATCACGCTCGAAACAGACCACATCCACGCCTGCTTTCTTGAGCGTATGCACGGCCGTTAGTCCCGCTATGCCGGCTCCAATCACAACTGCCTTCATAGGCCCCCTCTCTGTCCAGCCTCAACTGAGACATTACTAAGTTATTATCTGAGAGGTATCTTAGTTATAGGAACGAGTCAATAGGTTTCTTTAGATTGACCTATGCATCGATTTTAAGGTCTTTTTGTTTTTCACCCCTTGACTTGGACAAGTCTTTAAGGTCAAACATGGCATTATGACTGTGGATGTCGTCATAACCGCCGGTGACGGTCGGGCCGCCAAAAAGGTGTTCTTGAAAAACAAGGCTCTCCTGGAGGTCGATGGTAAGCCTATTGTCAGGCATATCGTGGAAGCGCTTCTGGCCTGCGAAGGGATCGGCAAGATCGTGGTGGTCGGCCCCAAGGCCCGCTTCGAAGAAGTCATCGGCGATATGCCCGTGGAACTCCTGGAACAGAAACGCAACCTCACGGAGAACGCCTGGGAAGGCTTCCTCCAGACCATCCCGGAGTACCGCCGCACCGGCCGGTTGACCGAAGAAATAGCGCGCGCCAACCAGGACAAGTATGTTTTAGGAATTCCGGGCGACATCCCGTTGATCACGGGAAGGGAATTGCAGGAATTCATAGCCGGGAGCGACATGCAGTGCTTCGATTACTGCGCCGGCATCACCTCCGAAAAAATCCTCGAGCAGTTCGAGCCGCGCAAGGGCAAGCCCGGCATCAAGATGGCCACCTTCCACGCGCGCGACGGCAATTTCCGCCAGAACAACCTGCACCTGCTCAAACCCTTTAAAATCCAGGAGCGCATCGATTTGGTGCTGAAGGTCTACGAGTACCGCTACCAGAAGGAACTGGTCAATATCGTCCGCAGTGCCCTAGAGATCATCCGGCTGGAGCCCGGCTACACCGGCCGGACCTTATGGCTGTATCTGCTGCTGCAGATATCCACCGCGCTGAGTTCGATCGGTCTGGAACCCCTGGCCCGCATTACCCGCTATCCCATTACCAAGACCGAGTTGGAGCGGCTCATGTCCGGCCTCCTGCACCTTAAAGTCAAGCTTGTGGAAACGACCCTGGGCGGCGCGGCTCTGGATGTGGACAACGAAAAGGACTTCCTAATCCTTTCTCTACGTTATAAGGACTGGATGCGCATGATCGATCACCACTTGGCGTAGTGGTCCTCCGCCCACCCGGGGCAGGTCTTGATCTCGATGCTTTCACCCGCTTCGGTGCGCAGCCTGCCGCTGAAGACCCCCATGAGCTGCGTGAACTTGGACTTGATGAACAGGGCATTGACGGATTCTCCGCGGTGCGTCTCCGGGTAAAAGGTGAGATCAACCTTCCGGTCAGCGGAGGTGATGCGCCAGGGCTCGTAGAGGTTGCGGCTGTTGAACACGAAATTGCTCATGTCGACCTTGGTCAACGACCCGTCGATCCAGAAGGCATTTTCCGTGAAACTGGTCTCGTTAACCCCGCAGGAAAGGTTCAACCCCAAGGACCGGCCGTCGGGCAGGGTCGTGGCGGTGGCGGCCCAGTTCCAATAGGTATCGCGGCGCATGTAGCCTGTGGTCCAGTCCATGAGACCGCGGTAGGCCGGGGAACTAACGTCGATCGTCCGGCCGCGGTAGCCGACCCGGCCGGACAGATTGATGGGCGTGGTCTTCTCCATATAAACCCAGCCGCGATATCCGGCCCGGGTGCAGAGCCTTAGGGGCGGGATGGCGGTGTCAAGGGCGACATCGATCTCGATATCCCCGGCGCGGGCCTTGATGGAACCGGCAAGGATCTCGATCTTCAAGTCCGGCGCCTCGAATACGCTCTGAGGAATTCTTGGCGTGGGACGGATGGGAACCCTCGCGCCCGGCAGGGCGAGCTTTTTAGCTTCGAAAAGTGCATGCGACGAGCGATCATACACATACAAAAAACCGTTGGTGACGAATTTTAAATCCACCACTGCCATACCCACCATGATCTCGGGGCCGATAATGCCGGCGAAATGGAACTGGTTGGCCATAACGCGTCGCAGCAGCTTGGGCACCGTAAAGCCCATGGGTGATTGCAGGGGGTAGTCCAGATAATTGATATGTTCCACCGGTTGGTCATACAGACCGTAGCGAATACGGCCCTGTCCATCGATCAGCTTATCCATATTCCCTCCATGGCTAGTATTATACCAGGATATCCATCATAATAAAACCCACCTCAGAAAGCCTTGACTTCATATCCACCGAGGGATAGAATTAATATAATATATCCTCCATAACTTTCTTTGTTGCTGGCCTCAAGGCATTTCATTTACCGGTTCGCTGGGCAAGATACATGAGCAAGGTCCTGCGGGACCAAGCGCGGAGAAGATGCCGGACGTAAAGTGCGCTATCCGACCGCGCCGCCAACCACAGGGAGGAAGACTGGTATGAAGAAGGCCGCAACCAAAGGGCGGGCTTGGGGCGCCGCGGAGATGCCGCCATGAAAAGCATCCTCCTGGTCGAGGACGATGTTGCCATCCGTCGCCTGTTGACCGACGAGTTCATTGACGAGGGCTATCGGGTGGAGGGCGTCCCGGACGGGAAAGTGGCTCTGGAACGGCTCAAGCAGGGGGAACGCCCCAACTTGATCATCCTGGACATCCGCATGCCGCGCATGGACGGTTTGGAGACCATGGGCTATCTCATCAAGATGAAGCTGGATCTCCCGGTGATCATCTACTCCGCCTATCCCAGCTACCGCAACGATTACCTGGCCGGCGCCGCGGACGCGTACGTGATCAAGAGTTCGAACCTCACGGAGCTCAAGCACCGCGTAGAGGCCCTGATCTGATCATTGCCCTGAGGGCCCGTTCAAGCCCAAGGACCGGGCTTATCCGAAGGCGACATCCAGGACCATCATGACCGCGAACCCGGCCATGAACCCCATGGTAGCGATATGGGTGTTCTTGTCGAGTTGCGACTCGGGGATCAGTTCTTCCACCACTACATAAATCATGGCTCCGGCCGCGAAGGCCAGGGCATAGGGTAGCAACGCCTGGGCCGCGATGACGGCCAGCGCGCCCATGACGCCCGCCACGGGCTCCACGAAACCGGAGAGCTGCCCGTACCAGAAACTCTTAAGCCGACTCATGCCTTCCCGGCGTAGCGGCGCCGCCACGGCCGCGCCTTCCGGAAAATTCTGAATGCCGATGCCGACGGCCAGTGCCACGGCCCCGGCCAACGAGGCGGAAGGCAAGGCGGCGCCCAGCGCGCCGAAGGCCACGCCCACGGCCAGACCTTCGGGGATATTGTGCAGGGTAATGGCCAGGACCAGCAAGGTGCTGCGCTGCCAACCGGTCTTAATACCCTCGGCTTCATCCATGGGAAAACCGATATGCACGTGCGGCAGCACTTGATCGAGGGCCCAGAGGAATCCTCCTCCCGCGACAAACCCCAGCGATACCGGCAACCAGGCCGGCAGACGTGAAGCCTGAGCCATGGCGATGGCCGGCTCCAGCAGCGACCAGAAGCTGGCGGCCACCATGACCCCGGCCGCAGAGCCCATCATCCCGTCCAGCACGCGCTGGTTGACATCCTTGAGAAAAAAAACGATCCCGGCACCCAGGGCGGTCACCGACCAGGTGAAACAGGTCGCCAGCAGGGCCTGTACCACCGGATTGAGGCCCATGAACCAGTCCATGATCATGCCACCTCCGTTTTAAAACACCTCCGCCAAGGCTCTTAACGCCGCTTGACCAGACCGGCATCCGCGAGCATATCCGCCACCATCCTGCCGATGGCCAGACAGGCGGTCAGACCCGGGGACTCGATCCCCACTAGGTTGACCAGTCCGGGCAGGCCGCGCCCCATCTCGTGCGCGATGATAAAATCCTTGGCCGGCGCCCCTTTCGCCTGGGTCTTCGGTCTAATACCGGCCATGTCCGGTTCGAGATCGTCCGGGCAGAGAAACGGCAACAGCTCGTGAATGTTTTCGAAAAAGGCCTGCTTATGGGCCGAATCGACGGAATAATCCACGCCGTCGACATAAAAGGCATTTGGTCCGAGCTTCATCCCGCCGCCAAGGTCCTTGGTGGCGTGGATGCCCAGACCGGTCAGGTCCTTTTCCGGGCTCGGGTAGACCAGGCCGTTGATGCGGGAAGCCGCCCGCGCACCTACGCGGAAGTATTCGCCCTTGACGGGGTGGATCCGATAACCGGCCGCGTCGATATCGATCCCGGCCATGGCCGCGACGGTATCGGACAACAAGCCGGCGGCATTGATCACGACGCGGGAAGAAAAGCAATAGGGTGTCCCGTGCTGCCGGACATGACAGGTAAAACCTCCTTTGCATTGATCCAGCCCAACCAGCGCGGTGTGGCAGAGGAGGCTGGAGCCGTTGGCAAGCGTCAAAGCTTCCAGGCGTTTCACCAGCTGATGGGAATCTACGATTCCCGTATCGGGCGAAACCAGGGCGCAGATGCCTTTCACGTGCGGCTCAAGCTGCTTGAGCTCGGATTTCTCGATGAACCGTAAGCCCTGCACTCCATTTTCCCTGCCCAGCAGGCCGAGTTTCTCCAGGGAAGCGGTCTCTCCGGGGTTGAAAGCCACGATCACCTTGCCGATGCGCTGGTGCGGCACCTGGTAGCGGCGGCAGAAGGCATAGAGCAGCGGATTACCTTGAACACACAGACGCGTCTTGAGGAAGTGCGTCGGGAAATAGATGCCGGCATGGATGACCTCGCTGCTGCGCGAGCTGACGCCGCGGCCTGGGGCGGCGTCCTGTTCGATGACCAGCACCTCTCCGTGGGAGTTCAATTCATGGGCGATTGCCAGGCCCACCACCCCGGCGCCGATTATGGTGAAGTCTACATCATGCATGCCCCTTTATACCTTTTTTTCTCGCCAGACACCATATTCCGTGCTAAACAAAATGACATCCATGCTATAATCGGGGTTTTGGTGGAATTTGCTTTAATTTTTGACATAAAAACCCATAATACCCCAGATAAAATCCGATAAAAATACATTACCGCAGGGTGTATTTTTTTATTAAGCGCAATTGGAACCCGATCAATTTATGGATGCCGAATCCAAGCGGCCAAAATATTTCCGTCTTTGTTGCTTTTGGGCGGCCCAGGTTGAACTTGCGGGGGCCATCTTCCCTTGCTATACTACGTCTAAATATATCATACTTTTTAGCGTGGAGGTTGTATGGATATCAGGGACAAAGTTCCGGTCATACGGGTTGCCATCAGGGGGGCGAACGGTCGCATGGGGCTGCAGGCCATTTATGCTTCCATGGAAAACAACGAGGACATCCTGCGACGGGAAAAGCTTAACGCCCTGACCGACAAGGATGTCTGGATCGACATCGTTTTCGGCGCATTCACCTCGGATATCCCGACCGTCCAGCAATTGCTGGCCGGCGTATTGCGCTCGGAAAAGGACAAGATCCTGGAAGGCTACGACAAGGCCGGGCATCCCATTTACCGCGCCAAGGGTGAGGGCAAGTTCGAACTCAGGACGAAATATGTCGAGCAGAAGCTTACCGAAGAACCTCAGCGCGAGCATGTCATCCTCTTTACCCACCAAGAGATCGTCGATACGCCCGAAGGCTTGCCGGCCATCAAGATCCTCTCGGCCGACCGCCAGAATGTCCTGTCCACCATCCGGCATATCAATGTGCGCTTCGGCGAGCTCTCGGCCGAGGCCATCATGGACCGCGTGCTCGATATCAGCCATGACCTGGGCGCCAATGTGCTGCTCTCCTGCGTGGGCGATACGGCCAAACAGGCCGACCGCATGAAGAAGTGGCTGGATGAGATCCATGAAAAGGGCTACTCCATGGGCTTCATCGAGTCCGCGCCGGCCAAGGGCTGGGAGAAGCGCCTGCTTTCCAAACAGGACGCCATCAGCGTATTGTGCACCCGCAACTTCAGCCCGACCGGCACCTTGTTCCGCACCGGACTCGCGCTCAAACGGCCGCTCTTCGAGTACAAGAAGTATGAATTCGCCAAGGCCGGCAAGAAGTTCCAGGATATCTTCAGCCGCATCATCCGTGAGATCATCGCCACGGATGAATTCAAGCCCTACGCCAAGCTCATGGACAAACAGCCCAAGACCATCAAGGCCGTGGAAGGCGAGACCGTGCTGGTGAACTTCCCGCCGGACTTCCTGAATGTCAGCACCCCCAATTATCTCAAGTTCTCCTTCTATGAGGACAATGAATACGGGTTCGTCTGCGGGGCCATGATCCCCAACCTGAAGGCCCTGGGGCTGGTATTCAAAGACAAGGACACCGTAAACAAGATCCGCTTAAAGCCGGTCAAGTACGAGGCCGTGACCAATATCCCCGGCATCTTCGGCACGGACTGGATGGTGAAGGCCTCTTCCGAGATCATCTCCCGCGGCGGTGCGCTGTCCACCAGTTCCTGCACCACCAACGGCAATGTGGTGGGTGACTATATCATGTGCATGGCCCTGAATTGCTACTATGAGTTCTTCCTTCCCGAGATCAAGGGCTATTTCCTGACCAGCGACGGCAAGGAGGACACGCGCTTCGAGGAGATCATCGAAAAACGCTTCCAGGCCTTCAAGGTCTATCTGTCGGATCTCATGCGGCACCGCGCCCGCCTGATCCGGCAGGTCTTCAATTTCTACTACGAGGACGTACAGTTCATGGACACCGACATGCAGCACGGCCTGACGCGTTCCGAATCGCCGGATGTCCTTGAGTTCCTGCGCGAAACCTCCTCCGGATCGCAGACCGAGGTGCCCAAGATTCTCTCGCTGCCCGACCGCGAGGTCGAGCACTTCAAGGGCCTGAAGACCCAGCTCAAGAAGAATCACGGCAAGGAAAGCGATGAGGCCGTCAAGACCGAGATCCAAAAAACATTGGACAAGATCGACGATACCCTCAAGACCATCGACGGCGGCATCCATGTCGTGCATATCCTGGAGCAGCTCGAAGGCAAATAGGCCCTAAAAAGCAATTGAGACACTCGTCCCGCCCTTGAAAAACATCAAAGGGCGGGACGTTCCTTTCATTTGTTCACACCCAAGAATCCATTGAATCTTGCCTGACCGCATGGTATCAACACGGGCATGCAGAGTGGTTCAAAGAGGTTTCCCGAGAGTCTTTCCCCTTTGGTGGCGACTTTTTTCGGCATAGGACTGGCACCCAAAGCGCCGGGAACGTTTGGAAGCCTGGCGGCATTGCCGGTTTTCCTGCTTATCCGTAGGTTGTCGCTCAGAGGCTACCTGGCGGTTATCGCAGTGCTCGCTCTGGCGGGTATGAAGGCCGCTCATAGCGTGGAAAAACAGTGGGGCAAGGACCCTTCACGGGTAGTGATCGACGAAGTGGTGGGCATGCTCCTGACGCTCGTCAGCCGACCCCAAGGGCTCGTCCCCATCATGGCGGGCTTCCTTATCTTCAGGGCCCTGGACATCCTCAAACCACCCCCGGTGGGCACGCTTGACCGCAGGGTAAGCGGCGGGCTGGGCATTATGGCCGACGATATGGCGGCGGGCCTCATAGGAGCACTGATCCTCAAACTCTTGAGGCAACCGGCGGAGAAGCTATGGATGCGGCGCTCGTAATCACCGGCTCGGAGATGCTCTCGGGTTTCCGCCAGGACGCCCTGGTGCAGCCTTTTGCCGCCATGCTGAACGCCAAGGGCATTCCGGTGCGCGAGGTGCGCATGCTGGGCGATGCCCCCGAGCGGCTCGTCCATACCCTCACCGAGATCAAGGCCGACTTCATCGTGGTCACGGGCGGCCTTGGATTGACCCCCGACGACACCACCGCCCAGGTTGTCGACGCCCTGGCGGATCAAGGCACCCGGCAGTCACTCCAAAATCCTGTCGGCAGCGCCTTAGGCATAGACCTGAGGCTTAAACACAAGCGAATCATGTTCCTGCCGGGTGTGCCGGCCGAGGCTTTTGCCATGTTTCGGAATCTCATGGCACAATTCGCCGACCAGGGCGCCGTAACCGTGAATATCCCGGTCTTCGGCCTCAAGGAGGTGGAGATCGCGCGCCGCCTGGGCGAACTGGCGCCACAGTGCGGCTATCTGCCCAAGGACATGGAGATCACCGTGGTCGTGCCCCAAGCCATCGAGACCGCCGTGCGGCGGATCCTCGGCCGCCACTGCCTGGAGGACACCGACCTGGCGACCTCGCTGGGCGGTCTTCTGAAAGGTCGCGGCTTACGGCTGGCCACGGCCGAGTCGTGCACGGGCGGTCTCATCGCCCATCTCATCACCCAGGTGCCCGGCAGCTCCGACTATTTCCTGGGCGCGGCCGTCACCTACAGCAATGCGCTCAAGGTCAAGGTCCTGGGCGTGCCCGAGATGGTGCTCGCCCGGCATGGCGCCGTGAGCCAAGAGGTTGCGGCAGCGATGCTGAAAGGGGTGCTCGATCTGACCGGGGCCGATGTGGGTATCGCCACCACCGGAATCGCCGGGCCCACGGGCGGCTCGCATGATAAACCGGTCGGCACGGTATGGATAGCGGCCGGCACCGGGGATAATCCCCAAGTCCGGAACTTCCAATTCGGATTCGGTCGCTTAAGCAACCAGCTCATCAGCGCCAAGGCCGGGCTCAATATGCTCAGGCTCATGATTTATGATCAGGACCTTCATCGCACTGCCCTTGCCTGATACCGTCAAACAGGCCTTGGAGGAGACCATCCTGTCCCTCAGGCGCCGTATCGATGCGCGCTGGGTCAGGCGTGACGCCATGCATCTGACGCTTAAATTTCTGGGCGACATCCAAGAGGATCTCGTCCCGGCGCTCGGCCAGGGGCTGGATGCGATCTGCGCGGTTTGCCCGGAAATGGATTTCAGCCTCGATGCCCTGGGCGCTTTCCCGGGACACAAACGGGCGCGAGTCATTTGGGTCTCCTTAAACGGCGCGGTCAAAGAGCTCGCCTCTCTGGCCGCACAGGTGGACCGCCTGTGCGGCCGCTATGGGATCCAACCTGAGACGCGCGCGTTTCGTGCTCATATTACCCTGGGTAGACTAAAGACACCGACTATGGTAGAGCTTGAAGCAATGATCCCCGGACGGCAATTTAATGTGGCCGAGGCCCGCCTGTACCGCAGCGAGCTTCTGCGGGAAGGGCCGCGTTATACCATATTGCATGTGAGCCGTTTGGGAGGTTGAAGAAGGAGGTCGATGATGGAAGAGGGACGGCGAAGGGCCTTGGAAGATGCCATAACACGTATCGAACGCTCGTTCGGCAAAGGGACCATCATGCGCATGGGCTCGGATGCGGCGGTTAAGGACGTGCCGGTCATTTCCTCAGGGAGCCTGTTGATCGATTACCGCGCCCTTACCATCGGCGGCCTGCCGCGCGGACGCGTAACCGAGATCTACGGCAGTGAATCCTCGGGCAAAACCACGCTGGCGCTGCACTGCATCGCTTCGGCCCAGAAGGCGGGCGGCACGGCGGCCTTCATCGACGCCGAGCACGCCCTGGACATCTCCTATGCCCAGGCCCTTGGCGTCAACATCGATGACCTGCTCGTCTCCCAGCCGGATTCGGGTGAGCAGGCCTTGGACATCGCCGAGACGCTGGTGCGATCGAATGCCATTGATATCGTGGTGATCGACTCGGTGGCGGCCCTGGTCCCACGCGCCGAGATTGAAGGCGATATGGGCGACGCCCATATGGGTCTGCAGGCGCGCCTCATGTCCCAGGCCCTGCGCAAGCTCTCAGGCGCCATCTCCAAGACCAAGACCTGCGCGATCTTCATCAACCAGACACGCCAGAAGATCGGGGTGCTCTACGGCAACCCCGAGACCACGCCGGGCGGAAACGCCTTGAAGTTCTATGCCTCGGTGCGGCTCCAGATCAAGAACGCCGGCCCTATCAAGGACGGCACCCAGGTCGTGGGCAACCGCACGCGCGTCAAGGTGGTCAAGAACAAGATGGCGCCGCCCTTCAAGGAAGTGGAATTCGACATCATGTTCGGCGAGGGGATCTCGGCGGCCGGCGAGGTGATCGACGTGGGCGCCAGTCCCGAGTTCGGGATCATCGAGAAGAGCGGGGCCTGGTACAGCTTCAACAAGCAGCGCCTGGGCCAGGGCCGGGAAATGGTGAAGACTTATCTAAAGGAAAACCCCACTGTTTACCGAGAGATCTATGAGGCCCTGCGGCTCAAGCTCCAAAGTGCCGCACCGGGACCTTCCGTGACAGGGGAGGAATAAGATGGCGGAGAAAACCAGTACGTTCAATATCCAGGAGATCCTTGCCAAGGCCGTGGAATTGAAGGCCTCGGATATTCACCTCAAGGTGGGGCTGCCACCGGTGGTGCGCCGCTACGGCGCGCTGGTGCCTCTGAGGGATTATCCCAAACTGACCAATGAGAGTATCGCGTCCATGTCCGATTCCATCATGAACCAGTACCAGAAGGCCAAGTTTGAGACCACCAATGAGATCGACTTGGCCTACGGCTTAGGCGATATCGGCCGTTTCCGGGTGAATGCCTTCCGCCAGCGGGGCTATTACGGCATGGTCTTCCGCACCGTACCGACCGACCCTCCCAACATCGATGAGCTCAACCTGCCCGAGGTCATCAAGCGCATCGCCATGGGACAGAAAGGCCTAGTGTTGGTGACCGGCACGACCGGCAGCGGCAAATCCACCACTTTGGCTTCCATGGTCAATCACATCAATACCAACCGCAACTGTCATATCCTGACCATTGAAGACCCGATCGAATTCCTGCATCGCGACCGTAAGTCCATCATCAACCAGCGCGAGGTAGGCGCGGACACCAATTCCTTCGCCTTGGCCCTCAGGGCGGCGCTGCGCCAGGACCCGGACGTGATCCTGGTGGGTGAGATGCGCGACAAGGAAACCATCGACATCGCCCTGACCGCGGCCGAGACCGGCCACCTGGTGTTCTCCACGTTGCACACCCTGGATGCGGTCGAGACGCTGATGCGTATCGTGACGGTCTACCCGCCGCACCAGCACCTGCAGGTACGCCTACAGCTGGCCGGCGTTTTGAAGGCGGTCATCTCGCAGCGCCTTTTACCCAAAAAGGATTCCACGGGCATGGTCCCGGCCTGCGAGATCCTGGTCTCCACGGCGCGCATCCGCGAGTGTATCGTGGATGAACACCGTTCGGACGAGATCCCGGACGCCATCGGCCAGGGCACGGTCAACTACGGCATGCAGACCTTTGACCAGTCCCTGATGTATCTGGTGAAAAATGAACTTGTGGCCTACCACGAGGCCTTGCGGCATTCCACCAACCCGAACGACTTCGCGCTACGCATGAAAGGCATCATGGGCACCAGCGACGCCAAGTGGGATATGTTCGAAGGCGGGGGGGAACCGGAAGAGGTCGTACGATCCGAGATGTCCCAAGATGGCGAACGATTTAAAGGACCTTCATAGGGCGGTGGGCTACTGCCTGGCCGTGCTTTCCCGCCGGGCCGTATCGTCCTTTGAGTTAAAAAAAAACTGGCCTTAAAGGGCGCGCCGGAAGAGGTCATTCAGGGTGCCGTCGAGCGGATCAGGGAACTCGGCTACCTAGACGATCCGGGTTACTGCCAACGCCGGGCCGAGATCCTGGCCGAGCGCGGCTATGGCAACCGGTATATTGCTTACCGTCTGAGTGAAATCGGAATACCGGATGATCTGGCGCAACAGTCGCTGGCGGCGCTGCCCAAGGAATTGACGGAAGAAAAGAGGATTCGGATGGTTATGAAAAAGGAAAAGGGGAGAACAAAGGATATGGTGAGATTCCTGGCCGGCCGGGGTTTCGCCTATGAGAGCATATACCGGGTTATCGGCGGAGAGGCGCCATGAAGGGCTCGGAAATCCGGGCTTTGTTTTTGAAGTATTTTCAGGGCCAGGGGCATACGGTAGTCAGGAGCTCCGCCCTGGTGCCCGAGGACGATCCCAGCCTGCTCTTTACCAATGCCGGCATGAACCAGTTCAAACCGGTCTTCCTCGGCAGCGAAACCAGAGCCTACACACGGGCCACATCCTCTCAGAAATGCGTGCGCGCCGGCGGCAAGCACAACGACCTGGAAAACGTGGGCGTCACCGCCCGGCACCATACCTTCTTCGAGATGCTGGGCAACTTTTCCTTCGGGGACTACTTCAAAGAGCAGGCCATAACCTATGCCTGGGACCTGCTGGTCAATGTCATGCGCCTCGATCCGGAGCGCCTGTGGGTGAGCGTGCACCATAGCGACGACGAGGCCTTCGGCCTGTGGCGCGATCGTATCGGGGTCAAGCCCGAACGCATCGTGCGCCTGGGAGACAAGGACAATTTCTGGGCCATGGGCGAAACCGGTCCTTGCGGCCCCTGCTCCGAGATCATCTACGACCAGGGCCCCGAGGTGGGCTGCGGCCGGCCGGACTGCAACTTGGAATGCGGCTGCGACCGCTTCCTCGAGATCTGGAATCTGGTCTTCATGCAGTACAACCGCGACAGTCAGGGGGTTTTAAATCCGCTGCCCAAGCCCAGCATCGACACCGGCATGGGCCTGGAACGCATCACGGCCGTGATCCAGGGGGCCAAGAGCAATTACGACACCGATCTGTTCCAGCCTCTGATCCAGTACGCGGCCAAACTAGCCGGCAAGACCTACGGCGCGGACGCGGATATGGATACCTCCATCAGGGTCATCGCCGATCACGCGCGCGCCAGCGCCTTCCTGGTATGCGACGGAGTCCTGCCCTCCAATGAAGGCCGCGGTTACGTGCTCAGGCGCATCATACGGCGCGCCTGCCGCCACGGCAAGCTGCTGGGTTTCGGCGAAGCCTTTCTCCACAAGGTGGCGCTGAAGGTCATCGATGAAATGGCTGACATCTATCCGGACTTGCATGCACGCCGGGATTTCATCGACAAGGTCATCGCCAATGAGGAAGAACGCTTTCTGATCACACTCGACAAGGGCCTGGCCCTCCTGGCCGAGGTGACCGCTGGGTTGCCTGCGGGCGCGGATATCCCGGGCGAGGCCGTGTTCAAGCTCTATGACACCTTCGGCTTCCCGGTCGACCTGACCGAGGACATCGCCCGCAAGAAGGGCTTAAGGTTAGACAAGGCCGGTTTTGAGGCGCATATGGAGCTGCAGCGCGAAAAGGCGCGCGCCGGCAGCAGTTTCTCAAACGTCGAGGCCGGTTCGGGAACGGTATCCGGCATACCGGCCACCACGTTCCTGGGATATGAGACCATGACGGCCGACGCCCAAGTGCTGGCCATCCTGACCCCGGACGGCCAAAAAAAACGGGAAAAGCTCTTGGGTGGGCAGGGCCTGGTAGTGACCGACCAGACCCCCTTCTACGGCGAATCCGGCGGCCAGGTGGGCGATCGCGGCATGATCCTGTTCGAGAGCGGGGAAGCCCGCGTGGTCAATACCATCAAGTCCGAAGGCGTGTTCCTGCATGAGGTCCAGGTCGAACGCGGCAGTCTGGCCGTAGGGCAGAACGTGCTCCTGCGGGTGGATGAGAACCGCCGCCGCGCGATCATGCGCCACCACAGCGCCACGCACCTCTTGCAGCGGGCCTTGCAGGACGTGCTGGGAGCCCATGCCCATCAGAGCGGGTCGCTGGTGGACGAGAACCGCCTGCGCTTCGACTTCACGCACTTCTCGGCCTTGAGTCCGGAGGAAATCGCGCGCATCGAAGAGATCGTGAACCGCTTCGTGCTGGAAGACCTGCCGGTGAAAACCACGCTTATGGCCAAGGACCAGGCCGTGTCCACGGGCGCCATGGCGCTCTTCGGAGAGAAATACGGCGACGAGGTGAGAGTCGTGACCATGGGCGAGGGCGTCTCCAACGAGCTCTGCGGCGGCACGCACTGCCGCTCCACGGGTGAGATCGGCGCGGTCAAGATCATCTCCGAAGGCAGCGTCTCGGCCGGCTTACGGCGCATCGAGGCCTATGCCGGCTTGGTCTCCCTGGCGCATTACCGCGAACTCTCCCAGACCGTGGCCGAGCTGGCCGATCGTCTGAAATGCGCCCCATCCGAGATCTTCGAGCGCCTGGGCAGCCTGCAGACACGCCTCAAAGAGCAGGAGAACAAGATCCGCGAACTGGGCGTGCGCATTGCCACCGGTGCCGGCGCCGACGATGAAGAGAATTTCAGCGCCCGGGGCGTGAAGGTGGCCATCAAGAAGATCGAGGACAGCGACATCTCCCAGATGCGCGACGTGGGCGACAGGCTCAAGGAAAAGCTCGGTTCGGGCGTCATCTTCCTGGCCGCACCGGGGCTGGATAAGGCCACCTTTATGATCATGGTCACGAGCGACTTGACCGCTACGCTGGACGCCGGCAAAATCATGAAGACCGTCCTGGCCTCCGTAAACGGCCGCGGCGGCGGCAAGGCCGGCTTCGCCCAGGGGGGCGCTGAGAACACGAGCCTGGAAAACGCGGTTGCGGCCTTTAAAAAGGCCATGCAGGGGGACATATGAGGACGGCAACCATCGCCCGCGTCACCAAGGAAACCCAGATCGAGCTTACCCTCGATTTGGAAGGCGGTCCCAGCAGCATCGAGATCCCTTCCGGCTTTTTCACCCACATGCTGGAGGCTTTTGTACGGCATGCCGATGTGGCGCTTACCCTGAAGGCCAAAGGCGATGTGCATATTGACCTGCACCACACCATCGAGGACATCGGCATCGTCTTAGGCCAGGCCATCAAGGAGGCCCTGGGCGACAAGAAGGGCATCACCCGTTACGGCCTGGCCAAGATCCCCATGGACGAATGCCTGGTCGAGGTCAGCCTGGATATCTGCAACCGGCCGTATTTCATCATCCACGGCGAGGAAGCCTTTGCCGGCAAGGCCGGGGATATCGAGCTCGATCTGGTGCTGGAGTTCTTCCGGGCGCTGTGCTTCAATGCCGGCATCACCATGCACCTGACGGTCTACGCCGCGGGCGGACCCCACCACCTGGCCGAGGCCAGCTTCAAGGCCTTTGCCCGGGCGCTGAAAGAGGCCATCGGCATTACGGGCACGGAGATCCCTTCCACCAAACATGTCCTATGAAATATGCGCATACCAAGGTGCGGACCGCTGATTCGGCTCATTCGCCGGGGTGGCCCCGCAAGTTCGAGGTCGAAGGAACCATGGTGGATGTGCTGGAGGTGCTCGATCACTGGGTTTCGGCCGCCAAGGACCCCAGCTTCTACCCCAATGAATACTTCAAGGTGCGCGTCTCCGGCGGCGGCGTTTTCATCCTGATGTACAACACCCTGTTCGACAGCTGGTGGATCAAGGAGCATATCACATGATCGTCATCCCTGCCATCGACCTGCATGAAGGCCAGGTGGTGCGCCTCAAGCAAGGGGCGTTCGACGCCGTGACCTATTACAGCACCAACCCGGCCGAGGTGGCGCGCGCCTTCGAAGACGCCGGTGCCAAGCGCATCCATGTCGTGGACCTGGATGGTTCGCTCAAGGGTAAGGGCGTGAACCTGAAGGCCATCGAGTCCATCTGCCGGGCGGTTCAAGCCGAGGTCGAGCTGGGCGGCGGCATCCGCTGTGTAGAAGATGCCCGGCGGGCCTTCAGCCTGGGCGTGGATTACATCATTCTGGGAACGATCGTGGCCAAGGACCCCATGGCGGTCAAGGATATCTTGAAGGCCTTTCCGGGCAAGGCCGGCCTGGGCATCGATGCCTTGAACGGCAAGGTGGCCGTCGGCGGCTGGAAAGAGGTTACGGACAAGAGCGCCTTTGATCTGGCCGCCGAGTTCGAGCCCTTGCATCCGGCCTTCGTGGTCTACACCGACATCAGCCGCGACGGCATGCTGACCGGTCCCAATATCGAGACCACGTTGTCCATGGTGGGGGCCGTGGGCATACCGGTGATCGCCTCGGGCGGGGTATCCAGCCTGGACGACCTCACAGCCCTGGCGCAAATCCCCGGCCTCTTCGGCGCCATCACGGGCAAGGCCGTTTACGAAGGCCGTTTTACGGTGGAAGACGCGATAAAAATGGTGATTCAGCCCATAAAGCATCCTTGAAGCAAAAAAATTAACCACGAAGGACATCGAAGAATTCATGCGTTAACTGTTTTTGAAATAATCTTCTTCGTGCTCTTCGTCTCCTTCATGGCAAGAACCATGCATTGGCAAAGAGCTACAAAATAGGACAGAGCCATTTTACAGGAGGTATTTTATATGAGTTGCATTTTCTGCAAAATTATCCGCGGCGAGATCCCTTCGAGCAAGGTCTATGAAGACGAGCTCGTTTTTGCCTTTGACGACATCGAGCCGCAGGCCAGGGTGCATACCTTGGTGGTTCCGAAGCGGCATATCGAGACCCTCAATGAGATGCCGGATCAGGATCTCTGGTTCGCCATGCTCAAGGCCGCCCAGCAGATCGCCAAGCTCAAGGGGATCGAGAAGAGCGGGTATCGCACGGTCATCAACTGCGGGCCAGACGGCACCCAGATTGTCCCGCACCTGCACCTGCACATCCTGGGCGGACAGCTCCTGGATTCAAAGATGGGGTAAGAGCCTACCTTTAACGCCCGCTCCGTGCGTGATGCAGTTTTAAAAAATTTGG
>JBDKSM010000137.1:0-7685 GCA_039680665.1 Syntrophaceae bacterium | reverse complement strand
GACCAGGCCCGGATTTTCTCAGGGCTTGCCAGGCCGATCCTCACGGCCATGTAGTTGGAAGGATCTTTGGGTTTCTCAAAATAGCTGTAAAGGTCTTCCAATTTCTTCCCCCTTTTATTAGCCCCGGCCTTCAATCAGGCCGATGTCGAGTCCGAGGCTCTTGAGTTCTCGCATGAGAACGTTGAACGACTCCGGTATGCCGGGTTCCAGCTCGTGCTGGCCCTTGACGATCGATTCGTAGGTGCGGGTCCTTCCGGCCACGTCGTCGCTCTTGACGGTCAGGAATTCCTGCAGTGAGTAGGCGGCGCCGTAGGCCTCGATGGCCCAGACCTCCATTTCACCCAGCCGCTGTCCGCCGAACTGGGCCTTGCCGCCCAGCGGCTGCTGGGTGACAAGCGAGTACGGTCCGATGGAGCGCGCATGGATCTTGTCATCCACCAGGTGATGCAGCTTGAGCATGTACATCATGCCGACGGTCACGCGGCCGTCGAAGGGCTCTCCGGAGCGTCCGTCATAGAGGGTCACCCGGCCGCCGTCCGTAATGCCGGCACCGATCATGATCTTGGTGATTTCATCTTCCTTGGCGGAATCGAAGACCGGCACCGCCACATGCAGCCCATCATCGCAGATGGCGCGCGCGATGCGCAGGAGATCCTCACGCGAGGCCTCCTTGAGATGCTTGTCCACCTTGGGCGAGGCATAGACCTTCTTGAGAAAATCGCGGAGTGTGTCATCCGAGTACTCAGCTTCCATAAACGCGCGCAATGATTCGCCCAGACCGTGCACGGCCCAGCCGATATGGGTCTCCAGGATCTGTCCCACGTTCATGCGCGAAGGCACGCCCAGGGGATTAAGAACGATGTCAACGGGCCTGCCGTCGGCGAAGAAAGGCATGTCCTCTTCGGGCAGTATGCGCGAGATGACTCCCTTATTGCCGTGACGTCCGGCCATCTTGTCGCCCACCGAGAGTTTTCTCTTGATGGCGATGAAGACCTTGACCATCTTGTTGACCCCGGGCGGCAGATCGTCACCCTGCGAGAATTTCTCGATCTTGGAGTCATAGAGCTTCTCGATCAGCCGTTTCTGGTGATCGAGCCTGCCGATGATGCGCTCGATCTGGTGCTCGATATCGTCGCCGCCCTTGATGCGGATATCCTTGAAATCGTCGATGGTCAACCCTTCCAGCATGGCCGCCGAGATCTTTTCCTTGCTCTTGGCAACTATGGCATCGCCCAGGTGCGAAATGAGGGGGGCTGAGAGTTCCTTGTCGATCAGCAGGTTTTCCAAACGCTGACGCGCGGCGATGGTGATGATGCGGAGCTCGTCGTCCTTGTCCTTGTTGAGGACCTCGATCTCCCGGGTCTCAATCTCACGCGTACGCTCGTCACGTTCCTGGCCGCGGCGGTTGAACACGCGGGCGTCGATGACCTGGCCCTCGATGCCGGGTGGAACTCGCAGGGAAGAATCCTTGACCTCGCTGGCCTTTTCACCGAAGATGGCCCGCAGCAGTTTCTCTTCCGGGGAGAGTTGGGTCTCGCCCTTGGGCGTAACCTTGCCCACCAGGATATCGCCCGGCGTCACCTCGGCGCCGATGCGCACGATGCCGGCATCGTCGAGGTTTTTGAGCGCCTCTTCGCCGGCATTGGGGATATCGCGCGTGATCTCTTCGGTTCCCAGCTTGACATCGCGGGCCATGACCTCGAATTCCTCGATATGCACCGAGGTATAGAAGTCTTCTTTGACCACCCGCTCGCTGATTAGGATGGCGTCTTCGTAATTGTACCCGCCCCAGGGCATGAAGGCCACCACGAGGTTGCGTCCCAGGGCCAGCTCGCCGGCATTGGTGGCCGGTCCGTCGGCTATGATTTCGCCCTTCTTGATACGCTGACCCTTCTTTACGATCGGGCTCTGATTGAAAGAGGTGTTCTGATTGGCGCGTTTGAACTTGGTAAGTTTGTAGATATCGATGCCGGTATCATCCGGACGCTCACCCACATTGTCGGCCATGATGACGATGCGTTGGGAATCAACGTCCCAGACCACGCCGTCACGTCTGGCCACTACGCAGACACCCGAGTCGCGCGCGATGACATGCTCCATGCCCGTGCCCACCATGGGCGGCTTGGGGAACAGGAGCGGAACGGCCTGGCGCTGCATGTTGGAGCCCATAAGGGCCCGGTTGGCGTCGTCATGCTCGAGGAAGGGGATCAAGTTGGCCGAAACGGAGAAGAGCTGGTTGGTGGCCACGTCCATGAGCGTGACCTGCTCACGCGATACGATGCCGTATTCGCCGTTCTTCAACCGCACGCGCACCATGTCGGCGATGATCCGGCCCTGCTTGTCCAGGGGTTCCGTGGCCTGTACGACGACCTCTTCTTCCTCTTCCATGGCGCTCAAGTACTGCATCTCGTTGGAGACCACGCCGTCCTTGACCAGGTAGTAGGGGGTTTCGATGAAGCCGAATTCGTTGACGCGCGCATAGGTCGAAAGCGATACGATCAGACCGATGTTCGGGCCTTCCGGGGTTTCGATGGGACAGATGCGTCCGTAGTGCGAGGGATGCACGTCGCGCACTTCGAACACGGCGCGTTCGCGGGTCAGACCGCCGGGACCCAGGGCCGAAAGCCGGCGCTTGTGGGTGATGGCCGAGAGCGGATTGGTCTGATCCATGAACTGCGAGAGCTGGCCCGAACCGAAGAATTCCCGGATCACGGCCGTGACCGGCTTGGGATTGATGAGGTTGTTGGGCATCATGGTTTCGACATCCTGGAGGCTCATGCGCTCCTTGATGGCCCTTTCCATGCGCACCAAGCCGATGCGATACTGGTTTTCGAGGAGCTCGCCCACCGAGCGCACGCGGCGGTTGGACATGTGGTCGATATCGTCCACGCTGCGGCCCTGCACATTGTCCTTGAGCTCTAGTATATATTTAACGGTCTGGAGGATGTCCTCCTTGCGCAGTACGGTCAAGTCTATGGGCGCCTCCTCGTCGCTTACGCCCAGCTTGCGGTTGATCTTCAAGCGCCCGACGCGCGAGAGATCGTAGTAGGAGGCGTTGAAAAACAGGTTATCAAAGAAATTATTAGCGATCTCCAGCGTGGGTGGATTGGAGGGCCTAAGACGCCGGTAGATCTCGATGATCGCTTCCTCGGACGTATCGATCTTGTCCAAGGCCAGGGTACGCGAGAGCGAGGAGCTGAAGGTGATCTCGTCGATCAGCAGGGTCTTGATCTCGGGGATGCCGTCCTGCCGGAGATGTTCGAGCAGTTCCGGGGTCAGGGTATCGTTGGCCTCGGCGATGATCTCGCCGGTCTCAAAATTCACGATGTCCTCGGCTAGAACGCGTCCCAGGAGGTCCTTTTCCTCGATCTCTATGGGTTCGATCTCCTTGCCGTGAAGTTTCTTGACTGCGGCCGGAGTAATCTTGCGGCCGCTCTTGACGACCGGCTCGTCTACTCCCTTGGCCTTGATATCGTGATCGGCCTTCAAGCCCACCAGGGTATCGATATCGATATGTCTGAGGATCTTCTCCCCAACGATGCCAAAACGCTCCTTGAGGTAGTAGATACCTAGGACCTCCTGATTGGAGAAACCCAGGGCCTTCAAAAGCGTCGTGGCCGGCATCTTGCGCCGACGATCGATGCGCAGGTAGAGGATGCCCTTGGCGTCGAAATCTAGATCTATCCAACTGCCGCGGGCCGGAATGATGCGCGCCGAGAAGAGCACCTTGCCGCCCGTGGCGGCGCGTGCCGCGGTCTTGTCGAAGAAGATGCCGGGCGAGCGGTGCAGCTGGTTGACGATCACGCGTTCGGTGCCGTTGATGACGAAGGTGGAACTGGGACTCATGAGCGGGATCTCTCCGAAGTAGACTTCTTGTTCCTTGATATCCCGGATGCTCTGAGTCTGGCTTTCCTCGTCGCGGTCAAACACCACCAGCCTGACCTTCAAGGTCACGGGCGCGGCGAAGGTCAGGCCTTTCTGAATACATTCCTCCATGTCGTACTTGGGATCGCCCAAGCGGTATTCCACGAATTCGAGCGATGCATCCTCATTGAAATCCTTGATGGGGAAGACGGACTTGAAGACCCCCTGCAGGCCCATGTTTTTGCGTTTTTCGGGGGGGACGTCCTTCTGCAGGAAAGCCGCATACGATGACTTCGGCAGCTCGACCAGATCGGGCATGTCGATGAGCGTGCGCCGTTTGGCAAAGCTCTTCCGCCTTACCTCGGGATAAGAAAGGATGTCTTTTTTCATGCTCTTTTTTTCCCTCTTTTGAACCTTTAAGCCAAGCCTTTATGAAAAAGTATTGGACACCGCCATTTTTCGGCGGTGTCCACACCCTGTCTGTCGGAGCTTTGATCTACTTTATCTCAACGACTCCGCCGACCTCTTCGAGCTTTTTCTTGGCATCCTCGGCATCCGCCTTGGAAACCTTCTCAACCACCGGCTTGGGAGCGCCCTCAACAAGATCCTTGGCCTCTTTCAGGCCCAGGTTGGTCAGCGCGCGCACGACCTTGATGACCTGGATCTTCTGGGCGCCGGCATCCTTCAGGATGACGTCAAACTGGGTCTTTTCCTCAACCGGCTCGGCCGCTCCGGCGGCGGCAGGTCCTGCGGCCACGGCCACGGCCGGGGCGGCGGCGGATACGCCGAACTTCTCTTCAAGCTCCTTGACGAAACCGGCGAGCTCGAGTACCGTCATATTCTCGATAAATTGTATTACGTCTTCACGGGTAACACTCATAATTATCTCTCCTTATCTTATGCTTGGTTCTTCTTTTCTTCGATCGCCTTCAAGGCGTAGAGCAACTGTCGCACCATGGCGGCGCATACACCCACGAAATTCGACGCCGGGGCATTCAAGGTGCCCAACAGACGCGCCAGCAAGACTTCGCGGCTCGGCATGGTCGCCAGGTCCTTGACGTCCTGGAGGCTCAGCGCCTGTTCTCCCAGCACGCCGCCCTGGATCTCCAGCTTCTCGTTCTTCTTGGCGAATTCCACCAGGGCCTTGGCCAACGCCACTGGATCGGCGAATGCCATGGCCACGGCGGTAGGACCTTCGAGATAGGGTGCCAGTCCTGTGGCGCCGGTACCCTCCGAGGCCCGCTTGAGCAGTGTGTTCTTCACGACCTGGTATTTGCCGCCGGCGGCCTTGATATTTCCGCGTAACAGGGATATCTCCTCTACGGTTAGTCCCATGTAATCGGTGACGAATACGGCCTTGGTGTCCTTCAGCTCGCCGTGCAGACGCTCAACTAATTCCGATTTTTCTGTCCTGTTCAATCGTTCCCTCACCCCCTTTTTTTATTAGTTCTCCTGTTAAAGGATACCCGGGGGTTCCCCCGGTCTCGGCGGGCAATTAAGCGTTTCAGACGCACCCGCTGTCTTTAACCAGGATTATTATCATTTATTTAAACAACGATGAGGCCTCCACCGGGTCAACCTTGACCCCGGGGCCCATGGTGCTCGATAAAGCCACGCTCTTGATGTAGGCGCCTTTGCTGGAAGACGGTTTGAGCCTTACGACCACTTCTAGAAGGGCCTTCAGATTGTCCATGAGCTTGTCCTTGCCGAAGGAGGTCTTGCCGACGCTGGCATGCACGATGCCTGTTTTGTCGACCTTGAACTCGATACGCCCGGACTTCATCTCCCCCACGGTCTTGCCCACTTCGAAGGTCACGGTGCCCAGCTTGGGATTGGGCATCATGCCGCGCGGACCCAGGATCTTTCCCAGTTTGCCGACCAGACCCATCATATCGGGCGTGGCGATGACCTTGTCGAAATCAAGCCAGCCGCCCTGGATCTTCTCAGCCATGTCCTCGGCGCCGACATAATCGGCCTTGGCCTCGACGGCCTCTTTTTCCTTGTCGCCTTTGGCGAAGACCAGCACACGCATTACCTTGCCGGTGCCGTGCGGCAGGATCACCGTTCCGCGCACCATCTGGTCGGCGTGCCGGGGATCAACACCCAAACGCAAGGCTACATCCACGCTCTCGTCAAATTTCGAATATTTTGTCTCGAGCACGAGGCCGAGCGCATCCTCGCAGCTGTAGCGTTTGATAGGATCGACCTTGCCCCGGGCCTCGATATATTTTTTGCCCCTGTGTGCCATACCTTACTCCTTCAATCAACGATCTCAATACCCATGCTGCGGGCCGTTCCTGCGATGATCTTCATGGCGACTTCGACGTCATCGGTGTTCAAATCCTTGAGCTTCTGGGCGGCGATATCCTTGACCTGGGCTTTGGTTACCTTGCCGACTCGGTCCGTCTTGGCGTTTGGAGCGCCTTTCTCCACACCGCTGGCCTTGATCAACAGCCTTGAGGCGGGCGGGCTCTTGGTGATGAACGTGAAGGTCCTGTCCTGGTAAACCGAAATAATCACCGGGATGAGATTTCCCTTCAATTTTTCCGTGTTCGCGTTGAAGGCCTTGCAGAACTCCATGATGTTCACCCCGTGCTGTCCCAGGGCCGGTCCGACCGGCGGCGACGGCTTGGCCTCGCCCGCGGGGATATGAATCTTGATTTTAGCCGTGATCGTCTTTGCCATTGGTTACCCCTTAGAACTATCTCTTGGTTATTTGGTCAAAATTGAGCTCGACCGGAGTGGAGCGTCCGAAGATGGATACCAGGACGCGGACCTTGCCCTTGTCGGGTTTGATGTCGTCCACCACGCCGGAGAAATTCTGGAAAGGACCTTCGGTGACCGTGACAGCATCGCCCAGGGCGAATTCGCAACGGAACTCTTTACCGCCCATGCCGGTCTCAATTTGGGCCTTAAGCTTTTCCACCTCGCCGTCCGGGATCGTGGAGGGCTCGTTGCGTCCACCCACGAAGCCGGTTACCTTGGGCGTACCCATGACCACGTGCCAGGTCTTGTCGGTCAGCGTCATTTTTACCAGAATATAGCCCGGGAAGAACTTGCGGTTGCCGCCGGGCTTCTTTTTGGCCTGCGCTCCAGGTGTTGCGGGCTCGACCGGCACGGGTACCAGGATGTCGGAGAAAAAATCCTGGCAGTTGTAAGCTTTGATACGTTCTTCGAGCGACTTTTTGGCCTTGTTCTCGAAATTCGAATAAGTATGTACCACGTACCACTTATGTTCCATGGTTAGCCTACCACCCCATGACCAGCCTGACGATTGACGAAAGGCCGAAGTCCACTACCGCAAGGAAGAGCGAAATGATGACGCACAGCACCAGGACCGCGATGGTTCCGCTGGTGATTTCCTTCCTACCCGTCCAGGTCACCTTTTTCAGTTCGGCCCTGACTTCCTTCAGATAGCGCGTGATTTTTTCCATGTAATCCTTCCAAAATGGCAGGCCAGGAGGGACTCGAACCCCCAGCATCCGGATTTGGAGTCCGGCGCTCTACCATTAGAGCTACTGGCCTGCATGCCTCATCCCTACTTCGTCTCTTTGTGCACCGAATGGGTTCTGCAGAACGGGCAATACTTCTTGATCTGCAGTTTTTCCTGCTGTTTCTTCTTGTTGCGCGTCGTCGTATAGTTGCGGCGCTTGCAGTCCCCACATGCTAGAATCACTAAATCTCGCATACCATCTTCCTATTCAATGACCTTGACGATGACGCCGGCGCCCACGGTGCGTCCGCCTTCACGAATGGCGAACCGCAGGCCCTCTTCCATCGCGATCGGATGGATCAGCTTCACTTCCATCGTGATGTTGTCT
>JBDKSM010000136.1:0-10775 GCA_039680665.1 Syntrophaceae bacterium | reverse complement strand
TAAACCTGTTCGGGGTTGTCCCGGCCCAGCATGCGGCAGAGGTTGGAGTTTACAAAGAAAACCCGTCCATCCAGATCGGCCATGCCCAAGGCCTGGCCGGATGTTTCCACGAAACGCTTGAAGATCTCCAGCTGCACCTCGGTTTGCCGCAGAATGTGTACATGCTGCTTATTCGACCTTCCCGAACCATGCCCCGACATCGACATTCCCTGGATTCCATCTGTCTGGCGCTACGCACGGCGCCAGGGTCAATTTTTCAGAATACCCGCCTCCATACACTTGTGATTGATAATAATAAGAAGGGTAACTTCCCTTGTCAAATGAACGCGGAACCAGCATGATCGGCGCCCTTTATTTCCACGCTCCGCAGGGAAAAAAAGGGGAAGGATTAAGACTTTCTGTGCTTTCTCAGATACTCCAGGGCCTCGTCCCGGTCCTGGACGAGCCCATCCGCGCGGGCTTCTTCGACCATGACAAGCGCCTCCCCTACATCCGGTCCCGTCGGGATATCCAGGGCCTGCATGATATCATGACCACTCAATAAGGGCGCCAGACGGGTTATGCAAAAGACCTCACGATAATACGTCCAGATGCTTCTGACAACAGCCTCGATATCCGGCCGGGCGCCGGCATAGGCCGGGTCCTTGCCGGTGGCTTCGGCATCGGCGATGGTGAGGAGCAGGATCTCGGGAGTAAACCCGATGGTGGCGCTTAAGAAGCGGTGCATGGCCCGGTTGGTGATGACGCCGCCTACGGCGAGTTCCAGGACGCGCATGTGGTGTTCCACGATTCCGGAGGCGATCCGGATGGTCTGGGTGGCGTAGCGCAGGTTTTTCAAGGCCTCCGCGGTTTGTCGGGCCCCGACCTGGGCATGACCGTAGAAGTGCACCACGCCATCGGCATCAAGCGTGTGCGCCTCTGGTTTGCCGATGTCGTGCAGAAAGGCCGCGAGCTTCAGGATGCTGGCGCGCGGCACCCCGTCTTCTATCCGCTCCGCGAAATAGTCGCCTATGCCGGGCAGATAGGTTTCGGCCTTATCCAGAAGGCTTTCGGTCTCCTGGGCGGCCAGCACGGCATGGCGGATAAGGGGCCAGCGGTGGTGCGGCCCCTGGTCGATGTCCACGTACTGGGGAAACAGCGGCAGGTTGTAGGCATACATGCGATCGAAGATCCTTGCCCCGCCGGGTAGCGCCAGGGCGGCATTCAGTTCCTGTTTGATACGCTCCGGGGCCACAGCGCTGAGACGCGACGCCTGGCGTGTCAGGGCGGAGCCGGTCTCTTCGTCAAGGGTGCAGTCCAGCTGCAGGCTGAAACGCAGGCAGCGCAAGACCCTTAAGGGGTCGTCGGCCAGGTTCTTCTCGGCGATGATACGGATGCGGCGCTGTTCAAGGTCGGCCCCCCCTCCCAGCGGATCGATCAGGGCCTGCGTGGTCGGATGCAAGGCCATGGCATTGATGGTAATGTCACGCTCGGCCAGGTCGGCGTCAATGGTGGCGGCCTTGGGCGCGCAGACATCGATCTTGATGGGCGGCTCGCCGGTGGCGATGCGGGCGATGGCGCGGGTTTTGTCCATCCAGAAGGCATGGCTCCCCAAGCGTTCGGCGATTCTTCCGGCCAGCTTCCAGACATCGCCGAAGCTGACGAGGTCGAAGTCCGCCGGAGGAAGGCCTAAACAGAAGTCCCTCACGCAACCGCCCACGAGGTAGTCGTCCGGGGTAAAGAGGTCGGCGATGCGTTTCAGGATGGGGTCATGTAAGGCGGCAGTCCACGGAGCGTGCATGGGCCTCCAGGTCTTCGGAACGCGCCATTCGGGCGGCCATGGGTCCCAGTTCGTGTACGGCCTGGGGCGACATCCCCACAATCGAGGTGCGCTTGAGGAAATTGTAGACCCCTAAGGCGGAGGAGAAGCGGGCCGTAGCGGCCGTGGGCAACGTGTGGTTGGGTCCGGCGACATAGTCGCCGATGGCCTCCATACAGTGGTAGCCCAGGAACACGGCCCCGGCGTTCCTGATCTTGTTGAGATGGGTCATGGCGTCGGCCAGCATGAGCTCGAGGTGTTCGGGGGCGATGGTGTTGGCGATGGCGATGGCCTCATCAAGATCGCGCGTGATAATAATGGCCCCATGGTCGGCTAGCGAACGCGCGGTGATCTCACGCCGCGGCAGACTTGCCTGTTCGCGCTCGAGGTGATCGAGCACGGCCGCGGCCAAGGTTTCTTCCGGTGTGATGAGCATGGCCGAGGCCATGGGGTCGTGCTCGGCCTGGGACAACAGATCGCAGGCGATCCAGCTAGGGCTCGCACCTTTATCGGCGATGACCACGATCTCGGACGGCCCGGCGATGGCGTCGATGCCGATCATACCCTGGAGCTGGGCCTTGGCGCGCGCCACGTAGATGTTGCCCGGTCCGACTACGACATCAACTTTGGGGATGCTCTCGGTTCCAAACGCCAGGGCCGCCACGGCCTGGGCCCCGCCGATACGGAAGATGCGCCCTATTCCCAGGATATGCGCCGCGGCCAGGAGGGTGTCGTTCACCCGGCCATCCGGCGTGGGTGATACCACCACGATCTCATCCACCCCCGCGATCTGGGCCGGGATGACGTTCATGAGCAAGGTGGAGGGGAAGGCGTTGCGCCCGCCCGGGGTATAGATGCCGGCGCGGTTAACCGGGGTGACCTTCTGGCCCAGGATGGAGCCGGTGGCATCCGTTATGGTCCAGGATTCCTCGCGCTGGTGGCTGTGGAAGGCCCTGATCCTCTCGGCGGCAACGGCCAGCGCCTCGTACAGCTCGGGCTCGATACGGCCGGCCGCATGGGCCATCATGTCCGGGTCTATGCAGAAGCCTTCCTTGTCCGGATCGAAGCGGTCGAGTTTCCTCGTCAGGGCCGCCATGGCCCGATCGCCCTGGGTCCTCACCCGCGTGATGATCTCGGACACGGTGCGGTCGATATCGGCCGATACGGAGCGGGAACGCGAAAGGACCATGTCCAGACGTTTTTCCCAACCGGGCGTGCGCGTGGAGATCTGCTCCATTACAGGCCGCCTTTTTTGCGTTCCACGCGCGCCCCTAAGATGGCGAGCTTTTCATCCAGGGCTTCGTAGCCGCGGTCGAGGTGGTAAATGCGCCGAATCTCGGTCAGCCCCTTGGCGTTCAAGGCCGCCAGCACCAGACAGGCGGAGGCGCGCAGGTCGGTGGCCATGACCGAGGCCCCCTGGAACCGCTCAATACCGCGCACGATGACGGTGCGGCCCTTTTCCTCCAGGTTGGCGCCCATGCGCATCAGTTCCGGCACATGCATGAAGCGGTTCTCGAAGATGTTCTCGGTGATGCTCGACGCTCCACCCGCCACGCAGGCCAGGGCCATGATCTGGGCCTGCATGTCGGTCGGGAAACCCGGGAAAGGAGCGGTGGTCAGTTCCATGGGCTTGAGATCCACCTTGCCGTCCACCTCAATGATATCATGGTCCTTTTCCGAAATGACGATGCCCATCTCACTGAGCTTTTCAGCGACGGCGCTATTATGGTCGCTCCGTACGCCGGTGATCGTAAGCCGGCTTTTGGTAATGGGGGCGGCCACCATGAGCGTGCCGGTCTCGATACGGTCCGGTATGACGGTGTGTTCGCAACCGCTGAGCGCTTTCACGCCTTCTATGCTGATCGTGCCGGTGCCGGCGCCTTCGATATGCGCCCCCATTTTATTGAGGGCCTCGGCCAGGTCCGGGATCTCGGGCTCGCGCGCCGCGCCCTCGATGATGGTGGTGCCCTCGGCCAGGGTGGCGGCCATCATGATGTTTTCGGTGCCGCCTACGGTAGTGTTTTCGAAGATAATGTGCGCCCCTTTGAGCCCATCGGTAAAGGCCACGATATACCCGTGCGAGAGCTCGATATTGGCGCCCATCTTGGTCAAGGCCTTCAGGTGCAGGTCGACCGGCCGCACACCGATGGCGCACCCACCGGGCAGCGACACCTTGGCACGCTTGAACTTGGCCAGGAGCGGCCCCAGAACCAGGATCGAGGCGCGCATGCTCTTGACCAGATCATAGGGCGCCTCATAGGAGATGATCTCCGACGGATCCATGACCAAGGTGCCGGGCCCAGGCTTGTGGGCCTTGATGCCCAGGACGGAGAGCACCTCGACCATGGTGCTGATATCCATGAGGTCCGGTATATTATGGAAGGTGCAGGGCCCATCGGCCAGGATGGCGGCGCACAGGATCGGCAGGGCCGCATTTTTGGAGCCCGATACCTTGACGGCGCCCTTGAGTTCCCGCCCGCCTTCAATGACGAAATTATCCATTTGCCTTCTCCACGATCACGACGCGGGGTATCCCACCCAGGTCGGTTATCCATTCCCTCAGCCGAAGGCCCCCCGCGGCTTGAACGAGGCGGGTGACGGACGACTGCTGATCATACCCGCACTCCATCAGCAAGCGGCCTCCCGGCAGCAAATTGCCTGCTGCCATGGACAAGATCTTCCTTATAACATCGAGCCCGTCATTTCCACCAAAAAGGGCTACGTCCGGTTCATACCGCGCCACCTCGGGGCTAAGAGCGTACGCCTCACGCCGTGCGATATAGGGAGGATTCATCAGGATCAAGGAGAAGCGCGCACCAACGGCCGAAAGCGTATCGCCCACAAAGAGGTGAATCCGATCGGACACCCCGTGACGGCGGGCATTATGGCGTGCGGTCTTGAGTGCTTCCGGGCTGATATCCAGGCCGAAGAGCTTGAGATCCGGCCTCTCTTTGGCCAAGGCTACGATCACCGCGCCTGAGCCCACGCCTATCTCCAGCACGTGCGCCCCGGATGATGCCCAGGCTGCGGCCTTTTCTACCAGGATCTCGGTCTCGGGGCGCGGGATGAGCACGGCCGGGCCAACCGTGAAGTCAAGGGCATAGAACTCCTTCTGGCCCACGAGATAGGCCACCGGTTCGCCCCTGGCCCGCCTGGCTATGAGCTCCGTATAGCGCGCATGTTGGGCGGCGCCGAGCTCCTGCTCGCTGCGCGTGTAGAGCTGGACACGCTCAAGACCCGTGACATGCAGGATAAGGATCTCGGCGTCGCGCCGGGCGGATTCGATTGAGGCTTCGGAGAGGATACCATTTGCCCAGGTGATAGCCTGGCGAATGGTTATATTTCCCATTTGCATTCAAGCGGCACCTTTGTCGGCTGCGTCGTCAGCGACTCGGAGTACTAAACATGTACACCTGCGTCGCTTCCTCCTGGCCTCCTCGGTGTCATCTTGAATGTAAAATGGGAAAAACATTCCAACTGTTATGTCCCGGTCTGCTTGAGGGCTTGCGCCTGGGACTCGGTGGCCAGGGCCTCGACGATCTCGTCCAGGTCGCCCTCCAGCACGGCGGAGAGCTTGTGCAGGGTAAGGTTGATGCGGTGGTCGGTAATGCGTCCCTGGGGGAAGTTGTAGGTGCGTATGCGCTCGCTGCGGTCTCCGGTCCCCACCTGCAAGCGGCGTTCCTGCGCGATCTCGTTGTGCTGGTCTTCCTGGGCCTTCTGATAGAGCCGCGCCCTCAGCACGGTCATGGCCTTGGCCTTGTTCTTGTGCTGCGATTTTTCATCCTGGCAGGTGACCACCAGGCCGGTGGGGATATGGGTGATGCGGATGGCGCTCTCGGTCTTGTTGACATGCTGGCCGCCGCTGCCGGACGAGCGGTAGGTGTCGATCCTCAAGTCCTTGGGGTCGATATCGATATCGACCTCCTGCGCCTCGGGCAGGATGGCCACGGTGACGGCCGAGGTATGGATGCGTCCCGAGGCCTCGGTGACCGGCACGCGCTGCACACGGTGCACCCCGCTCTCGTACTTGAGCTTGGCATAGACGCGCCTGCCCGATATGCCGGCGATAACCTCCTTGAGGCCGCCCTTGCCGGTGTCGTTCTGGCTTAAGACTTCGACCTTCCAACCTTGGGATTCAGCATAGCGCGCATACATGCGGAACAGGTCGGAGGCGAAAAGCGCGGCCTCCTCGCCGCCCGTGCCGGCGCGGATTTCGAGGATGACACCCTTGTCGTCGTTGGGGTCGCGGGGGATGAAAAGGGTGCGGATGGTCTGTTCGATCTGCGCCTTCTCGGCTCGCAGGCTTTCCAGCTCATCGCGCACGAGTTCGCGCATCTCCGGATCAGGGTCATCCTGCATGACGGCATGTCTGGAGATCTCCTCTTCGAGCTCCATGAGCCTGCGATAGGGGCCCATATACTCTTCGAGGCCGGCATGCTCCTTGGTTAACTGGGTATAGCGCTCACGGTCCTTGGGAAGATCGGGGTCGGCCAGGAGATGGTTGATTTCGTCGTAGCGATCCTTGATCTCCTGTAAACGTTCCAGCATAGTTTAAGGTTACTGGTTGTTCTTTTTCAGGTAATCCCCGTACTTGCGGCGGAACAGCTCAGCCTTGCCGGCCGCAGAGGTGGCGCGCTGCTGTCCGGTATAAAAGGGGTGGCAGGCGCTGCAGATCTCGACCCGGATGTCCTGCTTGGTGGAACGGGTCGTGAAGGTATTGCCGCAGGCGCAGGTCACGGTCGTCTCTTCGTACTTCGGATGTATGTCCTTCTTCATCTTGCTTGCTCCTTACTTGTTCATTGCTTCCAGGAAATGCGTATTATTATCCGTCTTGCTGAGTTTGTCCAGCAGAAATTCAAGGCTGTCGATGGGGTTCAAGGGGCTCAAGAGCTTGCGCAGGATCCAGATGCGGTCGAGCTGTTCCTGCGGGATCAGGAGCTCCTCCTTGCGCGTACCGGACTTGGAGATGTCCACGGCCGGGAATACGCGACGTTCCATCATGGTGCGGTCGAGATGGATCTCCATGTTGCCCGTGCCCTTGAACTCTTCGTAGATGACCTCATCCATGCGCGAGCCCGTATCGATCAGGGCCGTGGCGATGATGGTGATGCTGCCGCCCTCTTCGATATTGCGCGCCGTGCCGAAGAAGCGCTTGGGCTTCTGCAGGGCATTGGCGTCGATGCCGCCCGAGAGGAGCTTGCCCGAGGGCGGGCAGACCGTATTATGAGCCCGAGCCAGGCGCGTCAGCGAGTCGAGCAGGATCACCACGTCCTTGCGGTATTCCACATAGCGCTTGGCCTTCTCGATCACCATACGCGCCACCTGGACGTGCCGGGAGGCGGGTTCGTCGAAGGTCGAGGCGATGACCTCGCCCTTGACCGTGCGGCGCATGTCCGTGACCTCTTCCGGCCGCTCATCGATGAGCAGGACCATCAGGATCACCTCGGGATGGTTGACGGTGATGCTGTTGGCGATGCTCTGAAGCATCATGGTTTTGCCGGCCTTGGGCGGCGATACGATGATGCCGCGCTGCCCCTTGCCGATGGGGGCCAACAGGTCGAGCGTGCGACCCGTCAGGTTGTCGGTCTTGGTCTCCAAAGTGAAGCGCTCCTCGGGATAGAGCGGAGTGAGCTCGTCGAAGGGCACGCGGTGCTTGGCGTCTTCCGTTTGTGAGCCGTTGATCGTCTCAAGCTTCAAGAGGGCGAAGTAACGTTCACCGTCCTTGGGCGGCCGGATCTGGCCGCGCACCTCATCGCCGACCTTCAGATTGAAGCGCCGGATCTGCGAGGGCGAAACATAGATATCGTCCGGCCCGGGCAGGTAACTGTAATCGGCGGAGCGCAGGAAACCGAAGCCGTCCGGGAGGATCTCGAGGATGCCCTCGCCCGATATGTAACCTTCCTTTTCCGCCGTGGCCTGGAGGATGGCGAAGATAAGCTCCTGTCTGCTCATGGTGGCGGAACCCTCGATCTCCAGGGAATTAGCGGCTTCGAGCAGTTCCTTGGGCCCCAGCTTTTTGAGCTCTTCTAAATGCATGTCAAATTCCTTTCGGTGATTAATTAAAGACTTGTGTCTGTATGGGAAACAATCGATGGCTCTCTTATCGTCTCTTTTGCCTTCTGAATGAGCTTCCAGTAATTGAATCAATCCATAAAGTCAAGGGAAAAACAGCCTGCAAGCCAGGCAACCCTGACATGTTCGCGACCACTCGGCACAGCCCTCCCCGATGCCCCGACAAACCCATCTTCTTGAACGCCGACACCCGCCGCCGGCAGGCCAAAAACGGTTGACCCCCGCCGGGTAGATGAGGTAGCCTATGATCACCGATGAAAAAGGAGGATGGCATGAGCGCCGATGACGATGCGAAAAAAGTATTAATCAAAATAAAACATGAGCTGCACGAGGAGACGCTGAACCATATCATCAAAGAACTCCAGGACAATCTGGAACAGCATGCTGCCTATTCCGGCCCGGAGAGCATCTTCGCCCATGTCAAGGCCAACGCCGCCGCCCTGCTCTTCTTATGCCAGGAGCGCAAACGCGACCGCGACAAACGCGGCGAGGACTATTCGAAGCCGGCCGTTCCGCGGCCGCCTACCGGAGCGGATATCAAATAGGATCTGGCGCCCCCCTGACACCCAAAAAGGGAGGTCATGTGGAGATACGATTTTCAGGAACGGATGGTACCCAGACGGGAGCGATAGCGGCCCTGGAGGCCTTGCTGGTAAAACTCCCGCATCCTTTTACGGCCGGAGAAACGGTGGGGATCAAGCTCCACTGGGGAGAGCGCGGCAATGAGAGCTTCCTTGAACCGGTCTATGCGCGCGCGATCGTGAACTGGCTGAGCTCCCTGGGTGCCAAACCCTTTATCTTCGACACCACGGTTCTGTACTCGGGTGGCCGTCGCTTAGGAAAAGACTCCCTGGAAACCGCGGCCCGCAACGGCTACACCGCGGATTTTCTCGGCTGCCCGCTCGTGATCGCCGACGGCATGGACGGCCGCGATGTCATCGACCTTCCGGCCGGCTACAAACATTTCCAGACCGTGCAGGTGACATCGCTCGTGCACAAAACCCAGGGCTTTTTTATCTTCTCCCATTTCAAGGGCCACCTGGCCTCAGGCTACGGCGGCGCCATCAAAAACCTCTCCATGGGCTTCGCCTCGCGGGCACAGAAACAGCGCATGCACGCCGATGTCCGTCCGACGCTCATACCCGGGAAGTGCGTGCGCTGCGGTGTGTGCGTGGAGGTCTGCCCCAGTGGAGCGGCCGACATGCTCCCCGATCAAGACCCGCAGTACGACCTCAAACGCTGCATCGGGTGCGCGCAATGCATTGCCGCCTGCCCGGAGACGGCCTTGAAGATCATGTGGAACTCATCCCCCGAGGCCTTTCAGGAAAAGCTCGTGGAAACCGCGGCCGCGGTCTGGAGGCATATCCGGAAAAAATCCGTGCTCGTCAATGCGCTGATCAAGGTGAGTGCCGAGTGCGACTGCTTGCCGGGAAAAACGGAGATCATCGCCCCGGACTTCGGATTCCTTTCCGGGGCCTCGCCTTTGGCCCTGGACGAGGCCTGCGTGAAGTTCCTGGGGGACGACACCATCACGGCCGCCCATCCCGGCCTTCCCTGGCAGAGGCAAAGCACCTATGCCCGCGAGATCGGTTTCTTCACCTGAAACGCATGCGGTTTTGCACCCTGCTTTCCCATGGGCGGCGGGTTTATCCGCCGCCGCCCTGATCCTCATCATCGCCTGCTCCGGTTCGGACTCGACCGTGGTGGCGGCCTGGATCGAGATGGACTTCGGCGGGCTTTCCATCAAAATCATTCTTTCCCGCCCGGTGAACCTGCCGCTCGACAAGGACGATGCCACCTTGATCATGACCGAATGCGGGTGCCCGTGCCGGGGAGACCTTGAATACGAGCGCGGCTACTGGCAATACGAGAGCGAGGATTGTCTGATACGCATCGAGGCCGACACCGGGTACGTCTATTGTCACACCACCGGCTAAAAGACCGCAGCTGTATTTTACGGCCGCGCGCTTAGGCCCTTGATCAAGGCCAGGACATTGTGCCCCAGGACCTTGTGGTTATAGCCGCCTTCAAGCAGCGCGAAGCAGCCCCCGCCGTTACGGAGCGAGGCGGCGCGAACGCTTTCGCCGATGGCATGATAGTCTTCTGTTTCAAGCACCCCGCCCCAGTCCTGGGCATGGTTGTCGAAGCCGGCCGAAATGCCGATGATGTCCGCTTGACAGTGTTTCATCTCGTCCAGCACCTCACGCACATACCTCAGGCGGTCATGGGCGGCGATATTGTACACCCTGACCCAGTCCTGGCCATCCAGGATATTGACCGTGCCGTCCCCGAAGTGCAGATCGATGTCCAGGACATAGGCGCTTTTGATCAAGCCGGCTTTTCTGAGATGCGTGAGCGCCACGACCATGTTGTTGAAGAAACAGAAGCCCCAGGCTGAATCCACCGAGGCATGGTGTCCGGGCGGTCGGATCAGGGCAAAACAGGGCTCTTCAAGTCCGCGCCTGGCCGCCTGAATGGCACCGCCGGCCGCCAGGGCCGCGATGTCGTAGAGGCCCTGGCCGCGGATGGAATCGATATGGCGCTGGGAATGCACCGCCGCGATGTCCTCGGGCTGAGCGGCTTGAGCCGTAATGAATTCCACGTGCGGCCGGATCACTTCAACGACGGCCTCCATGCGCCCGGCTTCGGCCGCCGGGTCATAGGTGTAGACCTCATAAAAGTCCTCATGGAAAATTACCTGCATACGTTTATATTATTCCGTTCCGGACAAAAGTAAAGCCAGAGTTTACCCCCGCCAGCGTCCCTACGATCACGGGTGCGTGACCATGATCACGATACCGTAATCCATGTAACCGGTTGCGGGCGGGTGGGTGTTGCGTATCTCTTTGATTATAGTAGCGATATTACCCATGCAGCCTTCTGGCACCGGCCTTGCCTTATATCC
>JBDKSM010000135.1:0-5042 GCA_039680665.1 Syntrophaceae bacterium | reverse complement strand
CGAGTCCCCGATCACAAGGTCATCACCGTGTCCCATCTCATCGAGTATTTTCAATAGATCCGGTGAAATAATCTCAGGTATTCCTTTTAACATACACACTCCCCTTTATTCATTTGTCACGAATCCTGGATGTGCTTTGTAAGAGTTCAGAACATGCGTCACGCATGTTCAGCTTCGCATCACATGGTAAGTTCAGTTTAGTGTAGGTGAGAGTGAGAATCAACGTACTTAGATTTGACGTGCCGTAACATAATAAGGTCGTCGTCCAGCCCGTGGCGGAGAAGATCGAGTCGGGATGACGCAGCTATAAGGCCTTCGGCGTGGATCGGCTTGATCCGAAACGGGAAAAGGCTCGGGCTGTCGATCAGATCTTGTAGCGGAGCCCTGAAGCCTCAGAAGTCGGCCGGTCTGAGTGGCCACACTCGACCAGAATGGGTAGACGGACATGACCATCCCCCAGTGGATCGCTACGCTTACGTGATGAGGGGCGAGTGATGAGTGATGGGTGGAAAGCAAGGCAAGGCCGTCGTTGCGTAATGGGACGATTTCTTTCGGCGTAGTCACCCAAATCTTTCGCAGGATGGAGATAATCTTATTGCGGTTGCTTCCTTTGGAATGCCCGCCGACGGAGACCTTGTCCTTCAGCAGTTCCTGTAAGGCATCGTTGACCGCGGCCTTGTCATTTCCTGCCAGGATCAGGTTGGCCGTCTGCTTGGTCATTGACTTGGTCAGTTTCTGGCCGAGAAGTTGCATGGATGGTTCAACCATTGACCTCATCCCTCTGACTCCCTCATTTGCACCTCGATAAACCGCTTCATTTCATCCAGTTGCGCAGCGTCAGGCTGAGGCTCACCGCCCGACCAGCTTGCACCGCCGACTATTCATGTACTTGCCGTATAATGCTGAGGAGTTTTCCAAAGTTCAAATCATCTTTTTTATATTCATTTTTGGTCCCTAATTTTTATGCACCATCTATACACATGCGTATATTTTCTATAACACATGTGTATAGATTTATATATCCCGTGTATAGAACGCATGACGCCTTTCCCCCTTCTTGCAGATTTTCCCTTGTTTTTGCAGGCGGTTGAGCAAGTGGTAAGCCTGGGGCCCGGAAAGCCTGCACAATTCCATGACATCTGCCCGCTTGATGGAGCCATGTTTTTCGATATAGGTCAGTACCATCTGTTCCTGCTGGATTGGGTCGAAACCGGCCTGCCGGACATAGGCAGCCTTCTGACCGGTTTTTTTGTAGACCTTGGCGCTGAGCATATAGGATCGTCCGCGTCCTAATCCTTGTGCTTCTATCATCCCAGCTTCCACCAGCTTTTCTAGGGTCGCGCGGGTCTGTGTTTCCGACTTCTGGGTGCTTGCGGCCAAATCGGTCGTCGTGAGACGCCGTTCCTGACGTAGACGGGAAAGGATAATCAAACTATCGATGGGCATCGGTACACCGGTCCGCGCCTCATAGGCGAGGATCATCTCAAGAAATGAGATGTCCGCATCCGCGCGGGACATGAACAATACCACGGAATATATGTCGGACATGGAGTAGTCCGGAACCGGCCGGCCATAACGAAGCATCCCTTCATAAATTCGGTCAATGCCGCGTCCGGTGCGTTCGGCCAGCCCGATTCTTTTGACAATATCGGCCAGCAAAGGGTTGCGGGAGCGCGGCGGTGCCACAAGCAGATTTTGCAGGCTCACGCCTTCGACAAAACCCCCCGGGCTGGAAATCGTCAGGCCGTCATCGTCCATGCGCACATGCACGGCGCCCAATCTCGCATAATCGCGATGGACCAGTGCATTGATAAAGCCTTCCCGGAAGGCCCTGCGGTCAAAATTGGGAATGGGCACACGGAAAAGCCCGACTTGTATTTCCTGTTCAACAACTCGGGCTTTAAAAAGAAGCTCAACTTCTTCGAAGGTCTGCAGCAAAGGTTTCCGAAAGAATTCGTTCACACGAACATCGGTGCCTTCGAGTATTTGAAAAGCGACCTCATGAGCAGGAATATGCCGTCGGATGATTTCCTCGTGTCCCAGAAAGAGCAGGCCCGAAACGGTGGGACGGCGAACCCCATCAACAGTTGTGACAAGCCCCAACGCAGCATCCAGTTCTTCATCGGCGAGGGGAAGTAGCGTCATATCGCCGCCGTAACGGCGGATGGCCTCGCGTATGCGCTGTCGTTCGAGCGGGTTCAAATCTTCGGCGGTCAGCGACATGAGGGGCATGGCCGATGGATCAATCAGCCCTAATGTGGCTTGGCGCTGGATAAACTCATGAGGATAGAAGGGTACAGCCTCGGGTTTTCCGGAAGCCATAAGGCGGCGACGCAATACCAGTCCGTCAGTGGTTGACACGATAGAATGAGATTTCGGCACGGTTATGCCGAGGATTTTCTTGTTGTCCAGCTCGATGATTTCCGTTGATATAGCCACTGATGGGCTGGTTCGGTTGGCAATCATCGCATTAAGTCCGGTGGTATCCAGATGACCAGGCTGAACACCGGTCACGGTGCCGTCATCTTCGACGCCTAAAAGAATCAGTCCACCTTCTGTATTGGCCATCGCAACCACGGCTGCCACGAGATCCCGATCAGGCAAGCCTTTGGCATCGCTTTTGAATTCGACATCAAGGGTTTCGCCTTTCTTCAGGATCGCCGTTATTTCTTGTTCATTCGTATTCATTCGCGGTTCCTATTCTAATCCCATTCGTACTTTACCAGGTTCCTTGCCCTTGGTAAGTTTGCCTATGATGCTTAACAGGTTCATAATATCCATTTATGAGCCATTAATGTGTTTGTGATCCCTTTTTCACCCAAACCGCATCCCTGCCGCGGCGAACACATTCCACCTTGCCTTCATCCCGCAATTGTCCCAGGGCCCTCTTGATGGTCGGTCGGCTGACATTTGGGCACGCCTGCGCCAGATCCGCATAACGGAAGCTGGATGGAAGCTTTTGAATAGCCGCCATGACCATTTCGGTCTTTGCACCGTGTGCGGTAGTCAACTCACCAGCACGGCGTTCGAATTCACGATACGCACCAAGAAGCATGACACCCAGGAAATACTCCCACCACGGAAGCAGGGTATGCGAGCCATCGTGCCATCCTTGGGAAGATTTAAAGAGGGCGTCATAGTATCCTTCCCTTTGGTTTTCGATTATATGTTCAAGACTTATATACCGGCCCACGTTGAACCCTGCCTTATAGAGAAGAAGCAGTGTAAGCAAACGCGACATCCTTCCATTGCCGTCGGCAAAAGGATGGATGCACAAAAAATCGAGTACATAGGCCGGAATGAGCAGAAGCGGGTCGATTTCACCCCTTTCCCAGTATTCGTGAAAATTGGAGTGAAGCCGTTCCATTGCATCGGCCGTCTGGTGTGCTGGTGTTGGTCTGAAACGGGTGAACTTGGTGCCATCGGGCCGGGTCTCTGAAATTTCATTGTCCATCATTTTCCATCGGCCACCTTCCTGCGCAACAAACTGGTAAAGGTCACGATGTAGTTGAAGAACAATGCCGACCGAAAAGGGCATATTGGCATGGTTGGAGTGAATCGTTGCCAGGGCATCGCGGTACCCGGCGATTTCCTGTTCGGAACGATTTTTCGGAGTGGTTTTATGCTCAACGAGTTTCTTGATTCGTTCGGCGGGTGCCTCTATTCCCTCGATACGATTTGAGGATTCGGTGCTCTGGATAATGGCGACTTGACGCAGTGATTCCAGCACTTGGGGAGTCTGCTGAATAAAGAGAGCTTCCTTCCCACGGTATTCGCCCAAAATACGAATAGTCCGCAAAAGCGAATGAGTGATGGACTGGTTTTCCAAAAACTCTGATTCGAATGAATGCATAAGCTACTCCAGTACGATCCGCACCTTGCCAGGTTCCTTGCCCCGAACAAGCTCTTCCAGGTATTCATCGAACCGCTTCCTCATCTCGGCCGGGGTGGTCGGGGAACCGCCTGAAAGCAGGGCGTTGCGCAGGTCCGCGATCTTGACTGAGACCTTGATGAGCCCGGAGAGCACTTCCTGCAAGGAGAGGATAAAGTCCTGGTCCAGTTTGTCCGGCAGTGTCCGATTCTTGATGAAGTCGTCCACCAATTTGCGTGGCTCGGGCTTGAGCAGGTCGAGGTTGCCGCGGGTGGTCGGGTCCTCCAAATTCGACAAGAGTGTAGCGGTCCAATCTTCGATCATGCGATCAAGTTCATCCTCAAGCTGGTCGAGAACGACGGCTGCGTTGACCAGCGTTGAGCGTTGAGCATTCAGCGTTGAGTCATCTGAATCAGCACTCAGCACTTTCGGCTCAGCATTGCTTTCGACCGAAGGGCGAAAGTTGCAGTGCGGGCAGACCGGCGATGCCTCCAGATCCTGCTCGGTGAGCGCGAAGCAGCTCTTTAAGGATGCCAGGCGGTTCTGAAAATCGGACAGTTGCTGGCGAGGCATAAGGTCGATGGTGGAGAGCTGCCGCAATACTTTGAGCCGTTCGATGTGCTTAAACTGGACAAGGTCGTCGATACCAGTTCCGGCTAGTTGCGCAAGACTTGTGGCATCGAACTTCTTACCCGGGATGGAGAGGATCACCTCGCCGGCGTAGACGAGCGCGGCCAGTACCACCACAGCCCATTCTGGTTCGAGGCGGAAACGTTCCGGCGCGAGATATTCCACTCCAAGGACATCCTGGATGAGCTCGGAGCGGTTGACCACCTGGCCGTGGCCTTTTTTCACTGCGATATCAAGGATGTATTTGGCATACCTGGACCGGTAAGGATCGAGCCGATCACCGTCGAGAAGCTCAAGGGCATCCAGCACCGCAGTGGCCTGTTTAGTGATGAGTGATGAGTCGTCGGGTGTTGGTGACTCAGTCCCCAATCCTTGCCCTTCAGCCCTGATCTCGCCGCTCCATGCGGCGACCAGCGTTGTGTTTCGGGAGAGCCCCTGCAAGAGCCGCAACGGGTCCTGTTTGAGCGAAACATCGAAGAGGATCTCGATGTTGTCCAAAAGGACCACACGCGCCTTCCGCGCCGCTTTGTTTTGCAGCGCA
>JBDKSM010000134.1:0-45553 GCA_039680665.1 Syntrophaceae bacterium | reverse complement strand
AAAGTGCGCGCCCAGTCAAGCAAGTATCTCCGCGGTGTGCAGGGAAAAATCGAGGTAAATCGCGCTTCCCACTATTTCACGGCGGGGTCCTTAACGTCCTTACGTCCTTTGACCTCTTGTAACACGGCGTTGCGTCTGTTATAAAATGCAGCACAGCACCGATTAAGCGCTTCTCATTTGGATTGCTCTGTATTTTTTATTATGTAAGGAGGATGCATGCCGGCAACGCAAACGCCTGTCGAACAAAGCGGACCACTCTTCACCCCCATCTCCATCAATAATCTTGCGCTCAAAAACCGCATCTTCAAGGCGCCCACCATGGAGGCCATGGCGGATGAGGACGGGGCGCCGAGTAAGAAGCTGATCAGGTTTTTCAAACGCACGGCCTCAGGCGGCAGCGGCCTCATGATCACGGGGCTTACCTATGTGGACGACACGGGCAAAGGCTATGTGGCCCAAAACGGGATCCACGCCGACCGCTTGATCCCGCGCTGGAAAGAGCTCACGGATGAGGTCCACGCGGCGGGCGGCAAGATCGTGATGCAGATTTCGCATGCGGGCAGGCTTGCCGATCCGCGGGTCCTGGACGGAGGCAAGGCCAAGGCGCCATCCGCCATGCCGAACCTCATGTATCTGCATTGGGCCCGAAGCCTCACGGAGCGGGAAATCCGCGCGATCATCCGCGACTTCGGCGAGGCGGCCGGGCGGGTCAAGGCCGCGGGGTTTGACGGCGTGGAAATTCATTCCTCGGGCGGTTATCTCCTGGCAAGCTTTCTCTCTCCGCTCACCAACCGCAGAAAGGATGACTGGGGCGGCGATGCGCATCGACGCTTCCGGATCTTCGAGGAGATCTACGGCCGTGTGCGCCAAGCGGTCGGGCAAGACTTTCCCGTCTTGGCCAAGCTGCATCTGGGGGATTTCCTGCTGCTCGGTCGTCCGTGGCCCGCGAACTACCAGGCGGGCCTGCGCATGCAGGCCCTGGGAGTCGACGCCATCGAATTTGCGATCGGGGTCCAGGAGAACATCACCATCACCTTTGCCAAGGGCGGCATGCCCATCGAGGTGGTCGGAGATCACCTCAGCCGAATGCACCGCCAGTACTGGAAAGCCATCGCGCTGTGCTATACCCCGTTTACCAAGGTAACGGGGCCCTACTTCGCGCACGCCGCGCGCGAGCTGAAACGGCGGGGGCTGACGGTCCCCCTGCTCTTGTCGGGAGGCATTCGGCGTTTCAGTGAAGCCGAGCACGCCATCACCAGCGGCACGGCGGATCTGGTGGGCATGTCGCGGCCGCTGTTAAGGGAACCCAACCTCCCGCAGCGCTGGATGAGCGGCCATCACGACGACTCCACCTGCGTATCCTGCAACCGCTGTACGTTGGGATTGGTCAATGCCACGCCCATACAGTGCTCGTATCGAGAAGAAAGCCCTTCGAAGCGACGGCCATAAATGATCAAGGCGCCCAGGCAACCATGAAAAATATTGAATCGTAAAAAAAAGGAGCGAACATGCAAACCTATCTGATCTACATGACCGCCGGCTCGCTCGCAGAAGCCGAAATAATCGGCAAGGCCCTGGTCGATGAACGCTTAGCCGCCTGCGTGAACATCATCGAGCGCATGCACTCCCTCTATTGGTGGGAGGGGAAAGTCCAGGAAGACCACGAGGTCGTCATGATCGCCAAGACGACGCAGTCGCTGGTTGACGCCCTGGTCGGAAAGGTGAAATCCCTGCACAGCTATAGCGTGCCCTGCATCGTGGCCATGCCCATTTCCGGCGGCAACCCCGACTTCCTGGCATGGATCGAAAAAGAGACCCTTGGCAATCGTTCGTAAGGCGCCTGAGCGAGGCATGCAAAAAAAGCGAACGCCGGAAGAAAAAAATAAATGAAGCGCTGATTTTTGATTGATTTATTTTTCTTTCTTCTCTATATGCTCAACAGAAATATAGGACAAAAAATTATGGGGGCTGGACAATTTTTAATCGTGATATGCACGGCTTAGCACTGAGCAGCCGCATCGCGGCTCACGCTGGAAAAGCGTGCTTTCAATCTTTTCGTCTTGCCCATTTCAGTCGGAAAACCTCCGGTATTAATCAAAATTCTCGATCTCATATGTATTTTTTCCTCAATTATATTTTCCAAAATCCGATAATCCCGGAATAAGGAGGAGCGAGAAGAATGGCTAAGATGAGCCCGACGAAGGAATTGGCAGTCCCCACCGATGACCCCGATCCCTTAGGTAGAGAACCAAGCGAAGAGCCCCCATCCTCACGCACGGCCCTCGCCAAGGTCCTCACCGTCAAGGAGCACTTACGGCGCAAGCGAGAGTACTCCGGACTCATCCCGTTAAGCGAAAAATCGCTCCGGTTCTTATACGATCATTACCCTCAAGCCACGCCCGAAGATTGGTCCAACTGGCAATGGCAGCTCCAAAACAGTATCTGCACGGCCGATAAACTTCAGAATTTCCTGCGGTTGTCCTATCCCGAAATCCTGGCCATGAGTCAGAGCCGCGCCGGGCTGCCGCTGCGCATCACACCCTACTACGCCAGCCTGCTGGACCGTGAAGACCCCGATCAGCCCATGCGCCGCTGCGTGGTACCGGTAAGCTCCGAGTTCATGACCTGTCCGGGAGAATCACCGGACCCCCTGGGAGAAGATCATCAGAGTCCGGTGCCGGGCCTCGTGCATCGCTACCCCGACCGGGTGCTCTTTCTGACCACGGGTTTCTGTTCGACCTATTGCCGCTACTGCACCCGCTCGCGCATGGTGGGCAACACCACCAAGTTCCGCGTCAGCGTCAAGCAGTGGGACCAGGCCATCGCCTATATCGAACGCACGCCCAGCGTGCGCGACGTGCTGCTTTCGGGCGGCGACCCCTTGACCCTGATGGACAGCCAACTGGACTACCTGCTCACCCGCATCAAGGCTATTCCGCACGTGGAGATGGTGCGCATCGGAACCAAGGTGCCGACGGTCCTGCCGCAGCGCATCACATCCAAATTGCTGAAGACCTTGAAGAAGCATCAGCCGTTATGGATTTCGATCCACTTCACCCACCCGGATGAGTTGACCCCGGAGACTTCCGCGGCCTGCAACCAGCTGGCCGACGCCGGCGTGCCGCTCGGCAGCCAGACCGTCCTGCTCAAGGGCATCAACGATGATGTCGCCACGCTCACCAGTTTGTTCCAGGGTCTCCTGAAGATCCGCGTGCGGCCCTACTACCTCTATCAGTGCGATCCGATCATGGGCTCAGGACATTTCCGCACCCCGGTGCAGTGCGGCATCGATATGATCCAGGGCCTGCGCGGACATACGTCCGGTTACGCGGTGCCGCACTATGTCGTGGACGCGCCCGGCGGCGGCGGCAAGATTCCGCTCCTGCCCGAGTATTTCCAGGGCGTACAGCACGGACAGATCATCCTGAAAAACTTTGAGGGCAGGCTCTTTCGTTATCCTGACGCCCAAGCCTAGGGTGGCATGAAGCGTTTGCTGATCGGGCTCGCCTATGATCTGAGAGATGATTACCTCAAGGAAGGTTTCAGCCTGGAAGAAACGGCCGAGTTCGACCGCCGCGATACAATCGAGGCCTTGGAAGCGTGCCTTACAAAAAGCGGTTACGAAACCGATCGCATCGGGCATGCCAGACAGCTCGTGGCCCGTCTGGCCCAAGGCGATCGGTGGGACCTGGTCTTCAATATCGCCGAAGGGCTCTATGGCATCGGCCGCGAGGCCTTAGTCCCGGCCCTGCTGGATGCCTACCGCATACCGTATACCTTTTCAGATCCTCTCGTCCTGGCCCTGACCCTGCACAAGGGCATGACCAAACAGATCGTGCGCGGCTTGGGTATCACCACCGCCGATTTCGCGGTGGTGAGGAAGCCTGAGGAAATCGATGGCATCGACCTGCCCTTGCCGCTCTTTGCCAAACCCGTGGCCGAAGGGACCGGTAAAGGCATCAGCGCACGCTCCAAGATATCCTCGCACGCCGAACTGAAAGTGGTCTGCCTCAAGCTGCTCGCTGAATTCAACCAGCCCGTGCTGGTCGAGACCTACCTGCCGGGACGCGAATTCACGGTCGGTCTGGTCGGTACGGATAGCAAAAGCCGTTGCATCGGCGTCATGGAGATGGTATTTAAAGAGGTGATGGATCATGATCGGATTTATTCGTATCATACCAAGGCTAACTACGAAGAGATCGTGCACTACCGCATTCCGGAACCTAAGGTGCTCGAACAATGCCAGGACCTCGCATTGCGGGCCTGGAAGGGATTAGGCTGCCGGGATGGCGGCCGCGTCGACATCCGCATGGATGCCGCGGGCGTGCCGAACTTCATCGAGGTCAATCCGCTGGCGGGCTTGAATCCCGTGCATTCCGACCTGCCGATTATTTGTTCGCTCTTAGGTATCACCTACCAGCAACTCATTGACGAAATCATGGAATCCGCCCTGCAAAGGTTGGAGCCGGCGCGAAAGGTGACGTGACATGGCAACGCCCAAGACCATCGCCATCATCCACAACTCGGTAACCGACCACTCCAGCGCCGATGAACGCGATGTCTTGGACCAGGTGGAAGAGATCGTTGAAAATCTCAACACCTTGGGTTATAAGCCCGCGGTGCTGACCTTCAACCCTAATCTGATGGAGATGAAGCAGTCCCTGGGCGAGATCAATCCCTACTGCATTTTCAATCTGGTCGAGGCCGTGGACGGTGACAGCCAGCTGCAGCATCTGGCTCCGGCCTTTTACGACCATCTGCGTATCCCCTATACCGGCGCCACCACGGACGCCCTCTTCATCACCACCCACAAGGTGCTGGCCAAGAAGTGGATGTCCATGGGGCAGGTGCCTACGGCTGAATGGCTGGCCCTGGAAAATCCGCCCATGAGCATGCCGGCCTTTCCGGGACGCTATATCATCAAACCGATCTGCGAGGAGGCCTCGGTGGGGCTGGACGCCACGGCCATCGTCACCGTGGAGGCCAGGGAAGAGTTGGCGGACTTGGTGCGGGAAAGGCAGCGCCTGTTGGGCAAGGCCTGTTTCGCCGAACGCTATATCGACGGCCGGGAATTCAATCTGTCGCTGCTGGGCCGTCCGGGAGGCGTCGATACCATGCCGCCGGCCGAAATGAATTTTGATTATCCCGAAGGCGTGCCCAAAATCATGGATTATAATGCCAAGTGGGTGGAAGGCACCCTTGAATGGGAGGGGACGCAGCGCACCTTTGATCTGCCGGCCTCTGATAGGGATCTGGTGACAAGACTTCAGGCCGTCTCCAAGCAATGCTGGAATCTGTTTCACCTGCGCGGATACGCGCGAGTCGATTTCCGGGTGGACGAGTATGGTCAACCGTTCGTCCTGGAGATCAACGCCAACCCCTGCATAACATCAGGCAGCGGCTTTCCGGTCGCGTGCGAGAAATCCGGCCTGACCTATGCGGATATGGTGCAAAGGATCCTGGAAGATACGCTGGGCCGAGAGTCCTTGGCATGACCTTCCGCTATCAGGTCCTGCCCACGGACCGCGATGAGGTCAGGCGTATCGTGGACTCCACGGGCTTCTTCTATCCCGATGAAGTTGACATGGCCGTTGAACTCGTCCAGGCCCATCTGGAACAGGGGACGGACTCCGGGTATCATTTCGTATTTGCACAAGACTCCGGTGGCTTGCACGGATATACCTGCTACGGCCCGATTGCGTGCACGCGTGGCAGCTATGACCTGTATTGGATCGCGGTGGACAAGACCCGCCAGCAGCAAGGTCTGGGCCGGGTGTTGCTGAGACACACCGAAAAGCGCATCCACGCAGTGGGAGGAAGACGCATCTATATTGAAACCTCGGCGCGCGAACTCTACCAGCCGACCCAACGGTTTTATGAAAGCTGCGGTTATGAGGCCGAGGCCCAGCTGAAGGATTTCTACGCCCCGGGCGACAGCAAAATCATCTATGTGAAGCATTGCGGGTGAAACGCCCGGTTGGATGGCGAGGCAGGGGTAAGTGAAACTGGTCTTTGATGACATCACGCTTTCCCCCTTCGAGGACGAAGCGTGTTTGGGAGCCAAGATCGCTGTCCGCTACGGTATCGTAGCTCCCACAGAGGTCAGCATCCTCAAAAAATCGCTGGATGCCCGCCGCAAGCGCCGCATCGTCTATCGCTATAAAATCCTGGCCGAGATCCCGCGAGATGTCGCACAAGCCTTGCTTAAGCATAAAGAGGTCAGTCCTTTTAACCCCGCGCCTAAAGCGCCGGCAACGATCATTCGACCTTCCGGACTGGAGGTCATTATTGTTGGCGCCGGTCCGGCCGGACTCTTCTGCGCCTTACGCCTGATCGAGGCCGGTGCAACGGTCACCATTCTGGAACGTGGCGCGCCGGTGGAGGAACGGCTTCATGATATCCAAGCCCTCAAATCTTCCGGCATCTTGAATCCCGAGAGCAATGTCCTGTTCGGCGAAGGCGGCGCCGGGACCTATTCGGACGGCAAGCTCACCACCCGCATCCACAAGCCCGAGACGGCCTGGTTCTTCCAGACCATGGTCGCGAGCGGGGCGCCGGAAACAATTTTATATGAGCAAAAACCCCATCTGGGCACCGACCGTCTGGTAGCTATTCTGCGCCGCATCCGCGAACGCATAAGCGCTTGTGGTTCGAAGATCGCGTTACATACCAAGGTCACGGACTTTTTGATCGAACACGGGATGGCGCGTGGGGTACTGACGCAGGGCGGAGAAGCCTACCGCGCCGCGGCCGTGGTGCTGGCCACCGGACACTCGGCGCGGGATATGTACGCGCTGCTTTCGGCCAAGGGCATTACCCTGGAAAAAAAGGGATTTGCCGTGGGGTTACGGATCGAACACCCGCGCGCATTGATCAACGCCATCCAGTACGGGCCGTTGGCGGACGGAAAGCTTCTGCCGAGCGCCGAATACGCCCTGACCTTCAACCATCGCGCCGCGGGCCGCGGCGTCTATACCTTCTGCATGTGTCCCGGGGGCGAGGTGATCAATGCCTCATCGGAACAGGACCGCCTGTGTATCAACGGCATGAGTTACTCGGCTCGCGACTCCGCGTTTTCCAATGCCGCCCTGGTTGTCAGTGTGAGCCCAACCGACCTGCCCGATCATCCCCTGGCCGGCATCGAGTGGCAGCGCTGTCTTGAGTCAGGAGCCTTCACGGCCGGTGGGAAAGGTTTCACGGCCCCGGCCCAGCGCATCACCTCGTTTCTGGATGACAGGCTCGACACCGATCTTCCGATTTCCTCCTACCGGCCGGGCTTAAGCGCGGCCTTGCACACATATCTGCCGGCCTGGCTTACGGATGAGCTTAAACTTGCCCTGCGCGTCTTCGATTCCCGCATGCACGGATTCATCACCCGTGAAGGAGTTCTGATGGGCGTGGAGACACGCACATCCTCACCGGTCAGGATCACGCGTGACGCATGCTATGAAGCGATCAACCAGCCGGGACTCTTCCCTGTCGGCGAAGGCGCGGGCTACTCCGGCGGCATTGTCAGCTCGGCCGTTGACGGCATCCGGGCGGCGGATGCGATCGTGAAAAAGGTTCACCCTCCGGACGCATAATCCGCCGGCACTTGCAAAGCGCCGCCCAAAGATTATCATTAGTCTGCATGACGATATAACCGTGGGGGGAGGTATGCATATGGAGCTATCCTCGGAGAAAAGGGGCTTTCCGCGCAAGGAATTCAATGACATGGTCCTGCTGCAGATCGGCACGACCGACGGCGATATCTTCGAACGCGCCCAGGTGAAAAATATCAGCTTAGGCGGCATCTGCTTCACCAATATCAAGGCGCTCAAAGGATTCGAACATAAATCGGGTTCCGTGCTGGAAAACAATCAGGCCCTGGTCTATTTTCATACCAACCAGATCACGGTCTTCGGAACCGTGACGCGCTTCGACCCGTCCAAGGATCGCATGGCGCTCAGCGTAAAACGCTCCACGGATGATGACTTGTGGTCACGCCTGTGCACCTGATTACTCACCGGTCCATCCCACGCATAGACCCCTATTAAATAGCCCTTGACATCAGCGGCTTATATCTCTATTAGGAATGATTACTACTACACGTCGTTCTTAAACCGACAGACAAGGAGGTTCTTCGATGACGAAACGTCTGGAAATTTATAAATGCGAGCTGTGCGGCAATATCGTGGAGGTACTGCATGCCGGCAAAGGCGAACTGGTCTGCTGCCACCAACCCATGCGGCTCGTCGTGGAAAACACGGTGGACGCCTCCAAGGAAAAACACGTGCCGGTAATCGAAAAGATGCCGCAGGCCATCAAGGTGAGCGTCGGATCCGTAGCGCACCCCATGGAGGAGAAACACTACATCGAATGGATCGAACTCTTGGCCGATGACAAAACATACGTGCAGTTTCTTCAGCCAGGCGAGGCGCCCGAAGCCGTCTTCCGTGTCGAGGCCGCACAGTACACGGTCAGGGCGTACTGTAATCTGCATGGCCTCTGGAAGGCCTAGGAGAAAAATATGTTGAAGAAAAACGTGGAGAAAGCTCTCAACCAACAGATCAATGCCGAGCTCTATTCGGCCTATCTCTATCTGTCGATGAGCGCCCATTTCCAGGCCTTGAACCTCAAGGGGTTCGCCACCTGGATGCGCGTGCAGGCCATGGAGGAATTCACCCATGCCGACAAGTTTTCCGCCTATGTGCTCGACCGGGGCGGACACGTCGTGTTAACGGCCATCGACTCCCCGCCGGTGACCTGGAAATCGGCCCTGGCCGTCTTCCAGGAAACCTATAAACATGAACAGAAAGTGACGGGCCTGATCAACGCCCTGGTCGACTTGGCGATCAAGGAAAAGGACCATGCCACCAACAACTTCCTGCAATGGTTCGTGAACGAGCAGGTGGAAGAAGAGGCCAATGCGGACGCGCTGGCGCAGCAGTTGAAACTGATCGGCGAGGCCGGCCAGGGGATTCTGATGCTGGACCGTGAACTGGCGCAGCGGGTCTTTACCCCGCCTACGGCCCAGACCTGAACGAGAATCCGTGCCTTCATCATAGACACCAACCGGGAGGTTTTTCACCACTTGCCTCTTGCTACCGGATGGCAGGCTCTGTATGATGAGGGAAGCGGTAGCGCCGGCCAAGCCTACCAAGCAAATACTAAAGAGAGGTACCGATTATGAAGCTGTATTTCAATGCGGATGAGATTTTTGAGATGGCCGAGGAGATCGAGCGCCAGGGGGCGCGCTTCTATGAGAAGGCCGCCACCTTGTTCAAGGAGACAGGCATCAAGGAGATGCTCGCGGGCCTGTCCAAAATGGAAGTCGGACACGAGAAGCTGTTTGCCTCCATGCGTTCCAAGATCCTTTCGAACGACTACCAGGGCTATGACCCGGACGAGATGGCCGTGGCCTATATCAAGTCCTTTACCGAAGGCAAGGTCTTTGACGTCAAGAAAGACCTGTGCGCCACGCTGACGGCCTCCACGACGCTCAAGGACGTCCTGACCCTGGCTATCGAGGCCGAAAAGAATTCGATCGCCTTTTACACCGGCATCAAGCGGCTGGTGCCCGAGACGCTCGGTCAGTCAACCGTCGAGAAGATCATCTCCGAGGAGATGAAGCATCTGGTCAGCCTGAGCGAAAAGCTCGCAACCGCCTAACGGATTATAAGGAAAGACCCATGGCAATCTTCAAGGCCGTCAAAGTCAGCGAGAGCGTCTATTGGGTGGGCGCCATCGATTGGAACATCCGCGAATTCCACGGCTACACCACCCATCATGGCAGCACCTATAATGCCTATCTTATCCTGGCCGACAAACCGACCCTGATCGATACGGTCAAGGCCCCTTTCAAAAGTGAGCTGCTGGAGCGCATCAGCTCCGTGATCAATCCTAAGGATATCGCTTACATCGTATCCAACCATACCGAGATGGACCATTCCGGATGCCTGTCGGAAATCATCCAGGCGGTGCAGCCCGAAAAGGTCTTTGCCTCGGTTATGGGCGCCAAGGCCCTCAAGCAGCACTTCGCCTTGCCGCAGGAGATCATCCCCTTGAAGACCGGGGATGAACTGAGCCTCGGCAATAAGACCTTGGCCTTCACGGAAACGCGCATGCTGCACTGGCCGGACTCCATGTTCAGTTACCTCAAGGAGGAACGCCTGCTCTTTTCCCAGGACGGCTTCGGCATGCATCTGGCCAGCGAGGAACGGTTCGTAGATGAGTTGGATATGGGCATCATTGACTACGAGTCCGCCACCTATTTCGCCAATATCCTGTTGCCCTATACCCAGATTATCATCACGCTGCTCGATAAGCTCAAGGCCACGGGGCTGGCCATCGACATCATCGCCCCGGACCATGGACCGATATGGCGCAAGAACTTGTCGGACATCCTCGACAAGTACCGTGCCTGGGCCGAACAGAAACCCTCGCGCAAGGCCATCGTGTTGTACGACACCATGTGGCACAGCACCGAACGCATGGCCCGCGCCGTGGAGGAAGGCTTGCGGGAAGGCGGGGCACCGGTGAAAGTCATGTCCATGGCAGCCTTCCATCGCAGCGACGTGGCCTGCGAGATCCTCGATGCCGGGGCCTTAGTGGTTGGTTCTCCGACCCTGAACAATAACATCTTTCCCACCATGGCGGACGTGCTGACCTATCTCAAGGGCCTGCGCCCCAAAAACCTGGTGGGCGCGGCCTTCGGCTCCTACGGCTGGAGCGGCGAATCCACGGGGCAGTTGAATGATATCCTGAACGAGATGAAGGTCGAGATCGTCCATGAACCGGTCAAGGCCCAGTATGTCCCCAACACCGAGGTCCTCGCCCAATGCCATGCCCTGGGGCTGAAGGTCGCCCACAGACTCAAGGAGGTTGCCGTATAATGGAAGCCGAACTCGATACCAAGGCCTTTTACGACATCAGTTACGGGCTCTATGTCATCACGTCGATCAAGGATGGCAAATTCAACGGCCAGATCGCCAACACGGTGTTTCAGGTCAGCAACAAACCGGCCAAGGTGGCGGTGAGCATCAATAAGGACAACCTGACGCATGACTACATCATGGCCAGCAAGGTCCTGGCCGTCTCGACCCTGGAAGAGCAAACCCCCATGCCCTTCATCGGCCTCTTCGGATTCAAATCCGGCCGGGATATCGACAAGCTCCCCCAGGCCGCCTACACAACCGGGCTCACGGGGAGCCCCTGCGTAACGGAGAACGCCTTGTCCTATATGGAAGGCAAGGTCATCGGCAGCGCCGACGCCGGTACCCACACGGTCTTCATCGTCGAGGTGCTGGCCTCCAAGGTCTTGAAGAAAGGCACCCCCCTGACCTACGCCTACTATCAGGACGTCAAGAAGGGCAAGGCCTCCAAGAACGCGCCCACCTACAAAGGCGAACCGACCATATCCGAACCTGTGAAAAAGGAGACGACTATGCAGAAGTATGAATGTAGTGTTTGCGGATACATCTACGATCCTGAAAAAGGCGATCCGGAGGGCAATATCCCGGCCGGGACACCCTTCGAGAAGCTGCCGGAAGACTGGAGCTGCCCGGTTTGCGGCGCCAGCAAGAGCGACTTCAACCCGCTATAATAAACCCAAGCACAACCCCCCGTCATCCCGTAAGGTCAGGGGGCGGGGGCCTGATCTTTTAAAAGGATAAAAAGCCCATGGATGAAACCATCAGAAACGCCCTCTTTCAGGCCTATACCGGAGAATCAAAGGCCACACTGCGCTTGAAGGTCTATGCCGACAAGGCCGCCGAGGAAGGGTTTCCCCAGTTGGCCAAGCTTTTCCGGGTGATCGCCTTCTCCGAGGAGCTGCACGCCAAGCGCGCCTTGAAGCTGCTCAAGGAGATCCAGAGCACCGAAGAAAACCTCAAGACCAGCTTCGAGAGCGAGACCCGAGTCGCCCAGGTTGCCTATGACGATTTCATCAAGCGCGCTACGACCGTCGGCGACCGGGCGGCATCCATGTATTTCAGCCAATCGCGCGACGCCGAGGAGATCCACGCCAAGCTCTATAAAGAGGCCATCGATCATACTATCGAAGAACGCGATACGACTTACTATGTCTGTGACTTTTGCGGCTATGTATCGGACGGCATTCTGCCGGAGGTATGTCCGATCTGTCGGGCGAAAAAGGAACACTTCGTAACCTTTACCTGATAAGGAGGTGTGTATGGACGAGCGCGCACACAGTTCCATGACCATGCTGGAGGCGGCGCTGAACCTGGAAGAGAAGGGCAGGGCCTACTATGAAAAGGCCCTCCGGGACGTTCAGAGCACGTTGGGCCGCGAGATGCTGGACGCCCTCATGCGCGAAGAGCTCGTGCATATGGACCGTATCCGCCTGATCGCCGCGCGGTTGAAGACCAACCAGTCCTGGAACGAGGAATGGAAGACCCTGACCGTGGAAAAAAACGAGGTCAATGCCATCTTCGACAAGATGAAGCGGGAGCATAAGAACCTGATCAGGGCTGCGGCCTCGGACCTCGATGTCCTGAAATTGGGCATCGATCTCGAGCTGGAATCAATCGCCTTCTATGAAGATCGTCTGAAGCGCGCCCAAGATCTGCAAGAAAAGGCGTTCCTCACCCAGATCATCGGCGAGGAACGCGGCCACCACGCGTCTCTGGTGGACATGCAGCTCTTTCTGACCAATCCCCAGGCCTGGTTCGGCGAACACGAGCATTCATCGCTGGACGGCGCTTAAGCTCCCAGGAATTTGCCGCGGAACAGGAAGAACACCGCGCCCAGGAGACACCCCCCGGCCCACACATAGTCCCAGCTGGGTTCTTCCTTTAGATACAGGATCGAAAAGGGCACGAAGACCGAGAGGGTGATGACCTCCTGCATGATCTTGAGCTGGCCCACGTTCATCACCTGGTGCCCGATGCGGTTGGCCGGCACCTGGATGAGGTACTCAAACAGGGCGATACCCCAGCTGATCAGCGCCGCCAGGATCCAGGGCCTATGCGCGAGATTACGCAAGTGCCCGTACCAGGCAAAGGTCATGAAAATATTGCTCAAACCCAGCATCAAAGCCGTGATCAGATAGGTCCGCATAGCTTATATCCTTCTCTGTTCCGTGGTTTTTCTATCGGAATATTTCATGGACAGATGAGCCCCTCCCGGCGGGCGATCGCTCAAGAAGGCGCAGGCCCCAGCGCCAGGGTCGGGTCGAACCATTCCAGGATGGCGGCGTTCTGTTCGCGGGGATAGGTGTGCGAGAGATCCTCGATCTCCTTGAAGGTGATCTCGGCGCCGGCGTTTTGCAGCTGCTCGTAGTCCTGCCTGGCCTGGCGCACCGGAAACATCCAGTCATGCCGGCCATGCACCCAGAATACGCGCTTGCCTCGGGCCGGCTTGAGCCCCATGGGCGGCAGCACCCCCGCGATGGGCGCTAAGGCCGAAAACGGAGAATTTCCCGTCAGTCCGCAGGCCAACGCATAGGTGGCACCGTCCGATAAGCCGGTCAGCAGCATGCGGTCGGGGTCGACATTCCAGGCATTGTGTATCCTTTCCAGCGCTGAGAGCAGGGTTGCGTAATCATAGTCCGGTTTCACGATATTCCAGGTCTGAAGCCTGGAGGAGGGCGCCAAGAGCAGAAAGCGCCTGCTCTTGGACTCCTTGAGCCACATCCATAAAAAATCACGTCCATGGCCGTAGCCGCCGTGCAAGGCCACCACCAACGGCCAGGGACTGCTCCCATCATAGGATTCCGGGACATAGAGACTGTAGCTCCCTCTGGCGTAGGGGTCATCATCCGGGCTGTAATGGATCAGTCCGACCGTGGCCTGTGGCGGCACCACCGGGTCCAGATCGGCCTTGCGGCCCAGCACGGATTTTTCCAGGAACACATCGCCCAGCGCCGGATAGGCGTGCCTTAAGGGGTAGAGGGTTTCCAGGGCCTGACTGCCTTTGCGTAGCGACTTGAGGATGAACGCTAAGGCCTGCACCCTCTGGCCGATATCCAGGAAGAGACACAGCGCTTCAAAGATCAGGTGCATGCCTTGAAGGAATTCCGCCGACAGACCTGGGGCGTTCTCAGCCTGCTCCAAAGCCTGCTCAAGGGCCACCACATGCGGTTTGAGCCTTTCTTGCAGGTCCGCGATCTGGGGCGGATGCAGGTAGCGCACGGCGTGCTCGTAGATACCCAAGGCCTGAACCAGGGCTCGCTCCAAGGCATCCCCCACCATGTCGTTCAAGACTTAAGCCCTCCCAATTCCCTTCCCGGCGCTACGGTAGATATTGATGCGCGTCAAAGCCTCGCGGGCGCGCTGCAGCGTCTGCTCGCTGGGGTTGTGGTCGAAGACGCTCAAGAGATACTGATAGGCCGCGGCCGGCTGGCCCTGCTTCAGGCGCATCAACCCCAGCATGAGATAGACATCCGCCAGGTCCTGCGCCTGGCCGTGGCGCGCAAGGCAGCCCTTGAGCAGGTGCGTGGCGGCAATCGGGTGGCCGCCATCCTCCAGCCATTCGGCCAGGGTAACGCATTCGGCCGGAGCGATGGCGGCCAGGTCTTTACGGTCAAGCTTAGCGATGGCCTCCAGCGCCTGTGCCGGAGCGTTTTGGTGGAGGGCCGCGCGCAGATCAGTAAGCGGCGCTCCCGGTACGCCTCCATCCGGCGATGTCTTCCGGGCGGGGCTTAAGCCCATGCGCCAGTAGCTATCCTTCCAGGGCCTCTGCCATACGACCTGTTCGCCGATCCAGGCAATGGCGAGGCCGGCGAAAAAGCCGCCGATATGGGCGCCGTGGGCCACGCCCGATGACGCGCCGACCATCCAGGGCAACAGGTTGTCGATGACGATGAAAATAGCCAGCACCAGCCGCGCGGGCACCAGGATGGTGTTCATGAAGAAGGGGAAGAGCAGCACGAAAACCTTGATCCGGTTCTTGGGATAGAGGATGAAATACATGCCCAGCACGCCCGAGATGGCGCCGGAGGCCCCCACCATCGGGGTCAACGAATACCCGGCGAAGAAAGCGAACACCAAGGTCGCGACCACGCCCGTGAAAAGATACGCCGCCAGAAAGCCTATCCGGCCCAGACGGTACTCGATATTGTCGCCGTAGATCCAGAGGAAGAGCATGTTGCCGAAGAGGTGCAGGAAGCCCCCGTGCAGGAACATGGCCGTGAACAGGTCCGCCACCGAGGGCGCGCCGGGTTTATACCCGTGCATGAAGGTAAAGAGGTCGTAGGCGCTTATCTGCGAAATGAACTGCCGCACGCTCATGCCATCCGGGAGATTAGGCGCCATCAAACGGATGAATTCCCGCACCTGCGGGTCATTCAGATCAACGCCCTGGGTCGAAAGCGGCACGGTGATCAAGAGATAGACCGCCACATTGGCCGCAATCAGCAGCCAGGTCATCCAGGGGGTATACCCCGGCTGGTTGGGGGTGTCGCCGATGGGTAAGAACATATCCTTATACTCTCCTTAAGCGCCGGTATATCTCATGCCGGCCGAAGAAGCTCAAGGCCTTTCTGATCGGCGAGCACCACCGAGGTCTCGATCTGACGTTCAGGGATAAACCAGTATTTTTTCAGGAGCAGGTTTTTTTCCTCTGGCGTTACGAGCCGGAATCCATGGCGTTCATAGAAGCGCACGGCCCAATCGGCCGCGGCCCAGGTGCCGATCAAGACCGGCCGGGAGGTCTTCGTGAGCAGCGCTTCAAGGAGCGCGCTTCCGATACCGCCGCGCCGCCTGGTCGTGCGCACATAGGCATGCCGCATCAGGGTCACGTCCCGCACGTCCTGGATGCCCATGACCCCGATCAGCGCGCCCTGCTCTTCATACCCCCAGAACACCACGCCGGCCGCTATCTCTTGGGCCAGCTCCGCGCGGGACATATAGGGTTCATGCCAGCGGTCGTCCGGGATAATGCCCTTGTAGGCTTGGGCCGCGTCATTGATAATGGCGTAGATGGCCTCGAAATCTTCAGCCGTGCACCGCCGGATCATGGTCTGCCCGTCAAGCCTTGAAATGCAGCTCGCGCACGTCATACAAACCACTGACCACATAATACGATTCCACGGCGATACGGATCAGCGCGCATTTCTGAGAACGGGCGAACGCGCTTAAGTGCGGGTACTTGCGCACATAGGCCGCCAGGTGCCGTTCCCGCTCCTCCCCGCTGAGTTCCAGAGCCTGCCCCAGGATCGTTACCGCCGTGGCCGTCTCGGTATCCGTTCCCCTGTTGGAGCGGTTGTCGATCATCACGGCCACGCGGGTATTGGACAGGAGGTTGGTGAATTTGCGCGTGCCGCGGTCCGTGGCAACTATCAGGCCCTCCAGATCCTCGGTGTGGGCGAAGGCCATCAGGCTCACATACGGCTGTCCCTTATCCTGGGTCGCCAGCACGGCGAACTGCTGGGAGGCGAACAACTCTTTGAGTAACGCTTCGATCTCTGCCCGGTTTTCCATAGTACCCCCTTGAGGTCTCTGGCCTCTCTCATCAGAGTAGGACCCTCACTGTCCGCTGTCAATGACAAGCATCATGCGCAGGCTCAGTCGGCCCGTTACAACATATGGGAGGAGGCATGCCGTGTGAAATACGTTGCACTTCCCGGCTGTTCTGTGTTTGCATATAGACACAAATTGTGCAGTCGAACAGGCACGATGCCATGCGTGAAAGGAGTCTCTATGGAACCGATCAGAATCATGCCATGCCTTGACATGAAGGACGGCCGGGTGGTGAAAGGCGTCCATTTCGTCGATCTGCGCGAGGCCGGAGACCCGGTGGAACATGCCCGATTTTATCAGTCCGAAGGCGCCGATGAGCTGGCCATACTCGATATCGCGGCCACGCTTGAAAACCGCAAGACCAGATTGGAATGGGTCAAAAACGTCGCGGCCGTGATCTCGATCCCTTTGACCGTGGGGGGAGGAATCTCCTCGCTGGAGGATATCGATCTCGTATTGTCCGCCGGCGCCAGCAAGGTCTCGATCAACACGGCCGCGGTGAAAAATCCTGAGCTGGTGCGCGAGGCGGCCCGCAAATTCGGTCCGGCCAGCATCACGGTCGCCATCGATGCCCGCCGCAACCCTGCCATGCCCTCAGGCTTCGAACTGGTCGTCTCCGGCGGCAAGCAGCCCATCGGCCAGGACGCCATCGCCTGGGCCTCACGCTGCCAGGAACTCGGGGCCGGCTGCCTGCTGCCTACCAGCATGGACGGCGACGGCACCCAGCAGGGCTTCGATATCGAGTTCACGCGGGCCGTCTCCCAGTCCGTGCAGCTCCCCGTGGTCGCCTCGGGCGGGGCCGGCAAGCTTGAGGATTTTCACCGAGCCGTGGCTCAAGGCGGAGCCCAGATCGTCCTGGCCGCTTCGGTCTTTCATTTCCGGATCTTAAGCATCCGCGAGGTGAAGGCATACCTGCGCGTCAAGGGTTACACCGTCCTGTAACGCCGCAAAAGGCGCCCGAGATACATCAAGCGACCTGAGGGAGCTTAAACCCTTGACAAGGGATGACCATCCGTTGGATAGAAAGTGGTGATCCTGGGATGAATGGGGAGTAATCAAGGAGGGAGAGAATGAAAAGCCTCACGACCAAAAGCACCGGCCGGGAATGGATCGAGATCCTGGTCATCGCTTTGGTGCTGGCCCTTTTCATCCGGGCCTTCATTCTGCATCCCTACAAAATCCCGTCCCAGTCCATGGAGGATACGCTCCTGAAGGGCGATCATATCATGGCCACCAAGTTTTCCTACGGCATGACCGTCCCCTTCACGACCTATAAGATCTGGGGTAAGGATATCGTCCCGCAGCGGGGTGATGTGGTCATCTTCACCTTCCCCAAGGAACCATCCCTGGACTTCGTCAAGCGCGTCATCGGCCTGCCCGGCGATACGCTGCAGATCAAGAACAAACGCGTGCTCATAGGCGGCAAGGAATATCTGAACGGGCACGAAAAGTTTACGGACGCTTTCCTCCTGAGCGACGGACCCAACCAGGCCCGCGACAACCTGGGTCCCATCGTGATCGAACCGGGTCATGTCTTCGTCATGGGCGACAACCGTGACAAGAGCTACGACAGCCGGTTCTGGGGGCAGCTGCCCGTCGAAAACATCAAGGGCAAAGCGCTGATCATCTACTTCTCTTGGGATGGGCAAAATCACGCGCCGCGTCTGGATCGCATCGGCGCCCTGATCAATGGTAAAGAGCCGAAAAAGGAGTGAAGCGTTGAACAAACCGCGTACCGCCGAATTGGATGTGGTTTCACCAAAGGATACGGATCAAACGCGCCAGAACAAGGGCGCCGTGCGGGAATGGACCGAAGCCCTGATCATTGCCCTGATCCTGGCGCTGATCATTCGGGCGTTTCTCCTGCAGGCCTACCGCATCCCGTCTTCATCGATGGAGGACACCCTCCTGAAGGGGGATCATATCCTGGCCACCAAGTACAATTATGGCATGACCATCCCCTTCACCACCCATAAACTCTGGGGCAAGGATATCGTACCCAACCGCGGTGACGTGATCATCTTTTCCTTCCCCAACAACACCTCCATTGACTTTGTCAAGCGCGTCATCGGCCTGCCCGGCGATACCATCGCCGTACGCGACAAAAAGGTGTATGTGAACGGAAAGGTGTTTACGACCGGGCATGAAAAGTATACCGATCCCTACATCGTCACCGAAGGCCAGGGACGCATGCGCGACAACATGCCTGAAGTGGTGATCCAGAAGGGATATGTCTTCGCCATGGGCGACAACCGCGACCAGAGCTATGACAGCCGCTTTTGGGGACAGCTGCCCGTCGAAAACATCAAGGGCAAGGCGCTGATTATCTACTTCTCCTATGAACACGGCAACATGCTCAACCGCCTGGCGCGCATCGGACACCTGGTCAAATAGGAGCGGTTCATGACGACGCAAACCCTCAATCCCAGGGAGATCCAGACCCTCCTGAGAAAGCTGGTGCGTGGACTGACACAACGCTTCACGAGGTGGGATGATGTCGTCTTTATCGGCATCCGCAGCGGCGGCGAATATATCGCCCGGCACCTGGTCAGGCTCCTGGAAGCCAAAACCGGCGCATCCCTGCCGTTGGGCGTCCTGGACATCGCCCTATACCGCGACGATCTCTCCAAGCGCTTATATCCCGAGGTGAGGCCCACCGAGATCCCCTTCGATGTGAGCAACAAGATCGTGATCCTGGTGGACGACGTGATCAATACCGGCCGCACCGTGCGCGCCGCCATCGAACACATCATCGATCTGGGCCGCCCGCGCCGCATCTACCTGCTCACGCTCTTCGACCGCGGCGGCCGCGAGCTGCCCATCCAGCCCGACTTTGTCGGCCGGGTGGTGGGCCTGACACCCGATAAGGTCCTCAAAATCCTGATCCCCGAAGATGAAACCGCGCTCGGGGAAGTACTCATATCCGAGGTTAAACGATGAACTGGCCCCACAAGGATCTGATCGGGATCGCCGACTTGGCGGCCGGAGAGATCGAGACCATCCTCGATATGACACCTTCGTTCAAGGAGATCTCTCAAAGGGATATCAAAAAGGTACCCACGCTACGCGGCAAGACCGTGGTGCTGCTCTTCTATGAGGCCAGCACCCGCACGCGTCTGTCCTTCGAGATCGCGGCCAAACGCTTAAGCGCCGATACCGTGGCCATATCGCAAAGCGGCTCGTCCTTTGAAAAGGGCGAGACCATGCTGGACGCCGCCAAGAACATCATGGCCATGAACCCGGACTGCATCGTGATCCGTTATCCCTATGCCGGCACGGTGGCGCGCCTGGCCAGGATCATGCCCTGCAGCGTACTCAACGCCGGCGACGGCTTCCACGAACATCCCACCCAGGCCCTGCTCGATATGTACTCCATGCGTGAGCACTTCGGCACGCTTACCGGCCTGCATGTCGTCATGGTGGGAGATATCCGGCACTCGCGCGTGGCGCGCTCGAACGCCTACGGCCTGACCAAGATGGGCGCCCGCGTCACCCTGGTCGCCCCGCAGACACTGCTGCCGCCGGGCGTCGCGTCCTGGGGCGTGGAGGTATCCACCGCCTTCGATCCGGTCATTCCTTCAGCCGATGTGATCATGATGCTCAGGGTCCAGAAGGAACGCATCGCCGAACACCTCTTCTCCGGCGACCGCGAATACGCCAGCTTTTATGGCCTTAACCAGCAGCGCATGCAGCGCATGAAAAAGCATGCCGTCATCATGCACCCCGGCCCCATGAACCGCGGGGTGGAGATCAACCACGACACGGCGGACAGCCCGCGCGCCATCATCTTAAACCAGGTTGAAAACGGCGTGGCCATCCGCATGACGCTCCTCTACCTCTGCCTGGGAGGCTCCAATGTGGATTAAAGGCGCTCGTATTCTCGACCCGGCCAGCGGCCTGGACAGCCCCGGCGACCTCCTGATTGAAAAAGGGCATATCGCCGGCATCTACCCCGGCGGCCATAACGACGCGCATCAGCAGAACGCCATCGACGCGCGCGGCCTGTGGGCCATGCCGGGGCTCGTCGACATGCACGTGCACTTGCGCGATCCGGGGTATGAATACAAGGAAGACCTCTATACCGGCAGCCTGGCCGCGGCCGCCGGCGGGGTCACGACCGTGCTGGCCATGGCCAATACCAACCCGGTCAACGATAATCCCAGCGTCACCCAGTACATCGTGGAACGCGTCAAGGAGATCGGCCTGATCCGCATCCTGCCCGCCGGCGCCGTCACCAAAGGACTGCGGGGCAAGGAACTCTCCGAAATGGGCCTCATGAAGATCGCCGGCATCGTGGCGGTCTCGGACGACGGGCGTCCCATCGAGAGCGCCTCCATGATGCGCCGCGCCCTGGAATACGCCGCCACCTTCGGCCTGCCGTTGATCGTGCATTGCCAGGACCTCTCTTTAAGCGGCAAGGGGGTCATGCATGAGAGCGCCCTGTCCTCGTCCCTGGGGCTGCTCGGCATCCCGCGCCTGGCCGAAGACGTCATGGTGGCCCGCGATCTGACCATCTGCGAGGACCTGAAAATCCCGCTGCACATCACGCATGTATCTTCCCGCAACAGCCTGGCCATCATCCGTCATGCGCGCGAGCGCGGCGTGAGAGTCACCTGCGACGCCACCCCGCACAACCTGCTCCTGACCGAAGCGCGCGTCGCCGACTACGACACCAACGCCAAGATGTACCCGCCGCTGCGCGAGGAATCGGACCGCATGGCCCTGATTCACGGCCTGTCGGCCGGCATCATCGATTGCATCGCCAGTGACCACGCCCCGCACGCCTATGACGAAAAAGACCTGGACTTCGACCTGGCACCCTTCGGCACCCTCGGCCTCCAGACCCTGCTGCCGGCCCTGCTCAAGCTGCACTACGACCACAAGCTGGATCTGCTCAAGCTCATCGCCACCGCCACGGTGAATCCGGCCCGCATCTTAGGCGTCGAGGCCGGACATTTAAGCGTGGGTGGCCCGGCCGACATCGCGCTGGTAAATCCCGAGGCCCTCTGGACCCTGACCGAAGATGTCATCCGCTCCAAATCCAAAAACTCGGCCTTTCTGGGCCTGCAGTTCAAAGGCCGCGTGGCCTACACCATCTGCCAGGGACGCATCGTTTATCAGGGCTAGCGCCTGAGATAGATAGAGGACCGATGCACGAGCGTCTCTGCGTGAACCGTGCGACGCCGCGAGTTGCTCTGCCTGCGCCGCGCAACGCTCAAGCGGCTGCTGAATACCATCCGTCGTTCAGCAGCCGCCTCAAGTTTCCGATTCTGCAGTGATTCACCCCTTCAATTTTCTTAAGATGGCAAAGACATCCTGGTCATCCATGATCTTGGGTGCGGGATAAGGGATGCATTCCCAGTGGATCGATTCCGCTATCTCGGCAAAGTCCGCTTCCTTGATCTCAGGGATGGTCGCCTCGATGCCGTAGGTGCGGTTGAAGCCGCGGACGGCCTCGATAAAGGACGCGGCCTTCTGGGCATCGCTCATATCAGGCGTGGTCACGTTGATCACGTCGGCCAGCCGGGCCAGACGTTTGTGGGCCGTGGCGCCGTAGAACTCGAAGACCAGCGGCAACACCGCGCCGATCACGCGTCCGTGCGGCAGGTGGTACTTGCCGCCGATCTTATGGGCAAAGGGGTGCACATAGCCGGTCAAGGCGCGGTTGAGTACGACACCGGCATAATACGAGGCCAGCAAGAGCTGCGTGCGCGCCTCGATATCGCGACCGTTCTTGATGGCCTTGCCGACGTTATCGAAGATCATCCGGACCGCCGCCTCCGTATAGGCATCGGTCAGCGCGCAGTGGGCCCCGCCGATATAGCCCTCCACGGAGTGCGAGAGTGCGTCCATGGCGGTGATGGCCGTGAAGAAGGGCGGCAGCCCGAGGGTCAGCTCGGGGTCGAGCGCGATGTAATGCGGGTGGATGCTGAAGTCATTCACCACGTACTTGATGTTCTTCTGGGGGTCGGTGACGACCGCGGCGCTGGTGGTCTCGGCCCCGGTGCCGGCCGTGGTCGGCACGGCGAAGATGCGCGGCAGCCTTTTGGGGAAGGGCAGCATGATCTTGAAGTAGCCGCCCAGCTTGTCCGTGGTCAACGCGGGCTTGACCACCCGTCCGGCCACGACCTTGGCGCAGTCCATGGACGACCCGCCGCCGAAGCCCACCACGCAGTCGCAGCCGTGCTTCAGGTACAGCGCATAGGCGTCCTCGATGTTCTTAATCGAGGGGTTGGGTTGCACCCCGTCATAGACCGCATAGGGCATGCCGATGCCATCGAAGGCCGCGAACATGCCGTCCAGCAGCTTCATCTCCATCAGCATGGGGTCGGTGACGACCAGCGGCTTGCGCAGCCCCTTGGCCTTGACCCAGGCGGGGAGCTTTTTCACGCTGCCCGGCCCATGGATCATCTCACTCTTTTGCGGCGGGATGATGTACATCGAATAGGCCATGGTGGTTTTCAGTGCTCTCAGTAGCGGTTTTCTCAATGGAATCATGTCAGTGAAGCCTCCTTTGTATTTTAACGTAGCGATCGATATAAGTGGTTTGAAGTATAGGGAGAACGGTGGGGACTGTCAATGCAAACAAAGCTGCGGCATCCGGAGCTGGGCCGAGTAAAGGCTTTTCGCCGGCGACACGCCTCGGGCCTTGCTCCGCGAGCACGGGCCTTTGCCCTTCGGCCTCAGTCCTTTTTCTGATAGATTACAAACCCGGCCGGAGGAACGCTTAAAAGGACCGCCTTGCCGTTCAGGGCCACCACATCGATCCGTGCGCCGATCTGGCCCGCATCCGTGGAATAGAGGCAGGTATAGTGCTGCCCGACCATGTTCAGGCTCTCGTCGATCGTCACCCAGGCCAGTCGGGTTGCGTCGCAATCCGTGTTGATGGCGCAAATGATCTCATCGTTATCGAAGATGCGCGACCACGGCACCACCGAGCGGATCTGCCCCCCGAGCATATGCGGCACCCCGAAGGTTACCCCGTCCCCGGATATCTCGCGCAGGTACTGCCGGCCGCGGCGTAAGGCAAGCATGTCCTTGCGGAGCGCGATGATCTTATGGAGTTCCTGATAGAGGGGATTGTCCTCGATGAAGAAATGGCAGCCCCGGCTCTGGAAAGACCCGAACTCGCCCCCGAACATGCATTCCCGTAAAAAAACGTCATTGCCGTCCTTTTCCTCGCTGAACCGGCCGTTGAAGCCCTGTTCGGTGCCGTAATAGATGCAGGGGATGCCCAGGGTGGTCAGTTGCATGGCCATGGCGGCCAACGCCAGGATGGGGCCATTGCTGTCGGCTTCCACCTGCGCGCAGAAGCGCGCCTTGCGCTTGCCTTTGCGGACCTGGTCGTGGTCGTCGTACATGTTCACCACGGCGTTGCGGAACCAGGTGTGCGATTCCTTGCCGACCAGGGTGGAATTTCTGAAGAGCGCGAAGTAGTCTTCAGGGTCGCGGTAGCCCTTGACCAGGTATTCGAGCTTATCCGGGATATCGTCCACGCCTAAAGCGGCATCCAAGCCGGTCAGATTGATCGTCTCCACGGCACGCGTACGGCCGCCGGTGACCTCGCCGATGATATAGAACCGCTCCTTGCCGATCAATTGGGCGAACTCATGGATGACGGATACGAAATAACGCGTGGCGCCGATATCCATATGCTTGACGGTATCCAGCCGGTAGCCGTCAATGTCGGCAATTGCCATCCAGTACTTGTACACCTCGCAGAGATGGTTCAAGGCCGGCGAGACCTGGTAATGATCGGCCGGGCCAACCCCAAGCTGAATGTTCTTGAGGTCTTCGAAATCGCCCTCCAGGAATTCCGGATCGAAGTCCCAATTCTTGATCGAGCCTTTACGGGTAAAGGCCTCCGCCTTTTGGAATTCCGCCGGCCAGATGCCCCCGTCCGGCCAGGCTTGCGGCACCGGAGAAAACGGCAGGGTCGGATTGCCGGCCTGGTCATTGAACCCGGCGACATCGAATATCCGGTATTGCCAGGCAGGCCCCTTATAGAGCGGCGCGCCGCCGCCCGGATCGGAATAGGAAAATACATTGCCGCTATGATTGAGGATGATATCGAGAATGACGCGGATGCCAAGTGTATGGGCCGTCTTGACCAACTTCTGCAGGTCTTGGCGCCGACCGAAATGCCGATCCACGTCCAGGAAGTCCTGAATACCATAGCCGTGATAGGTGGGCTGGAAGGAGACCTGCTTGAAAATCGGGCTGATCCACAGGGCGGTAATGCCCATGCGGGCCAGGTATCCCAGCTTGCCTTCCAGGCCCTTGAGCGTGCCGCCGCACCAGCCACCACCCTTGGTTTCCCACGTTAGGCGCTCGACATTGCCGGCCTGGGAGAGAGCAAACGGCGGATATGTGCCGCGCGCCACCATCCTGCCGTGATTGTCCTTATACCCTTTTTCCCGGCCGTCGGAAAAACGGTCCAGCATCACAAAGTAGAGCACCTGGTCTTCCCAGGCGTCCGGCGACGGAAAGTACGGCCCCTGTCTGTCCTTGATGATGCCTTTAAGATCGCTCTCGGCCAAGGCCTTGATCTCGGTTTGCACCCCCCTCGGCATATGCTCCTCCTTCTTTGAAGAATATAAGGGCGAATACCGGGTAAGCAAGAGCATCAGGGCGCCCGTTGGGTTCAAACGCATGTTTTCCAGCGCCGTCTAACAACAGACCATAAGGAACCCAGGCAGGCCCGGCCGACCGTTGAACTATTCAGCGCTCCCCCGAACGGGGGCATGCATGAAGAGACCCAAAAGCAGCAAAAAAACGCTACGGCAATCCTTGACTGACGGCCGCATGCACCCTGGTTACGACAAAGACCTGATCGAGCGCGGCCGGGTCGATCTCCACCATGAACCCGCGTTTGCCGCCATTGATGAAGATACGCTCCAGCTCGAAAATGGTGGCTTGGGCGTGCACGGGGAGCTTGGTTCTGGTGCCCAGCGGGCTGATGCCGCCCACCAGATAGCCGGTGTAGCGCTGTGCATCCCGCTCTTCGCACGGCTGAACATGTTTCAGGCCCAGCTCCCGGGCGAGCTGCCGGGTGGACACCTCGCAGTCTCCATGCATGAGCACGATGAAGGGCTTTTTGCTTTCGTCCTCCATGATCAGGGTCTTGATGACCCGATGCTCGAAGATATGGAAGTATTCGGCCACATGGTGCGTGCCGCCGTGTTCCACAAACGGGTAAAGGTGGGCCGTGAACGCGATTCCGTGCTCCCGCAGCACGCGCACCGCCGGGGTGACGGGGCAGTCGGTCCTGATCATACCGCCCACCGATAACGTTTTACCATCACCTGCGTTGCCATCGCGACGAGCATACCACATGTCGGCCAAAGGAACATGCTGAAAGCGTCATCCAGATTGTCTCGCCCCTCTCCCGCCGCACCGGCCGCGTATCACCCGGGAGTGTCCCTTAGCAGCGCGCTCAGGCGCAGGGCATTGTGCGGGGCATAGGCCATGGCGTCGTTATCGAAATAGACATAAGTCTCCTTGCCCCAGGCCTTGATCTTCTGCGCCCAGGCGCAGAGCTCGTCCTCGGTATACTCGGAGGCATAGAGCGTGCGCGAGCCATGCAGCCGGATATAGATGAACGCGGCGGTAGCGGTCTCCAGATACGGGTAGCGGCCGGCGGTATCGGATATGCACCAGGCGATATGGTTTCTCTCAAGAGTCGCTAGCGCCTTTTCCGTGCACCAGCTTGCATGGCGCGCTTCCAGGGCGATCCTGAGGTCGGTCGGGAGCGCGCGGCAAAAGGCTGACAATACCTCTCCATCAAAGCGCAGGCCCGGCGGCAGTTGGAACAGGATCGGGCCCAGTTTTTCCTTCAGGGGCGCCACTGAACGGAGAAACCGTTCCAGGGGTTCCTTGACGTCCTTTATCCGCTTGATATGGGTGATGTAGCGGCTGGCCTTGAGCGACCAGCAAAACCCGGGCGGTGTCCTTGCATACCAGTGGGCAAAGGTCTGCTCCGGCATGGCGCGATAGAAGGTGGCGTTCAGCTCGACGCTGGAAAATTTTCCGGCATAGTATTCGAGCCGGTGCGTTTTCGAGCAGCCAGGCGGATAGAAGCGTCCCTGCCAATGATCGTAGGTCCACCCGGAGGTGCCGACATGCACCTGCATGGGAGAGTGTCATCCGATGTGCGGCATGAGGGCCCAGCGGATGACCCAGGTACCGGAAAGCTTGTCCAGGCACAAAATGCCGCCGTTCTGCAGTTTGAAGACCAGGGGCTCCGGCTTACCGGTTATCAGGCGGGAGACGAGCCGTTCCAGAAAAGGCAGATGACCGACAAGCATAAGGTCCTCCATGCTGTCCAGCTTTTTGACCCAGGGTTCGACATCGTCCATGGGATCCATGCCGCTTGACGGAATTACCCCCTGCGCCGGATTCAAGGAGGCGGCCATGATCTCGGCCGTCTGGCGGGCGCGCTTCTTGCCGCTGTGCATGATTGTGGCGACCATGATCCCATAGCCCTTGGCCACGCCGGCAATGCGTTCGACCTCCACGCGCCCCTCATCCGAAAGTCCGCGCTCGCTATCGACCTCCTTGGCCAGACTCAAGCCGTGCTGCACGAGATAGAGTGCCATAGTGACCTCCTTGGCTATCAAAATAGGTTTAAAACAGGCGAGAAGCAAGCGGGTCCGTGCTCGCGCGTCATGCACGCCGCCGGGCGCTCTTGCGGATGGCCGCCTTCCCTGGCGACGGCGCTTGGGGGTCCCAGGACAGGCGCCGGGGTCGCCGCCAGACCAACGAAAATTTGTACATATGCGCTTTGATTGTGGTATGGAAGCAGGGTAATTATGCAATGCGGCGGGAGGTCACATGAAAATTATCAGGAGCGCTCCGGATGAACAGTAAAAAGAAACTTACGCCGGCGATGTTTATCGGCGTGCGGGGGGAGGGAGTCATATCGTTCGGTTCAGGGCAACCCGATCTGCCACCGCCGAAAGCCGTCTACGACATCCTGCCGGAATACAACGACTTCCGGTATGGGCTCGTCCAGGGCCAGGAAAACTTAAGGGAGGCGCTGGCAAAACAATATCCGCGCTCCACGGCCGACAGTTTCGTCATTACCAACGGCGCGTCCGAAGCCCTCGACCTGGGCTTAAGGGCCATTGCCTGGATCCACAGGAAGAAAGGCGGCGGCAAGCCGAAATGCCTGCTGTGCCGCCCCTATTACTATTCCTACCTTCCCCTGGTCGAGTTTGCCGGCTTCGAACCGGTCTTCACCGACCTCAAGGAGGGCCGCATCGTATATGCGGACTTTGAAAAAAAGGTCAAGGACTGCAAGGTCGTGCTGATCAACTCGCCTTCGAACCCCACCGGCCGGGTCGAGGCCATCGATACCCTGCAGGCCATCGAGAAGATCACGGAGAAACACGGCGTGTATATCCTTTCCGACGAGGTCTACAAGGACCTGATCTATGTGCGGGAGAACTATCTGATCAAGGGGCCGCATGTGGTTACCATCAATTCGTTTTCCAAAACCTTCGCCATGACGGGCTTGCGCGTCGGGTATCTCTGGTCCCTGGATAATGAGTTGGTCAAGATGGTGATCGAGATGAAATCGCACACCTCGATGAATACCAGCATCATTGCCCAGGAGATGGCCTATACGGCCACCACCGTGCCCAAGCGCTATATCGACGAGCAGCTCAAGATTTGGGAATCGCGCCGCAACATGATCTACTCGGGCATGGTGGCACTCGGGCTCGATCTGTGGAAGCCCGAAGGGGCCTTCTATGTCCTGCCCAAAATCGAAAATCCACGTGACTTCGTCTGGGATATGTTCCACGACTACAAAGTCATCACCTACCTGGGTGAGTGGTTCGGCGCGGCCGACCGGGTGCGCTTCTCCTATGCCCTGGACGTGGACAAGATCGAGGAAGGCTTAAGTCGGGTGGAAAAATACCTGCGGACGCGCAGAGCCTAGGCGCTGCTTGGCTTGCATGATCCCAGACACGTTGCTTCGACCGCCGAAGGCTTTTTCCCGGTCGGACACGAGGAGACCTTGCTTTTCATGGCCGTTTGCCCTAGAAAACATCCGTGGGTCCGGTTCTGATAAAGGGTGCGATCATAGCTGCGTTCGCGGTCATGGGAATCGCCGGAATGGTCATGGCAGGTGAACGGCCTGGGCCAATGCCTGCTGAGGCCTCTGCAGGAAGGGCCGGAGAAGGTATGGGCCTCTGGGACATGGCTCAACGCAAGATCCATCACGGGCAAGGACGGTTCATCAACCCCTTCACGCCCTTTGAAAGGCGCCGCATCAGCGTGATCGAGTTCCTGCGCTGGAGGCTCCTGGCCGACAATCCCTTTCAGCCCGACTATGCGAACGAGACCGTGACGCCGGTATCCATCGACTGGAAGAACGTCATCTCGCGCAATTCCATCAGTATCACCTATCTGAACCACGCCAGCGTGCTCGTGCGCGAAAAAGGCGTCAGCCTTCTGGTAGACCCGGTGCTGTATGGCCTGTCCCGGGCCGTCAAGGATTTCAGCCCACTGGCCTTCACGCCGGAACAGATGCCCTTAATCGATGCTGTGCTGATCACCCACGGACATTACGACCATCTCGACCTGCGATCACTCAAAGCCTTCCACCACCGCGCGCGCATTCTCTGTCCCCTCGGGTACGGCAAGCTCATCAGAAAAAACGGCGCGCGGCGGGTGGACGAGCTGGACTGGCTCGACTCGGTCACGATCGGGCCTTTTGAGATCACCTTCCTGCCGAGCAACCACTGGACCATGCGCAATCCCGTTATCGGCCCCAATAAGGCCTTGTGGGGATCATATCTCATCAAAACCGCATCCGGTCGCACCATCTACCTCTCGGGCGATACGGCCTATTTCAAGGGTTTTGCCGAGATAGGGCAGCGCTACCGGATCGATCTGGCCATTTTCAATCTCGGCGCCTATGAGCCGCGCTGGTTCATGCAAGATTCGCATATCAATCCTCAGGAAACGGTACAGGCCTTCCAGGAGCTGGGCGCCAAAAAACTCATGGTGGTCCATTGGGGCACCTTCAGACTCGGCGACGAACCGGTTTTTCAACCGCCCCTGGACATCCGCCGCGAAATGGACAAAGCCGGGTTGGCGCAGAAGCTGATCCCCTTGCGCCACGGCCAGACGTTTATTCTGGAATGAACCCGGAACCGCACGGCAATACCTTGATTCCTCGGTGATCCCGGTTATAATAATAGACTATGGAGGTCTTGCGATGAGTGATACGGCCCACATGGTTCATTCGGCTCAGACGGCCCTCGATGCGGCCATCAGCATCGAACAGCGCGGCCGGGAGTTTTACCTGAAGGTCAAAGACCAGGCCAAGGACCCCAAGCTCTTAAGCCTGCTTGCGTTCCTGGCGGCCGAGGAGGAGCGGCACCTGGGCCTTTACCGGCAGCTGCTCGACCAAGTCAGCGGCGGCGCCTTTCAGGAGGTGGAACTCGTGGGCGGGTATGGGAAATTCATCCAGGCCCTGAGCGACGAGGTGCTTAAACCCCTGAAGATCCCGGAACCATTCTCGAACGAAGCCTGCCTGGAAATGGCCCTGCGCTTCGAGAAAGACACCCTGATGTTCTTTACGGAAATCATGGCCTTCATGCGGGAGGACGCCCTGAAGGTTGTCGAGCAGATCTGCGGTGAAGAGAAGAATCATATCCTGAGGCTCATCGATTATCGCAGCCAGCAGGAAAAGAAACCCTCCCGCGAAAAAATCGGGACATATACATAACAGGTTCGTAGACGCGCCTTCCAGGTCAGCCAGCGGAGGTTGCTGCGGCCTTACGCCGGCGCCCCCTCAATTGGGGCTGTACTTGACCGCCAGGGTGCGGCAGATGCCCATGCTCAGGATCAGGGCCGCAAAGCTCAAGAGATTGACCCATTCGATTTGTTGCCGGTAAAGGGTCACGATCAGCTCCCGGATCACGAACAAGATGGTCGGATCGAGCATGCTGTGCAGGCTGAAGCGCTTGGCCTTGAAGTAGTCCACAAAGCCCTTAAAGAGTTCAATAATAACGAGAAAGGTCAGAATGTCCGTGACCACGATGGAAAAACCCTGGCTGAAACTTGCGGCCCCTATCAGGGCCTGGACCCCCGTAATGGTCTTTACCAGGCCGATGGCCAAAATCACGATGATGTAAAGAATCAGGATATTCACGAGCAGTTCCAAAAAGCGTCCAAAAAGCTGATCAGTATCCGGTAGCTTAATGTTCATAACCCACCTCGATGGTATCGCTTCATCATTATACCATGGCCGCCCGTGTCGGTACAGCCTGATATTTAGCTCATTTAGCTGACACAAAGGCAACGCGATGTAGCACTTTCAACCGTTGCGGGCCAGAAGTCCGTTGAGGACGATGCCGATCCCTTCCTCGAACATGCGTAGCGTCGTCTCCCCCTCGGACTTGATGTAAGCCTTGTTGATGAAAAGGGTATAGATGGAATAGAACAGCTCGGCCACGCGGTCCACATCCATTGCGGCGAAACGTTTTTTATTGACACCTTTCTTCAGGATATCCTTGAGCATATCCATGGACGCACGATTGATCTCGTAGAAGGGGTCTTCGCGGGGCGAGATCGGAAACACGGCGGGGTTATCGATCAGGATGGCCTTCAGAACAGGGTCCTGCTGGAGATACTCGATGCCCTTGGTGGAATATACGGCCAGCTGCTGGACCGGATCATCGATCTTGTCGGCCTCGCGCTTGGCGTGGCTCTGCCATTTTAAAAGGGCATAGGCCACGGCCTTCTCGTAGAGATCTCGCTTGTTGCTGACATACAGATAGAGATTGCCCTTGGTCATATCCAGGGCCTGGGCGACATCCTCCATGCGCGCACGCTTGTACCCGTAGCGCGCGAAAACCCCCAGGGCGGCCTCATAGATCCGGATGCGCTTGACGTCTTTCTTCACCATAACGATCTGCATGAATTTTCTATCAGCCCGGGGGAAGGGCTGTCAATGGAAATGAATGAATGAACAATATATTCATTTATTCATTTTCTACCTTGACTCTTGTGGAATTATCGGTAGACTATAAAAAAAATCAGATCGAGGAGGTATCCCCATGCTTCAGCTTTCACCACATGCCCTTGATATGGTTAAGGATCCGTCCAGCATATCGGCGTATTCCCTCCAGTCGCTGGCCATCCTGCGCGACCCGCACCAGTTCAAATGGCAGATCATCACCTTGCTATTGTTGGTGCTGTATGTGTACCAGTCACAGATCACCAAGAAGAATTGGAACGTGGTCTTAGGCGGCCTGGCGCTCTGGGGATGCGACTGGTTCAATGAGATCTGGAACGGGCTGGTGTTCTACTTCACCCAGTATGCCCCGGTCTGGGGCACGCCCGGCAACGAGACCTCCTACCTGATCCTGATCGGCCTCAACATCGAGATCACCATGATGTTCGCCGTCATGGGCGTGGTAGCCTGCCTGGCCCTGCCCGAGGACAAGCACATGAAGATCTTCGGCATCCCCAACCGGTTGCTCATCGCCATCGGCTTCACCACCGCGGCCATGATCGTGGAGATGATTCTGAATGCCATGGGCGCGCTCACATGGGAATATTCCTGGTGGACCGCCAAGTCACCATGGCTGCTCTGGCTCATCGGGTATTTCTACTTCTTTGCCGTGGCCTTCTGGGTCCATGACATGGAGAAGATGAAGAGCAAGCTTATCACCGTGGGCACAATATTGGGCATCGACGCCGCCTGCCTCATCGTTTTCAGCGGCATCCTCGGCTGGATTTAAAATCAACGCCGGGAAGGCTAAACCTTCCCGGCATTGATCCCACCTTCTGCGCGATTGCGTTCCGTCCCTAGGGTTGGCGTCCCCCTGCGATAGAAGCCGCCCAGCTCGGGCCGGTTGATTGCCCGAAGACGCTGCCCCAAGAGGCATTACAAATCCTGAATATTTCGTGCCCTTTAGCCGGCCTTAAGAACAGCCTTCAGCTTGTTTTATCGCTTCCCCAAGGTCACCGCTGTCATCCACGGTAACTTTAATATTGAGCGTTTCGCCTGCGGTTGATGTGGTGACATATCCTAGCAAATATTGCTGAGATAAGGTTTGCGCAATTTTATCATAGATGCCCTCCATGAGGGCGGAGGATGGGGCCAGGTAAAATTCGCCGCCTGTTTCCTGGGCCAGTTGCTGCATGATTTCTGGTTTTGGATGTGTGGCATCGGTATAGGCTATGGTAAATATCGGGACGCCTTTAAGAATCGCCTGGTCTGAAACGTCGCTCAAAGTGCTCGTGGATTCCTCATCATAGCCGTCCGAGAATACGATAATGGCCCGCCGGTCGTTGCTCCTGAGCGCTGTCTCGTTTATGGCGGTGATGAGCGCGTCATAAAGAATCGTTCCCTGGGTAGTTCCTGGATACGGGGCATCGATGGCGTCTTCTACGGCAGCCTGGTCGGTTGTAAAATCCAGTTGATCACCGATCGTGAGGGCGAATTTAATGACCCCCGCTTCATCGACCCCGTCTTCCAATTGCTCAACGAAGGCCTTGGCGGCGTCTTGAATGGCCAGGAGATCGGCCGCGCTGATGCTTCCGCTATAATCAAATACCAGATCAATTGAAATAGGCGTTGTGATTGGATGGGTAAACGTATGGATCGCTTTTGGTATGCCGTCTTCCTCTACCGTAAAGCTTGTGTCCGCCAATCCGGCAACAGGGTTGCCGGAACCGTCCGTGACGGATACAAGGAGTTTAAGCACGGTGGGAACATCCGAACACCCCTCCGTCAGCACTTCATTAATATTCAGATTCAGGGCGCGGCCTTTCCCGGCTAAAGTGACCCGGAAGGGGGAGTTATCACTGTCGTTCGAAGGGATTCTCAGCGTGGCGCTGTAATTGGCTTGGCTGGTGGGGGTAAAACTGAGCGTCAAACTGCAGGTTTCTCCCGGAGCAAGGCTCTCGCCCGAACAATCACTGGTGATGTGGAAGACGGAACTACTTGAAAGAGATAAATCGCCGAGTTCGAGCGTCGCTGTACCACGATTCGATATGATTAATTGTCGAGACGATGTACCGCCATCGATAAGGGCGACACCAAAATCCAACGTCCTTTGTGCTGATATGGAAGGATTTGTCGAATCTGAGCTTCCGCCTCCGCCGCCGCTGCAATACACAAGACACAGGGCCGCGACGGCGATAACCAGAAAAAAGATAAGGCGTCTTTTCATGCTGTGCCCCCCTTAACCTAAGGAGAAAGGCAATATTTTGCTCTGCCAAAGGCGAGGTATCGTGTCCTTATCCGCATCATATCTTCTGACCTTTTACCTGTGCCTAAAATCAGATTTGCGATTTCAGCCATTCTCCATAGATAGTACGACTCTTTATTTACTCTATCGGACACAAATCAAATGTTTTTAATTTTCTTTTTAAACCATCCTTTTTAGGCGCAAGAAAAACATCGCCCAAAGGGGGCCTGAACATGGAAGACCTGGTATAGTCGAGCATCTGATCTATATCGCCCTGCTCGTCTTTATCGTCATTGCCGCACTCGCCCCGCTCGGTATTCAAACGACCTTGTTCATCGCCGTCATCGGCAGGCGTCGCGGGCCTGGCCAGCGGCGCCTGCCTTGCAGGGCTCGCCGGCGAATTTCGCCTCCGGCTCCCCGATGATCATCTACAAGCCTTTCAACGCGGATAATTCCATCGATGGCGGCGCTTCCGGCTCCGGTGATCCTGGTCAAGGAAATCTCGGACGGCAGTGTGGTCCTCCAGACCAGATCATGGGTTAAGGGCGCCGTCTATGGGGGGCGTGTATTTCCGCAGGAGGAAGGCCTTGAAATGAGCCCTGGCCGGCTCGATCAGGTGCCATTTCAAGGCCTGTTGCCACAGCGACCTGTAGCTGCTTGCCCCCCATCAAGAGATCGGGTGTCAGGCGTCTCTGTCTATATCTCCCTATCCTAATTCAGCCAGGCATTCACCTTGGCCGGATTTTCCTTTACCCAGCGCTTGGCCGCCTTCTCCGGAGCGATGCCTTCAGCGGTCCACCCCATGACCTGTCCAATATCGGCGAGCGTCCAGTGGAACTTGTCAAGGAACCGGTACACCTCGGGCTTGTCCTTGTCGAGGCCCTTGCGCACGATGGTGTGGATTTCTTCCGCTCCGCCGTAAATCCCCTTGGGATCCTTGAGGTATTTCAGATGCCAGCGGGCGAATTTCCAGTGCGGGGTCCATCCGGTGACCACGACCCATTCCTTTTTCTTTATCTTGTCCCTCAACACGGCCGTCATCATGGCCCCTGAGCCTTCCATGAGCTTCATATCGGTCAGCTGATAGTCCTTGATGGCCTTTTCCGTCAGGCTCATGATACCGGCCCCCGGATCAATGCCGATGATCTTGCCATTGAATTTTTGCGCATGGGCATTGAGCTCCGTAATGGAGTCGATGGTGACATAGGTCGGCACCACGAGTCCGATGGCGGCGCCTTCACAGTTTACGCCGAGATCCACCACCTTGTCTTTCACCTTATCGAGGTAGTGCTGGTGGGTATGCGGCAGCCAGGCGGTTGTAATTCCGTCCACATCACCCGATGCCAGGGCCTGCCACATTGCGGCGGCACTGACAGGCAGGAGATCGACCTTATATCCCAGTTTCTCCTCCAGCACGGCCTTGACCACGTTGGCGCTGGCCGTGGCGCAGGCCCACTCCACATAGGCGATCTTGACGGTGCCTTTCGCCGCCTCCGCGTTCGGGGGGAACCCGACCAAAAGACACAACAGGATGATTATAAAACCTATTCGTTTCATGCAGTACTCCTTTCTCTGATTTTTCTGACACGCGCGAATGTTGAAGGGAATCCCACTCATGCCGGGGTTGTTCTCCTCTCTCTGCCGATCTGTTGCAGGATCCTGTCCAGGATCATGGCAATGATCACGATGGCGATGCCCGCCTCGAAACCACTGTCCATCTGCAGCCTCTGAATCGCCTTCCAGACCTCTCCTCCCAGGCCCTTGGCGCCGATCATGGCTGCAATGACCACCATGGAGAGTGAAAGCATGACGGTCTGGTTGATCCCCGCCATGATGGTTGGTGTGGCCATGGGGAGTTGGACCTTGAAGAGCTTCTGCGTCTTGGTGCTCCCGAAGGCGTCCGCGGCCTCCACCAATGCCGCCGGTACCTGCTGGATACCCAGACAGGTGAGTCGTATGGCGGGCGGCATGGAAAAGATCACCGTGGCGAAGATGGCACCCACCGGACCCAGTCCGAACAAGGGAATGGCCGGTATCAGATAGACAAAGGCCGGCATGGTCTGCATGACATCGAGGACGGGCATGATGATCTTATGGCTCCTCCCGCTGAGCGCGGCGAGGATCCCGAGGGGAAGCCCCAGGGCAACGGCAAAGAGGGTGGATATCAGGACCAGGGCGATGGTATTGAGCGTGGGCTCCCAGAGCCCCATATTCCATATCAGGCTGAGCCCCACCAAGGTAAGTACCATGACCTTTGTCTTTTTCGAAACGAAGTATGCCACCCCGCTGAACAGGAGGATGAGGGCCCATTCCGGGGGGAACATGAGGGTGTCCGTGATGATTTCGATGCCCTTTTCTATGATGACGGAAAAGGATTTGGTGACAAAGGAAAAGTGATCCGTGAAAAAATCAATCATCCATTCGATGGACTTGCCTATGGGAATCTTATAAAGTTCCATGGTCGACGACTCCTTCAGAAAGGGCTGCCAGCAGCGAGCCTCGCACGATTACCCCGAGCAGGCGGTCATCTCCATCCACCACGGGCAGCGGGCTATTCACGGCGAGCAGCGGCAACATGTCGGTGGCGAGAGTGTCGGGTGAAATTTTCTGGATATCCCTGACCAGGATGCCCGCAAGGTCATTCTCTCCGCGCTTCAAGGCCTGGGTGGCTTCATCCGCGGATACGATCCCCACAAGCCTTCCCTTGTGCTGGACAAAGATGCTCGATATGCCGGCCCGATTCATCTTCCACAGGGCGGCGCGGGGTCCGTCATGGGTGTAGCTCGCCACCTCGATGGGATTCTTCATGATGGAGGCCGCGGTGAGCACCTTTGAGTAGTCCACCTCGGCCACAAACTTCCGCACATACTCATCGGCGGGGTTGGTAAGGATCTCTTCCGCCGTGCCATGCTGGATGATGACACCGTCTTTCATGATTACGATCCGGTCGCCCAGTTTCATGGCCTCGTCGAGGTCATGACTGATAAAGATAATGGTCTTGTGCATCTTTTCCTGAAGTTTGAGGAGTTCGTCCTGCATGTCCCTGCGGATGAGGGGGTCCAGGGCGCTGAAGGCCTCGTCCATGAGCATGATGTCAGGATCAAGAGCCAGGGCTCTGGCGAGCCCGACACGCTGTTGCATGCCGCCGCTGAGCTGCGACGGGTAGGAGTGCTCCCACCCCATCAGCCCCACCTGTTCCAGGGCGATCATGGCACGCTCTCTCCGGACTTTGGGGTTCACCTTCTGAATCTCCAAGCCGAATTCAACGTTGCTGACCACGTCCCGGTGGGGGAACAGGGCGAAATGTTGGAATACCATGCCGAAGCGTTTTTGTCTGAGCTCACGGAGCCCTTCTTTCGACAGGGCGTTCACCTCGATATCATCGAGATATATTTTCCCGGCGGTGGGCTCGATCAGGCGGTTGATGCAACGCACCAGCGTAGACTTGCCGCTGCCTGATAAGCCCATGACCACGAGGATTTCCCCCTCGTTGACGGAAAAGGATACATCGGCGACACCTACGCCGTTTCTGGTTTTTTTCAGGATCTCTTCCTTGGAGCAGCCCTCCTTAAACAGCTTGATCGCCTTGTCAGGGCTGGGACCAAAGATCTTGAAGAGGTTTTTGATAACTATTTTTTCAGCCATTGGTCTCCTCGTGTTTTGGCAAAAGCCTGTTGCACGGCGCGGCCTGACGAGCACCTCCTATTCGCTGATACAATTGCGCAACAAAGATATTTGCGTTCGGGTTTAACGACCTAATCCACATCCTTCATCATGCCGAGAATTTTCTCCAGCGCCAACGCTACGGTGACCTGTTCCAATTCCGGCATATCGGATATCGCCTGAATAAGTCTCCCCTGGAGAGGCACGGGCGCTCGCGCCCTCAGGCTTTTCCCCTCTGGCGTTATGGTTATGAGAACCTTGCGGCGGTCGTGGTGGGTACGCTCCCTCCGGACAAGGCCTTTCTGCTCGAGCCGGTCAATGATCCCGTTGGTCGTGCTCATGCTCAAGCTCACCTGTCTACCGAGCTCCGACAGCGTGAGAGGGCCGCTCTTCTCTATGGCATGGAGACAGATCAACTGTGGTCCGGTAATCTGGCACTCCATGATAAGCTGACGGGAATAGCTGTCGACATAATGCATGATATGGCGAAGAGTCATGAGGATGCGAAGGCTATAATTGTCCTGCAACTGTTCCTGGGGCATCTCGTCCTTCTTGAGTTGCTGGATCGGCTCATCCAGATCTTGCACAAGGATTACCGGGGTGATCTCCATTGACGATGATGCGCCCGTCTCCGGTACTGTGACACCTGCCGACTTCTCGGGGTGAGAGATATCCTGCGCCCCAATCTGCTCACGGTCCGTTTTCGTTGGCGTATGACTCATAGGCATAGACCTTTTTGGAAAAATGCTTCTTTTACGAAACATTCTTACACAAATGATATGCCGTGTCAAGCAATGGGCCCTGAGCAGCGAAATCATTACAGATCCCATAAACAGGCGCTTTCCATCATGCCATCGTGCTTTCCCCTGGATTAACCGCAAAAATTCCCCATAAATGTATTTGCCCGCTTGCCGCAATGCGCCCTTCAGTGGTATATAGGTCACCAAAAGCCCCCCCGACGTGTGCCGGCCTATCCGGCGCAGACTGCCATGGAGGTGCTATGAACAAAAACTATTCTCAGAAAAACACGCTGTTGGTTTGCCTGGTATATTTTGTCCTGATCGCAGGAGAGATCTTTTTCTTGGGCTCCGAGGGCTGCTCCATGGCAAACAAGGGCCAACCGAACGCGGCTGATAAAGCCTCGGCGCAAACCGGTGCAGCACAAACAAACGATATCACCTCCAAGGGCGCATCCGGTAAAAACATTATCGCCCTGAAGATTATTGAACCGAAGAATGGAACAACCACTCATCATGACACGCTATGGGTAAGAGGCACGGTCAGCAGTAAAGCTCATGGTGATGTCGGCGTTGCGATCAACGGTCTGCCGGCCCATGTTTATGGCGATCAGTTCTTCATGCACCATGTGATACTTGAACCTGGAAACTTTCAAATCAACGTTAAGGCAACCGACAGCCAAGGAAATGTCCAGGACGCCCAGGTTGGAATAACCATGGATTATAAAGAGCCACCATTCTTGATTGAAATGGATGATTATGCCGGTATGGCCCCCTTTGAAACAACCCTACGTATTCAAACCGATTTTACGCCTGAAAAGGTGGCCTTCTCAGATACCGGGCGAGGCAGGATAACCTATCTTGAACGCGTTGATCAGCTCGAGCAAAAAATTCGGGTGCTGAATGGCGGCATCTATTTCATTACAGCCACGATGCACATTCAAGGAGTATCCATACCGGAAACCATCGGTTTTATTGTCTATGACCAACAGGAATTGGATCGATCTCTGAGGCGGAAATGGGACGCCATGCGAACCGCTCTGATGAAAGGGGATATCAATGCCGCGGAGAAAGACATCTCAAGCCGGACACAGTCGTCCTATCTGAACGTGTTTTCCACGCTCACCCCTGAAAAGCGCGCCAGTATCGCGGCCGATCTCGCCGACCTTCAGCTTATCAAGATGAGCAGTGAAACCAGTATCGAATATGATATCCGGACAAAGCGCAACGACAAGACCTATTCGCACATACTGCTTTTCGAGAAAGACAGCGATGGTCTCTGGAAAATCGCCAGATTCTAAAAAAATGTAGGTTAGCTAATGACGGACGACGGGTTCGCGGATCACGGTGAGAGAACTTAATCCCGGCCGGAGCAATCGATAGTAAGAGGGTCCTTTTCCCCTTCAGGTTCTTTGGGCACCGGGACAAACCTTGGGCCTGCATGTTACCGCTTGACGGCCGTTTCTTTCCACCATATTCTAAGTATTAGCGTTTATACCAACAATGTACCCGCCGGCACCGGATTTCACCCTGTCTGTTCCTGCGATGCATTGACGAGGGGCACACGAGCATGCATACCGTAGAGACGATCGTATACTGCGCGGGACCGTACTGGTCCCCCGAGGAAACGCAGACCTTGTCCGAGCTTGCCCGCATCCTTGAGCAGGCCGGCTTCAGAACCTACCTTCCCCACCGTGACGGGATCGAAGGCCTCGTCTGGGAGCAGGCCGCAAAAATTCCTCCCGCCCAAGAGGATGCGGTGCTGCCCAAGGCCGTTCTGGCCCTGGAGGTCTATCAGATCGTGGAACGCTGCCGGGCGCTGGTCTTCACCATGAACGGCCGCGTGCCGGATGAAGGCGGGGTCTTCAAGACCGCTCTGGCTTACGCGACCGGCAAACCGCTGGTCATCTACAAGAACGACAACCGCAGCGCCTTTCACGGCAACGACAACTCCATGGTGACCGGTCTCACGCCCGCCTTTACCACGATCAACCGCCTTTCCAAGCTGCCGGCCGAACTTGCCAAGGGTCTCACTTCTACCACGGGCTCCTTCGCAGTCCCGACGCATTTACGCGCCACCCTGGCTCTGGGACGCCGGCTCTGGGATCTGACCAGGGAACACCACGGCGCCGGGGCCCTGTGCGAACAGATCATGGCCTTGCGCGATGAGCTGGCCCTCATCCCCTTCGGGAGGACAGTATGAAACGGCCCCGCATCGTCTATTGCTCGGGCCCGCTCTTCTGTCCCGAGGAGCTGGGCGTCATGCGCTCGATCGCGCAGACCTTGGAAGATGCCGGCTATCAGACCTTTCTACCGCAACGCGACGGGGTGGAGGCCTTTGTCATGAACCAGGTGGATGCGCCGCTCGCCAATGCCTGGATATTCAAGCCCCTCCAGATCCTGGTCAACAAGGCTGTCTTCGCCCTGGATATCTATCAGATCGTCGAGCGCTGCGACGGCTTTGTCTTTAACATGAACGGCCGGGTGCCGGATGAGGGCGGGGTCGTGGAAACCGCCGTGGCCTTTGCCTGCGGCAAGCCGCTGGTCATCTATTGCAATGATGGGCGCAGCCTGGCCTGCGGCAGGCCTCATCCCATGATCATGGCGGTCGCGCAGGCCGTGGTGGACGATATACGGCAGCTCCCGGGGGCGTTGAAAGGCTGCGAGGCGGTTCAAACGCCCGCCCGTACAGATCCCGCCGGTTTTCCGCCTCAGGTACGGAGGACCGTGGCCTTCGGGCGCCGCGTCTGGAAGCTGCTCAGGTTGATCCGCTGGCTTGCGCCGCAGAACGACCTCTTAGCCTGACCCGCCGCTAACTCCATGTGTCGAGAACGGAAATCGTATAAAGGAGCGCTATGGCTAAACCACGCATAACGGTAATGGGCAGTTTCATCGTGGACCTCATGGCCCGCGCGCCGCGTCTGCCGGTGCACGGGGAGACCGTCAAAGGCACGCATTTCCAGATCGGGCCGGGCGGCAAGGGCTCCAACCAGGGGGTCGCCGCGGCCCGCGCCGGGGCCGAGGTGACCATGATCACCAAGATCGGCGTAGATCCGTTCGCGCAGATCGCGCTGGACAGCTTCCGCAGGGAAGGCATGCCTGAGCGCCATATCCTGCGGGACGAACGGTTCCCGACCGGCACGGCCCTCATCATGGTGGATGAGAACACCAGCGAGAATCAGATCCTCGTGACGGTGGGGGCCTGCGATCATATCTCGACGGCTGAGATAGATGCCGCCCGCGACTGCATCGAGGATGCGGACGTGCTCCTGACTCAGCTCGAAACCAATCTGGCGGCGGTGGAGCAGGCCGTGGGCATCGCGCACACCAAGGGTGTGAAGGTCATCCTCAATCCGGCGCCGGCACCCCCGCAGCCCCTACCCGACGCACTCCTGGCAAAAGTCGATATCCTGACCCCCAACGAGACGGAAGCCTCCGTGCTCTCCGGGGTGAAGATCGAAACCATCGACGATGCCCGGCGAGCGGCACTGGTTCTCAAAGACAAAGGGGTCGGATGCGTGATCATCACCTTGGGCGGCAAAGGGGCGCTACTGGTCGACGGCGCCGAAGCGCGCGTCATCGAACCCATCCCGGTAAAGGTCGTGGACACGACCGGTGCGGGGGATGCCTTCAACGGCGGCCTGGCGGTCGCCCTGGCCGAAGGCTATGCTATCGCCAAGGCCGTGGCATTCGCCAACGCCACCGGGGCCTTGTCCGTCACCAAGCTGGGCACGGCGCCCGCCATGCCGTACCGTGATGAGATCGAAGGCCTGCTCAAGGGTGTACACTTTGACTAAAAGGGAGGAGCATATGGACCTGGCCCAATACATCGATCATACCATCTTAAAGCCCGAAACGAGAGCGGAACAGGTCATACGCCTTTGCCGCGAGGCCCGGGAGCACGCCTTCAAAGCCGTGTGCGTCAATCCGTACTTCGCGCCCCTGGTGAGCAAAGAGCTGGAAGGGAGCCCGGTCAAAACCTGTGTGGTAATCGGCTTTCCCCTGGGCGCCAGCGCCACCGCGGTCAAGGTCTTCGAGACCCAAACCGCCATCAAACAGGGCGCCCGGGAGATCGATATGGTCATCAATATCGGGGCCCTCAAGGGCGACGACCTGACGGCCGTGGAGGCCGACATCTCCGCGGTGGTTCAGGCCGCCCAGGAGAGCGCCCTGGTCAAGGTCATCATCGAATGCTGCCTCCTGAGCGAGGCGGAAAAGATTGCGGCCTGCGAGCGCATCGTAAGTGCCGGGGCGTCATTCGTGAAGACCTCCACCGGCTTCAGCACCGGCGGAGCCACGCTTGAAGATGTGGCCCTGCTGCGCCGGATCGTGGGCGATAAGGCCGGGGTCAAGGCCTCGGGAGGGATCAGGGATTTGAAAAGCGCGCTGGCCATGATCGAGGCGGGCGCTAACCGCATTGGTACGAGCGCCGGGGTTGAGATCTTGCGGCAGGCCGGCCAAGCCGCCGCCCACAAGGCGGACTCGTCAGCTTAAAACAGAGCCGCGGGGATACCCCGTGCACGCGCAGGGACATCGGACAAGGACGGTAAAAGCCATACCTCCTGAAAATATAACGAGACCCCGTTTTATTCTTGAAAATGAAGCGGCTCGCCTGGGCTTTGTTGCTTCCCTGAGAGACTATCGCCTCCCAGAGATGTCCTGGCCCCCGAATTAAGATCAAAAAAAAGCAGGTCATTGGCGACCTGCTAAAAGGGAGGTTCTTTAGGTATGAACCTTGAAGCTTCGGCTTATCATATTGTCACAATCCGGGAAAGCTTAATCTTATTTAATAATATATTTAAAAGGTCAACAACTCCTGGCGGTCAAATGAAGGTCCGGGTTAATCTATCCATCATGTATTACAGCAATCCCGCCCATGGAAGGACAGGGCGGGATTGCCTTCATTCCTAGCTCACCAAGACTTTAACGGCCTCAATGGCCGGCGAGGTGAACAAGGCAATGAGCACGGCATACAGCGCAAAGGAACCAACGGCCTCGCTGAGATAGATCTTTTCAAAGCGATATTTTAAGGAAACGATGGTAAGCCCGCCCATGATCAGACAACCCAGATGGAAATAGGGGAAATTCCCCGTGCCGGTAGTCGCCTCGGCGGCAAAAGCAAACCCGGCAGTAATCATGATGACGAAGAGGGCCACGATGGCTGTTTGGGCTGTCCTTTTCATTGTTCTATCCTCCCTTATGTTTACGTGATACCCCTGATAAGGCATACTTCGTGCCAAACCATGCGATCCGAAGGCGATAACCGTGCAAGATACCGTTACCATTGAATAATATCTGATAAGAACCGAACTGCAAATGTGAAGGCTTTTCTGTAAATATCGCGCTGTATTGAAAGGTATGTTTAACGGTGTTGAATGAAATGTGAATCTAAGTTGCATGCGTCGACGTCAGATCATGAAGCGCGCGGTTGCGTCATTCATTCAATGAAGGGGAGCCGATGAACCTAAGCATCAGCAATTTCCAGGGCGAGATCAAAAGGGTGCTCCCGTGCCTCGTGAGTCACGGATCAGCCCATGAAGATCGTGTTGAACAAGGAGATCAGGGTCTTGATCAATGCCCCGATCCAGAATCCCCAGTATCGCAAGGTGGCCTCCGAGAGGCGCCCATCATTGCCCGTTCTATCTGGCGATCCGCATGGCAGTCAATCTCCGCCGGGTTTCATATGGTGGCTCCTTGGATAGGGCCAAGGCCAGCGGCATCCCGTTGTTCATCCTGAAATAGCCCCCTTACCAAGCAGATTGCTTATTTCGAAGGGAAAGGTATTATAAAGGGTGCCCACTCGTACTCCCGAGGATGGAGACTTGACTCGGGGAAGTACAGTAGGATATTTGTCAGGCCGCACACACGCCGGCAGGTGCCGGGCGTGGAAATACCAGCAAGGAGGACCGTATGGCACACGAGCTCGAAGCCATTTTCTCACCACGATCAGTAGCGGTACTGGGCGCCTCAACCACCAAGGGCAAGGTCGGTTACGACATCTTTGCCAACATCATCAAGGGCGGGTTCACCGGGACGCTCTACCCGGTCAACCCCACGGCCAACGCCATCCTGAGCAACAAGGCCTATAAGAGCATCCTCGATATCCCGGAGGCAGTCGATCTGGCGATTGTAATCCTGCCGCCCAAGCTCGCCCTTACGGCCATTGGAGAGGTGATCGAAAAGGGAGTGCACGGCGTGGTCATCGTCAGCGCCGGTTTTCGCGAGGTAGGTGGCGAAGGCCGCGAGATCGAGGACCAGATCGTTTCACGGTGCCGTGCCGCAGGGGTACGGCTGGTCGGCCCCAACTGCCTGGGGGTGATCAATCCGGTTGATAGCGTGCGGCTGAACGCCAGCTTCTCCAAACGCATGCCGCAGCCGGGGAATATCTCCTTCATCTCCCAGAGCGGCGCCTTGTGCACATCGGTCCTGGATTTCGCCGCCGACCGCGACTTCGGCTTTTCAAAATTCATCTCCATCGGGAACAAGGCCGATGTGGACGAGCTCGATCTCTTGCGCTACCTCCATGAAGATTTCGATACCGACGTGATCATGATCTATCTGGAAGAACTGCGCCGTGGCCGCGAATTCATCGATGAAGTCAAGGAGATAACCTCCGGCAGTCGTCCCACCCCCATCCTGGCGATCAAATCGGGCCGCACGAGCGCCGGTGCCCAGGCGGCCGCATCACATACCGGGGCCCTGGCCGGGTCGGAGGCCATCTACGATGCCATCTTCCAGCAGGCGGGCATCATCCGCTGCAATACCATCGACGAGCTCTTCGACTTCGCCAGTGCGTTTGCCTTCAAGAAGCGCAGCCTGCTCGGCAAACACATCCGCAAGATCCCGGGCGGCAACCGGGTGGCGATCGTCACCAATGCCGGCGGCCCGGGAATCATCGCCACGGACATGACCATGTCGGCCGGACTGGAACTGGCCCGCTTCAAACCCGACACCATCGAGGCCCTTGCCAGCCATCTGCCGGCCACGGCCAATATCCATAACCCGGTGGACGTAATCGGGGATGCGCCCTATGACCGCTACGAGAAGGCCCTCTCGGCCGTCATCAGTGATGAGAACGTCGACGGCGCTCTGGTCATCCTGACGCCGCAGTCCATGACCAACGCGCTGGAGACGGCCAAGGCCATCGTGCAGATCGCCCAGCGTTCGCAAAAGCCTATCCTGTCTTGCTTTATGGGAGTGGTGGACGTCTCGCAGGGCGTGAAATACCTCCAGGAATACGGCTACCCGGTCTATCGCTTCCCGGAAAACGCCGCCAACGCCTTTGCCGCCCTGTACCGGTTTTCGCGCTGGGTGAACCGGCAGCATCTGGCCCCCCTGGTCCTCAGCCATGATAAAGCCAAAGCCGAACAGATTATCCAGGCCTGCCTGTCGGCCGGTAAAACCAAGCTGGGCGAGCTGGAAGGCAACGAGCTGCTGGCCTGCTACTCCTTCCCTGTCCTGCCGACCCGCTTGAGCA